>JAZUOC010000108.1:0-5151 GCA_045604465.1 Acutalibacteraceae bacterium
GAGTAACAAGGTTCTTTTGCCGCAGGCAAAAGGTTCTTATATCCATTTAACAAATAAACAAGCCGACTCAATGTCGGCTTGTTTATGGCACCCCCTGCGGGAATCGAACCCACAACTAACCCTTAGGAGGGGTTTATTATATCCATTTAACTAAGGAGGCGTATATTTAAAGTAATAAGTAAAAGGGAACAGTGAATAAGTTATCTTATTTTAGCACTCTTTACTTTTAAAGTCAACATAAAAAAGTCGGGAAATTTAGAAGTTTTCCCGACCCTTCTTTTAATAATATTCCTTACCGTTAAGGTATCTCCAGGCGGCGACATATTTCGTCGAGGCTCTGGGTGTGTGACTTCTGATGTCCAGGAACATTCTGTCATCGACAAGGAAAAGAGTTTCCTTAGACGCAAGAGATGCCTGTTTTACTTTTTTCATCGACATAACTATTGTCTTGTCTTCGAGAGCGATTTCGAATCTGTCCTTATAAAGGGAAAGAGTAGCGTTTTCAGAAAGAACTTCATCCTCATCTTCCTTTACAAGACGTACAATCTGTCCGCCCTCAGAGAAAATAAGCTCACCGTCTTTAGCTGAAAGAAGCTTTTCCTTCCACTGCTTTCTCTGCCACATATCCCAGTCGTAAACATTATCGTAAACCACATCGTCACCGTGGAAGAAGCCGTCTGCCTTCATGGTATAAACTGCACCGCAGTCACATTTAAGGTCGTCTCCCTTACTGTGAAGAGTGCCTACCTGACCGCATTTCGGACACATATAAAGAATTCTTTCCACACATTCAGCGAGGTTTTCACCGTCATAGGAAAGAGGATTCTTTCTCTGCTCGTCATAAACATTTACGTGAATGTCACGGCGGATAAGCTCATTGATTTCCTCTACGGTCATCTTAGAAAGCTCCTCAGGAGAGTACTCACCTACGAAATGTCCGATGATAGGTCCTTTTCTTGATTTGTTTGCCCAGCGGGGACTTCTGAGGTATCCACCGACAAACTTGTATGTAATGAGTGCAGCACCGGACTCTTTTACGAGTCTGCCTGTGTTATCGGAAAAATAACCTGTCTGTCCGTTTATGGACATAGCGCCCTCAGCGTGAAGACCTACGGGAATACCGGCCTTAAGGTTAGCCTTGATGTCATCCATAAGTGCATCGGAGGGTCTGTCTCTGTATTTGATGATAACACCGCCGAAAAGTCTGAACGCCCAGCCGAGACTCATTCTGAGAGTGTGGTCGCTTGCTATATATCTGATGTATTTTTTCATTGCTGCCATCTCATAACCGGGATCGGCGGCTTCCGTATGATTACAGATAAATAGAAAAGACTTGTGCTTCGGCTTGTAGTATTCGAGATGAACGTTATTTTCTTCGATAACCTTGTTTTTAAGAAGCGCGATGATAGTTTTCATTGCAAAACAGTTAAAATAGTACCCGCTGCCGAGCTTTGTTACCTTCTTACTCATTTTGCCATAGCCTCCTCTTCTGCTGCCGCCTCTTCCTCGAGAGTATGGTAGGCTACCTTACCTACGAGAGTTTTAGGAAGCTCGTCCTTAAAGATAATTTCCTTCGGTCTTTCGAATACGTCGAGATATTCCTTAGCGTATCCGAGGATTTTTGCCTTGGTTTCATCATTTGCTTCGAAGCCCGACTTAAG
This sequence comes from Acutalibacteraceae bacterium, assembly GCA_045604465.1. Classification (GTDB taxonomy): domain Bacteria; phylum Bacillota; class Clostridia; order Oscillospirales; family Acutalibacteraceae; genus UBA6857. Next base: position 1,662 of record JAZUOC010000108.1, read on the forward strand.
AGCGATGTATGCTCTTACTCTCTGCATTTTATAAGGATCCTTGACACCGATTACGCAGGAGCAGTCTACTGCCTCGTGCTTATCGAGAATATTTTCTACATGTGAGGGATATACATTGTAGCCGCTGGTTACTATCATTCTCTTCATTCTCTGCTTGAAGTAAACGAAGCCTTCCTCGTCCATATAGCCTGCATCGCCCGTAAAGAGCCATGTAGTTCCCTTTTCATCCTTACGCATAGTCTTGGCATTTTCTTCGTCAGCCTTCATATAGCCGAGCATAAGGGTGGGACCTGTGAGGATAATTTCACCCATTTCACCTGCAGGAAGATAATTGAAGGTGCCCGGCTCTACGATTTTATACTGCATATCTCTGAGAGGTACACCGATGCTGCCGACCTTGGAGCGGTCAACGGGTGTTACGCAGGAAGCGGTAACACATTCGGTAAGGCCGTAGCCCTCGCGTATCTGAAGGTCAGCCTTATGCTCTTTAAAGAAAGCATCTGCTCTCTTCTTCAGCTCGGGACTCAGAGCGTCACCGCCGCTGAAGACACCGATAAGGAATGAGAGATCTGCTCCCTTGAAAACATCAACCTTAAGAAGAGCCTCATAAAGAGTAGGAACACCTGCGATGAAGTTAGGCTTATTTTTGAGAACTGCCTTGGCATAGCTTTCCTTCGTAAACTGAGGGATAAGAATGGACAGAGCTCCGTTTTCGAGAACGGTGTGAATACCGATACCCAGTCCGAAGCCGTGGAATACAGGCATAACAGAAAGGAACTTACAGCCGTAGTCGAGATTACAGCCTGAGATTTCAGCTACCTGCATACCGAGAGCATTGAAGTTAAAGTCTGAAAGCTGGATACCCTTGGGTGTGCCGCTGGTGCCGCCGCTGTAAAGGATAACCGCAGTTTTTTCCTTACTGAATTCGACGGGAGGAAGCACTGCATCCTTGCCTTTCTTTACGAAATCTGCCCAAACAATATCCTTTTCACGGGTGGGAAATTTATTATTATCCTTATTTTTGAGATATTTGTAGGCAACACTTTTAATAAAAGGAAGCTCATTCTGAATCCTCGCAGTAAGAATAACCACATCCCTTTCGGCCTCGCCCACAGCCTTGAGCACCTTCTCATAGAACTGGTCAAGGGTGAGAATCATCTTGCTTTCAGAGTAGTCAAGATAGAAGGTGATGTTCTTCTGTGAGGAAAGAGGATGTACCATATTGGCTATGGCGCCGATTCTGTTAAGAGCGTAGAGACACACGATAGCCTGAGGAGTATTAGGCATACATACGGTAACTACATCGTCCTTTTTTATGCCGTAGCTTATGAAGGCCTTGGCAGCGTCCTCGATTTTTTCCACGAGCTTTTCGTATGTAGTGATTTTTCCCATAAAGTCAAGAGCAGGAGCCTGAGGAACTCTTTTGGCCGAAAGCTCGATTGCGCCGAACATTGTAGTTTCGGGATAAGGATGACTTACGGGAGTAAAGTCTATTTCAGGTAATTTCATTTTATTATCCTTCCGAATTTAGAATTTATATATATTAAAGTAATTATCAGATCATAAGCTGTGCGGATTTCCCGCCTTCCCTTTGCTTCCTTGCCTCCTCTGTTATATAATTTCGAAGATGGTTTACGGGGCTCAAAGAGAAAAAAAACACCCTGTAAAAGCCTACCTTCTTCGCAGAAAGCATACCTATCCATCTTATAACACAGATGTAAGTGTATCATCATTAAAAGTCAATGTCAAACAAAACAATTAAAATAAATTAATTTTTACATTTATGTAAAATTAAATGAGCATTTGCAGTATTTTTTGTTTACTATTTTGTTACAAAGGAATTACTTTTAAGCTTTCCGTATTGTTTTTAAGGCTCTGCCGTGGTATAATCCTATTTACAGAAAATAAAAGGAGAAAGCCTATGCCGTCAAATAAACGAAACAATAACAGCTCAAAAACACTACCCACCGTATTTCTGGCGGTATTCTGTGCCATACTGGTCTGTACCGTCGCTTTTACTGTGATACTTTCTACAGGTAAGATCGAAGGCACCTCTCCTTCTCCCGTTCCCGCTACCGTCACCACTACGGAGCCTGCACCTCAGGGTCCCACCAGAATCAGCACCATGACTCTCGGCTCTGCAGGTGATGTGCTTTTGCATATTCCTATCCTTAACAGCTCTAAAAAAAGTGACGGCACCTATAATTTTGACAGGATTTTCACTTATGTATCCTCTCAGATAAAGGACTGCGACTACTTCGTGGCTAATCTCGAAACTACTCTGGCAGGAACGGAAAACGGAAGAAAATATACCGGATTCCCCTGCTTCAATTCTCCCGATGCTATCCTTGACTCACTGAAAAAAGCAGGTGTAGACTGCCTTCTTACCGCAAACAATCACACCTACGACACAGGTGCTCACGGCGTAAAGCGCACCCTCGAAAAGGTTAAGGAAAAGGGCTTTGACAGTGTAGGCACGAGACAGGCTGAAACAGAGAAAAAATATCTTGTCAAGGAAGTAAACGGCATAAAGCTCGGAATCGCCTGCTATACCTACGAAACCGAATACGAAAAGGGAAAGGCTCTGAACGGTATCCCTGTCGGCAATGAAACAGCACCTCTCATAAATTCCTTCGACTATGCGAATATGACCGGATTCTACGAGGAAATCGGTGCTGACCTTACGAATATGATCAGTGAAGGCGCAGAGGTTACGGTAGTTTATCTTCACTGGGGTAATGAATATCAGCTCACTCCCGACTCCCATCAGAAGGAAATAGCACAGAAGCTCTGCGAAATGGGCGTGGATGTAATCATCGGCGGACATCCTCATGTAGTTCAGCCCGTCGACCTCATAACCTCCGCTGACGGCACACATAAAACCGTCTGTGTTTACTCTGTAGGAAATATGGTTTCCAACCAGAGGAGAAATCTTATGGGACTTAAGACAGGTCACACAGAGGACGGTCTTATCTTTAAGGTTACGATCGCAAAATACAGCGACGGCACCGTACTGGTGGAAAAGGTTAAGTCCGTTCCCACCTGGGTACACCTCTATTCCGGCACCTACAACGTAGTACCTCTTACGAAAAGCCTCGACTCCAAGGCCGCTGACCTGGGTCTTACCAAAAGCAGTAACGGTCTTTCACTGGCAAAAGGCTCTTATGACAGGACTATGGAGCTGGTGAAGGAGGGAACTGACAAGTGCAACAAGTATCTCAAATCAGTTCCGAAGCCTGATGAGGTTACCGAAAAGGCAGAGGTACAGTAACCGTAGGGATGACGGAGAGATTAAAGGTTCAATAAAGTCCTTTGACTCTGTAGCTTCGCAGACCTACTTTTGTTTCGCATCGTCACCGAAGGGTGTCCGATGTGTGGAGAAAAGCCTCGCCCTGAAAGGGGAGGTGGCAACCGTAGGTTGACGGAGAGGTCTCAACAGCACCGACAGGTGCCACATCGCAGAGCCTCGCCCTGAAAGGGGAGGTGGCAA
>JAZUOC010000109.1:0-19861 GCA_045604465.1 Acutalibacteraceae bacterium
CACGGCCGTCAGAGCCTTCGCCGTATCCGTCAAAAACAAGTATCGTTATGCCGCTATCAAGAGTTGCTGTGTACAGAGGATGGTTTATTTCGATTTCTTTATAAATTTTCATTTTAAAAACTCCTTTGTTTTAATTCATTGATAACGATAGCAAAATTCCCTTAAAATAACAGTGTGTTTTTCAGTAAAAAAGTAACACCGCCCGACAGATTAACTCCATCGGGCGGTGCATCATTTCATTATGTATTATTCACAGGTGTTTCTTGCCGAGAACAGATTATCTGCTTCAGCCGTATCAGACTCACACTCTTCGTCAGCTGTATCGGGTTCGTTCTCTTCGTCGGAAGCAGGAGAATCATTGTCGCAGTTGTCGGGATCCTCGATGGGAACGTTTCCGTCACCAGAGCATTTATCAAGGTATTCTCCGTAAGTACAACACCCTTCCGTTCCTGTGCCTTCAGAACGAGGTGTACCAACATCGAGCGAAACATTCTTACATTCCTGGCTGAGCTTATACACTTCACTTTCAATAAGGGTAGTTACTTCATCAATATCAAACACAAAGCCTTTCGAGAGCAGAAAGGACACGACATATTCCTTTTTCGTCTTGCCGGTCTTACTGCCATAAAGCTGTTCGGCAGCGGCAACGGCAACCTTAACCCACTGTTTTAGGTTTTCTCTCTGCTCTGCGGAGAGCTTTTCGGCAAGATAGGACTTTACCTTCGGGAGAAGATATATGGAGATAACGGATGATACAAAGAGAATGAGTGCCTGGAAAAGAGGTGTTAAATCAATGTTTTTCATAATAATGTTCCTTTCTTTTATCTGTTTTTGTGTGCTTCTATATTTATGTGCCTTTCAAGCTTATCGATAGCTTCGGTCACAGGTCCGTTACAGCCTTTTTCCTGAAGTCCTTTAAGAGCAGAAAGAAGACCGTAAACTATCAAAGCCTGCTCTTTCTGTATTGAGTTAAGACTCTCTTTTGTTTCGCTTTTCAAAGCATCTATTTTTTCGAGACACTCCTGCTCAACCTCTTCAATATGCTTCTCGCATTCCTGTTCGACTTCATCGATGTGCTTGTCGTTGGCTTCTATATCTTCTGTCTGCTTATCCTGTTTAAAAATCCAACGATAGAGACCGTATAAAAGTCCGCCGACTATAGTAGCTATCGTCAGAAGCTTCGATATTGTATCAAGTGCTTCCATTTAACCACCTCACTTCACCTTCTTACAGTAATCGAGGCATACCCAGCGGTTTTTACCGATTCTGCCACGGTCACCTACAACCTTGTCAACGGTAACCTTCTGACCGAGGAGCACAGTACCTACCTTTGCAGAATCAGCATCAGCGCTTTTTCTTACGTTAAGTACAGCAGTATTGACCTTGTATGTACCTGTGGAGTATGTAGGCATTTTCTTAAAGGTGAGACCCTTTGTGCTGATAACCTTGGTGAAGGCTCCATCGATGTAAAAGAGTTCTTCCGGTCTGAAGGCACCGCCTGTGGTAGTCAGTACATATTTTCCCTTGCTGTTCGGTGTCCAGCCGTTACCTGTGAATTTACCCTTGCCTGCAGATATGTGAAGGTGATAAGCTGTGGCACCGTCCTTACCCTCACGGCAGATTTTTTCTTTACGCTTAAAGACCTGTCCGGGTTTAATCTTTTTAAGGTCAGCATCGTCGGGATGGGTTATAAGAAGGGTGCAGTAGCCTTTGGTGCCGTCGGCGAAGAGCACCTTTTCAGTGCTTTCGAGCCATATAGTGTTGGTACCCTTCGTACCTACACCGTATATACGCTTCACCTTCATACCGTCACAGGGACAGTAGATGTAATCTCTGCCGGTATCACTGCAGCCTTCATCGATGGGATAATCCTTCGGCTTGCCTGTCGTATGTGGCAGATGTGATGTTGTTCCCGTATAGGACTGTGTGATTCTCATAGTCTTACAGGGATAAATAAGATAGTTTTCCATAGATTTTTCATCCTTTCTATGTAACAGTGACAGAGATTATAAATTTCTGCCCTGATATTACTTTGTTGTCTTCTGAAATCTGTTTACCGCCGTAAATCATTTCTACATCCGTTATTTCCGACGGCAGCTTTTCAAATGTAGCGGTATAGGCTGCATTACCTGTAACAGTAATTGTTCTTGTGGCACTTGTATTTCCGTCATTCCATTGGACAAACTTATAACCCGTTTTCGGTGTTGCCGTTAAGGTTACGGTTTTTCCGTGTTCATAAATACCACCGCCTGTGACCGTGCCGTAATCACTGTTATTTGCAGTGACTCTTATATTGTAAGCAGGTGTATAATTGACTTCGATAGATATATCCGTCACATATACCGTGTTCGTCTGAGCTGCAATAGGATTAGTAAAGCGAAAGCAAAACTGACACAAGCCTCCGCTCTTCCATCCGGAACAAGTTATTTTGTCTGTGTAAGACGTAGCATTACTACTTCCTCGACCAACATCTCCGTGACGAAAAGCCACGACATTTTCACTTGTTGTGCTATCCCAATAAAGAATTTCGATTTGTGCTTTTGAACCCGCTATACCTGTTCTTGAACCGTAAGCCTTGTATGTCACAATTACCGATTCGACAGAGCCATACCAAAATAAATCATTTGTGATTTCTATATAGATATAACCTTGACCGCCATTTTTCGCTAAAGCGGTTGTAGTTATAGAGGAAGCACCGACGGAAGCTATATTGCTCTGTGTACCAAAATACAAATACTGACTCGATAAATCCAATGTGATCGATGCCATTCAATCACCGCCTATCTTATAACTTCGATTTTCTGGGCACTTTTAATCTTTTCAGGCATAGCTTCCATAGTCACCCTCAATTCATAGTTACCTTCGGCAACATCCGTAAGGTCGAGAAAAACTCTTGCTGTATCATTTCCTTTGATCTCGCATTTACCTTTCTGAATTACCTCCCGGCTGACCGCTTCAATAAGCTCAAACTCGGCATCGGAAGCCACAACCGCCTCGCCTTTGTTTTCAGGAAAAACCGTCGCCGTTATATATCTTCTCTCCCCGGTAAAAAACTTATAGACCTCATCGTACATGACTGCACTCCTTTCCGATACTCAGTGCGGAGCATCGCCGCATAAGTATCTTTTTTTCATCACGTTCAACGGAAATTCTCTTAGCTGAGAAATCCGTATCAGCAGTTTTCGAAAACCTCATTCCGCCGTCAACCGAAAACCTTAATTCATACTGTTTTCTTTCTTCAACTCTGAACAACATACATAGATTTCTGCGGAATTCAGTATCGTATTTTCTCACGGAAAGCCTCAGACTATTAGGAACCGATGTCTTCATTCTGTATCTTTCGGCAGAAAAGAAACAGCCTGTACGGTGCCGACGTATGCTCATATGGCATACACTGTTCAGCATATAGAGCTCGCCTATCCAGTAGCAGGTATTACCGAGAATATCCACTGCGGTAATCCTTACCACATATCTTCCGTCGGACAGATCAGGCGGCACCTCTACCGCCCATCTGTCACCTGCTTTTGTGAACTCTATGTCGAAATCATCCGCTTTACCGTAAACTCTTGCTATTTCCGCCATATCAGTCTTCCTCGTCAAGAGTTACATAAATGATATAGGTCTGACCGCAATTAAGGGTATTAGGCGTAATTTCCACATCGATGATTTCAGGAGGTGTGGTGTCAAGAATAACTCTGCGTGTGGCGGTGCTGATCTTACCTGCGGAGTCGGTGGCAGTTACGAATACTGTTTTTTCACCGTCTTCACCTGCAAGCGTTATCTTCTTGGCACCGGTTCCGTCACTTTCCACGACAACCTCGCCCTGGTCAACATCGTCAACATACATTCTGACTGTGACCGGAGAAGAAGCTACGTCCGATGTCTTAAAGGCTACCTCTATTTCCCTTTTATTCGTATACATACCGTCGGTAAGACCGTATATATCCAAGGTAGGCGGAACCGTGTCAACCTTGAATGTCACGGAAGCTATGTCACTCTCGTTTCCGTCATAGTCACTGACCTTTACCGTAAAGGTACAGCTTCCGTCGGAGATTGCCTCGGTGGGAGTATATGTACATTCATAACCGCCTGTAACGGCCTTTTTTGAAATCTTCGAATTATCTACCGTTTTCTCTGCTACGGTTAGAACAATACTGTCGGGATTAACACCCGAAAAGCCTGAGGTCTGTCCGTTGGAATTATCGAGAACCGTGAACTTGAAGGTAGGATTAGAAGTGGTGATGTTAGCACCGTCCGAAGGTGAAATACCCGATAATACCGGCTTAACCTGTTCTGATACAAACAACCTGAGCTTGTCCTTGAAATTACCTACTGTATCGCTTGCATTTGTAACATTTCCTGCTTCGTCTGTCACCGACACAGCGACAGGGAAATAGTGTTCACTGTTATACTGATAGGAAGAGTCCCCGGGAGCTGTTAATTCCGCTTTATACTTTCCTACTGATGAATCATATATACACGTGTATTCCTGACCGTGTACAGTTATTTTTACTGTTTTGGACATTATTTTTCTCCTTTCTGTGTTGAATTTTTTTACTGAGCAATCGTCGACAGCGTACCATCATCATTGACTGCGATTTTGTATAATGTGCCGTTCGGGCTTTGTAATGTGACACCGCTTCCGTTCGGTAGTCCGATAATATTTTCAGCCTTGACTTTAACACCGTCAACAAGAACACCTTCCTGTTCGTATCTGATTTCTTCGTTGACAGTAATTATAGGATTTGCTCCTACGTTATCTTTGAAAAAAGTAACTCTTACATAACCTACATTATCAAGCAAAGAAGCAACACCTAAGGTAAGTGAAAATCCTTCTTCTGATGTTTGGAAGTCTGAAAGGAAGTTTGTTCCGCTTGTGGCAATTTGTGTTGAGCCTATAAATGCCATATATTCTCCGTTTTGAATAGGATTCTTGTTCTTATCAAAGAAGAAAATTCGCTCGTATGCACCGTGCTCCTGCTTCCACCATAAGTCAGAAAAACGGATAATGGTTTTAGTTACCTCGCCATTTACTACAGTCGTTTTTGTTACAGGAATAAATCCTGTCAGTACCGCATAAGACTCATTCACTATTGTAGGAGAGGAATATCCGGTCATATTCACACCGTACTTATATCCGACACCGTTGTATATCGTTCCGTCTGTATCTGTGGCATAAGGAAGACGGTTGATGAATTTTCCCACCATCTCTGTGTGGAACAGGGAGTCGAATTCATCCTGAGTCGCCAACTTCCTGTTACTGTATCCGTCAAAGAAGTAAGGCTCACCATCCACAGTCTTAAACCACTTTGTAAATGGCTCTTGAAGAATAACCAAGCTCTCAAAATTACTCGGAGTGTCCGTATATATAAAATCACGGATATTACCGCCTTTTGTATGATACTGAAATGCACTTAATATGGTGCTGTGACAATCTCCGTACATCGACAGGAATTGATACTCATTGGTAGATGTCCACCTGGTGTTATCAGCATCCCAGTCCCAAACACAAGAGGATGAAAGGTCTACATTGTTGCTGTCTTTCAAATAGATGCCGTATTTAGCATAAGGCACTTCAGTTGTTCCGTCTTCTCTTAATGACCGCCTCGGCTGAATTGTTACATTCAAGTGTGCATTGTGGCAATTTTCAACCGATACACCTGTCTCACAGTTTTCGATAACTGCTTCAATTCTCATATCGTGATTCCACGAATATTCAGTATCTCCGTCATTTATGATGTGAATTCCATAAGTGAACCCGCCTGCGATACGTAAACCACTCATATTTACGCCCCACATATAGTGAATGAAATCCTCTTGGTCACAATGGAGATACACGGCAGTGCCGTGACAGTCTTCATTTACTGAGTAAGGAAAACCTCTGTGGTCAAGCTTACAGATATTGATATCCGTAACATAACGGCTCATCTTCCACTGAGGAAGAGGTCTTGTGAACGGTGGAACAGCAGTAGCATTTGCATTATTTCTCGCATTTGTATAGGCATCGCCTGTCAGTGTTCGGTCAAAATCAAGTGCGGCATCATCTTCACCTGTATCGGCATTGATTACTGCTGCTGAGAAAGTATACGGAACAAAAATAGTAGCGTGATTACCTTTAAGACTCGCAAGTCTCAAGAGAGTAATACAATTTTTATCTGTCTGCGTGAATTTCAGCACCGCACTATGTGAAAGCTCAAGCTCACAGTTTTCTCTTACAACAAGGGTATCGGAAATAACATAGTTTCCTTCAGGAACATAAACGAGTCTGTTTTCGGCAAGAGCCTTCTTGAAGGCTTCGGTATCATCTGTAACACCGTCACCCTTCGCCCCATAGTCCTGTACGGAAAGCTTAAACGAGTCGCCCTTAAACTCACCGCTTTTCTTAGCTTCTGCAAGTGCAGCGTTAAGCGCTTCAACCAAATCATCTTCCGTCAAAACATTATCGGGTAATTCAAACGCCCCCTTTGATGAACCGACTCCATCCTGCAGTTCTTCTACGGTCAGATAGGTCTGTAAACCGCTTGATGTATAGCCCGAAACATTGATATCGTCTGCATCCTCTGAACGGTAAGCCATTATAATCAGATCATCTTCTTTAACCGGGATGATTACAGGTGTAAAGTGAAAAGAAACACCGCTCGAAGAGCCTGCGGTTATATACTCCCAGGCATAATTTGAAGTTATTCCTCCCGATATTTTTTGTATTCGGACATGTCTTACTCCGTGTATGCTTCCCGTTTTTACAAATGCCTGACCACTTACCTTGATATGTCTGATATTTTCACCGATACGCACACCGCTCTCAGAAAGTGTCAGCCTGTCACTCGTTGTCTGAGCCACTATATTAAAGGGAATTTTAGCGTAATCGTTCAAAACACCGGGTGTCACGTTGTCACCGAGTCTTATCGTTATAGCCGCCTTATCCCCATCAATCTTGACTCCGTTAAAGTACACATCACCATTGAAATACATCTCCGGTGCTTCAAAAGTCTGCGAGCCATCAGAAAACACACCGTCTACGGTACGCTCAGTATTTTTGGTGCCGATAATGTTATCGTCTTCATCGTGTTCCTCTTTACTTGTCAAAAATTTGTGAGGAAGATGAGCCGAGTTATACACATCACCGTTTTCATCCGTTCCTTTTATATTTATACCGTATTTAGTTTTTGCGGCTATAAACATCCCTTCAAGCAGTTCAAAGGCCAAATTATATACGAGTGTACCTTCTTTCATGCCCTTCTTGATAAGAATATTCTTAATAACCGTTTCTTCATCCTCTGTAAGAACAGCATTCTTTGGCTCAGAAACAAAGTTACACTCCATCTCCGTGCCATACGGCCGGATCTTCGTCGAATGCATCGTTTCTCCCTGACTGTTCTTCAGTGCTACACCGATTTCTTCATTATCCAGGTCGAAATATGCGCTCCCGTCGTTTGATTCCAGTCGGCCGGCACGAATGAGGGAGGCGGTGATGGTATGCGCTGAAAGATAACGCCAGATAGCTTCGCCTGTTTTTACATTCACACCGTTTTCAAAGACAGGATTACCGTTATCATCCCAGGAGGTGCAAACACCGAAACCGCCCGCATTAAAGCAGAATATAACGTCTCCGTCCTTGCATTCTTCAATTGAAGGCTTGGAGTGAAAGAAATACTCCGTAGAGCCATCCTCATTCTTTATCTCCGTAGAGTAAAGGCCGAGAGCATTGGCTAAAGTCTCATTTAAACTCAGAGTTTTCTGCTCAAGATTTGATACGTTCTTTTCCGCCTCTTTTTTAAGCTTTTTTATAATCATTGACTCTCTTTTAGTAAAGGGTGCAGATGAAGAATAGTTTTTCTGCTCTTCGCTTTCACCCACTGCTTTAAGGCTCGATGTACCGTTAAGAGTATAAACATGAGCCGTTACGACAGTATCGAAGGTGTTACCTTTTATATCCGTGAAAGAGATAATATCCATCGGATAAAGGAAGGGCATTGGAAAACAGCTGCACACAAAAGGCACATAGGTAAAACCGCAGAGAACAAGACCGAGGTTTGTTGCCACATCGTAAACACTTGTCTGTATAAGCTCGTTACCTTCGATATTGAACACATAACCTTCTTCACCGAAAAGCTCTGCACTGTTATCATCGCCGACAATCTGTACCCCCGTAATGGTTATACTTTCATCAGTTTCAGAGCTGTAGCGGTTCGAAGTGTTTATATGAACATCTGTCTTTTGACACCAGGATAAACGAAGGTAACCGTTCCAGTCGGAAAAGGCGCAGGTGCCCGTTATCTCCGCCGCCCACTGAATGAGCTGACGGTAGGTAATATCCGAGCTTTCCGGCTTGTTTGCCACCGTATATTCACCGTTGGGCAGCCTTTCAAAGTCTACAGAAGGCGAAAGGGTTACACCGCATTCGGTACAGCAGACCGAAACGATGTTATCTATGCTCATCGGGAAAGTAAATTTACTCCAATCGACCTTCTTATCGAATTTCATCATATTGTCAAGAGCAGCAACGGAAATCTTTGTAAGAGGCTTCGGATTCTCGTCCACGGTGAAATAACCGCAGTCCATATAGTGCATTCTTGCCTCGGAGTCATCCGTATCTTTAATGCCGAGTCTTATGAAGAGCTTCGCACCGCCCAAGGAAACACCGTCGAATCTGCCGTCACTGTTATCAAGAGTAAACCTTACCTCTGCAGCTGTAGCGGAACCGATTTCGATGTTTTCGCCCGTTGCGCTGTATCGGTCAACAGAGAAGCTGCCCGAGACTATATCAGCCTCGGTAACGGTGAAATCTTCACCCTCGCTCCCCTCTTTGAGCTGCACATCTATGCTTATATTCTGTCTCTGCTTTTCGGCGAAGAGAGCTTTCATTTCTTCTGTTATGGGATACATAAGCTTTCTCCTTATCTTTCAGTAATGCTGAAGCTGACGTTACTCCACAATCCTTTTCGGGCGTTGTAGAGAGGTGTACTTCTGTCACCTACATAAAAGGTTTTTGTAAGATAACCGTTTTCCTTGGCATCGAAGTATTCTATGGATATGTACTCAGGGTCGAAGGCTTTGAGTATGGCCGAACATTCAGCGTAAGTTACATTTCTCCACTCAAGAGAGATTTTCACCTTCTGACCTATACGGTTTTTGTGCATAAGAGTATCTTCCGTTCTGCCTGCCGACGAATCAGAAAGGTCGGACAAAGCATACTGATAGGATGAAGGGCATTTAACGGCCAAGCCGTCTACGGATTTAATGGGATTATATTCAGCCATAAACGCCCTCCTTAAACACCGACGGGAACGGTAACCTTACCGTCACGAAGGTTTTTTCTGTTGAGATTTCTTGCGATAGAGGAAGCAGTTATTTCAGCACCGCCCACATCCTTGGCGAGAATCTGTCTTAACAGACTGTTCTGCTCACGGAGAAGCATATTCTGTTCAGCGTTAGCTTCGTAAACACCGTCAGCTACTGCATCAACAATCTGACCGTTATTAGCAACAGCAGTTCTGCCGCCGATGGTACCGACCATTTCGGGGCCTGCTTCATTAGCTATAAATATCTGACCACTTGGCGGAAAACCACCGTCTTTGTACTTTGCCCAATCAGGATAACCCATCTTTTTTACAGGACTACCGGGCAAAACAGCATTAATTTTATCAACCCAGCCGTTAAGATAGTCGATAATGTTCCTTATCATCGTTCTGAAGGATGAGCTTAACTTATCGCTTAATTTAACGGTGAGTTCGGAGGTTCTTGTCTGTATGCCGTCCCAATATTCTTTGAATTTTGAAAGTTTTGTTTTACCGCTGTCGGTTGCTTTGGCTGTCAAGGTTTCGGTTTTAGTCGCTATGGCTGACCAAGCACTTTTTAGAGTAGAAAGAACTTTTTTATCCTTATTTTCAGCTTCGCCCGTTACTTTTGCAGTCTTTTTCTTTATTTTTGAAAAGGCACTTTTTAAGGTGGAAAGCACTTTAGGATTTTTGTTTTCGGCTTCACCTGTAAGTTTCGCTACCTTGTCTTTAACACCTGAAACACGTTCATTCCACCATTGGGTAAGCTCTTCTTTTTTCTGTGTAAACTCACCTTTGATTTCAACGGTTTTTTCTTTTATGCCGGAAGTGATTTCATTCCATTTATCAGTTATCTCTTTCTTTTTCTCATTGAAACGGTTGATTATACCGTCTTTCAAACCATCGATAAGATAACCACCCTGTTCAGCCATAACAGTGGAAGGAGAATGGATACCAAACAAATTTTTAAAAGCGGTTATAAAAGGAGTAAAAATGTAATCTTTTACCCAATTTGTCGATTTTATTTCATCGAAATCCTCTTTTATACCACCCTCAAAAAGGCCACTTATAAGATCTTTGCCTAAATCTTTAAAACCGTCTACAAGATTACCCCAGTCGGGTATCAAAGAGTTAAAAGCCAAAGATAATGCCGTACTGACAGTAAAACCTATCAAAGCACCTGGAACACCGCCTACCATCGCACCTAAAGCTCCGCCTGACAATCCGATTACAGCAGTAGAAAGCATATCTCCGATTTCATCCCTGCTCATAGTGCCGTCGTTATCGAAAGTGAGTTTAGATACAGCTAAACCAAGCGCCGAACCTACAGAAAAGCCTACGAGTGCGCCTTTGGGATTTTTACTAATCCATCCGCCTAAAGCTGCACCCACGAACCCGAACACTACTGTTTCAACCATACCGGCTACTTCTTCCAAACTTAACTTGCCGTTTTGGTCAAATGTCAAATTTGAAAAAATTAATCCGAGTGCTGAACCGGCAGTAAAACCGACCAATGCTCCTTTCAGACCACCAGTTAAGCCACCCAAAGCAGCACCAACAAAACCAAAAACTACCGTTTCAACCATTCTTGCAACTTCTTCTGAACTCAATTTTCCATCATGGTCGAAAAGAAGAGAAGAAAAAGTCAGACCTAAACCTGCACCTGTCAAAGCACCCTTTACAGCACCGGGAACACCGCCGATTAAGAAACCTGTTACGCCACCTACTAATGTGCCTAAGCCTGTTATTACCTTCTGTGCGACCTGCTCACCCGTCAGATTTTCCCAATCGATAAAAACATCGTTGAAAGAAAATTTGAGTGAGGCAATAAAATTAGAAATTCCGTCAGAAAAGTTTTTAAGTCCTTCGGGTATTTCAGCATTCTCAAACATCGCACCATAATCAGGCGTATTTGCACTCGCTGAACTCGATGTCTTATCACCGATGATGTTTATTTCATCAAAGCCTGCAAGAGAACGCTTTATTTTAGCCGCTGTGGACTCTGTTTTATCGGCATAATGGTCAAGGTAGTCCGAAGCCTTGATGTATGTATCCTTGCCCTGCAGGGCGGATATAAAAGCGTTAAAGATATTCAGTGCGCCTGTCAGCACATTTGTCACCGTCTGCAGAGCGGGTGTAAGTGCCACAATAACAGGATAAAGAGATGCACCGATTGAGTTTTTCAGCTTAAGGCTCATCGTTGAGAGCTTATCCATATTACCTGAGGTCTCATCGCTGTACCTTGCGATATTCTGTAAGCCTTCACTGACACCCATAGTAGCCATAGAAAACAGACGAAAGGCACCGCCGAACATAACAACTTGTTTAAAGAGCTGACCGATAGAAAGGGAACGGCCTTTTATCTTCTTCATTTTAGAATCAAGCTTATCCGCATCGGAATTGGCTTTTTTCATATTGACAAGACCAAGTTGATTCGCTAACTTTTTAGCCGATTTTAATGTAGAGTCGACTTTCGACTTAATACTACCAATAATTCTATTTAATTTTTCATACGATGAAACCTTCTGTTCATCAACTACAGTATCTGTCAAAGGCGCCGAAGGAGTATCGACAGCAGAACTCGTGATAGGAGTGTCAGCTGTACTCATCTGAGGAAGTGAGGCCTTCTGCAGCTGCTCCACCTCAGCACGCAATTTTTTAAGCTCGGTCATTGTCCTTTTGCTCTTGGTGTTGATACTGTCGAGCACTCTTGTCAAAGGCTTCATATTATTGAAGTTAATCTGCGAAATATGCTGAAGGTCCTTTTTCACAGTGGCAAGACCGCTGTTTTCACTTGCTGTCTTAATTTTTTTGAGTATTGATGTAAGCTTTTTGAGATTTTCGTGAGAATCCTTTGCGGTACTCTCTATTTCAATCTGCAGTTTATCAATCGTCGCTTCTGTACCCATTCTTTCTTCTCCTTTCCTCATTTTTTAACGCAACCAAGGCACGAAAGCCTTCTGCGTTTTCTTTTATAATTTTGTCCTGCATTCTTTTAATATCCTTTTTATCTCTCGGATAGGGCTCCTCTGGGTAGGGATGAGGCTGTGTACCTTCCTTGGCAAAAGCGTGTAAAACAGGACTTGCGCAGCATAAGGCATCATAAAAATATCTGCCCTGAAGCCATAAATCCCAATCTCTGCGCTTTCGCTTTATACGGTCTGCTTCACGGTAAGCCTTTACCAATTCGGCATCCTTTTCCCAGAACTCCTCATAGCTCATACCGATAGCCATATATTCAGGACAAAGTTTTCGGAATAACTCCCCATAGGAAAAATGGGAAGCCGAGCCGTTTACCAGCTCGCTTCCCAGCCACAGTTTCCCTGTTCACCCTCGGTTCCTTCGTCCTCTGTTTCGGGATCGTCAAGCAAGGTGAGATATGTTTCTGTGCACATTTCATTGAGCTTTGCGATAAAATCGTCGCGATTCTTTTTTACCACATTCTCATATATCTCAAGTGCCTTCGCTCTGGTAATGGAGGAATGGTGCATTCTGAAAGCACCGATAATAAGAAGAGTAATATTAGTCAGAGTGCCAATCTCACCTACACGGAAGCCCTCTTTTTCGAGAGCCATTACCGTGGTGCGGTTGTATTCGAGAGTGTATGTTTTACCCTCATAGGAAATTGTAATCTGTTTTGCCATAAGTGTTCACCTCATTATTCTTCAGTATTCGCTGCCTGTGTAGGTGTTGCAGGATCTACTTCCGTAACATCGGTTTCGGGATAGCAGATAATCTTGCCCTGACGGGTACCGTTCACCTGACCGCCTGTAGGAGTAACGAAAATATCACCAGACCACTGCCAGCAGCCGTATTCACCGTTTTCACCGAAGCGAATCTGATATATGGTATCATTTTTGCCCTTAAGAGCTTTGCAGGTTTCATATTTCTCCTTTGTGTAATTGAAACCGAACTCATAATCGGGAAGGTCTCTCATACCGGGAGTGTACTTTTTCTGGTCAGATGAAAGGTCGGAAATATCCAGCTTTTCAGGTGTAGAAAAAATATCGGGATAGCTCGTTATGTCAATGAGCTTTTTAAAAGTAGAGCCTTTGTCGGTGCTGTGATATAAAAAGGTATTGATGGTTGTCTTTTCCATTTAATCATCTCCTGTAAATATTTTTATCTTTGTCGACCACACCCGTATATCTTGCCGTCATACGGTAAACCGTAGGATCCTCAAGGTTCGGTGTGGGCTTCAGATATGTTCTTATCAGGCCCAAGGCTAAAAGAGTTTCATCAGCTGATGCCATAATCTCTTTACATTCCTTTTTTTTGCCCGTTGCTTTATTTGTATAAACATTGACCTCAACCATAATAGAAACGTGATTTTCGTTACTGCCCGAATCGACAGTTTTTTCGTAAACAGAGTTATCCTCCACGATTAAGGTCAGCCTCGGAAAACTGCTCGGTGTTCTTTCGTAAGAGGTATCGCAGTCCACCTTTTTCGGTACTGCATTTTTTACTTTCGTAAAAAGATAAGGCTCAATATCAATCACTTTTAAACACCTCTCTCGCATATTCCGTCAGCTTGTTTCGAAGCTCTGCCGCCGTTTCGTACATAAAAGGTCGTGACGGCATACCCTTGGTAAATCTGTATCTGCCCTGTTCTTTGTCATAGTAGTACCATCCGTCCTCGCCGTGTTCGTTACTGTCATAAGTCCAAGGTACAGGTATATCGGGATGCTGTTTCCCCTTACCTATAACACCCGTACCGAATTCAACAAAGGCGGCGTGTTTACAGTCAGCAACAATCATACCCTTGCTGCCTTCCTTATATAGAAGTCCCTGCATTGATTCGAGAAGCTCACCGTCATCGAAGGCACCCATACTGACTATCTTTGCCTTGGCTATGGAAACGCCCTCATCCGTCAGCCGCTGAATTAACCTACGGCATTTTTCTTCAAGGGATTTCTCATATTCTTCAATCTGACGGATAGCCTCGTCGATATTTCCCAAAGATACGCTGATTTTCATCTTTTGCTCTCCACACTTTTTACTGCGATGAGCACACTGTTCAGAGAGGGTATAACCTTTGCGACAAGAAAATCATAGAGCCACTCTCCCTCTTCATCTCTTGAAGGTCTTACCTTAATAAACAGCACAGTATTCTCATCAATGGGGCAGTTGACATTATCCAGAGCAATAACTCCGTCATACTGCAAAGAGGTACCGAAGTTTTCCCTGTGTGCTTCTCCGTCAAAGGAGATGTTGCCCTTTGCACACACGGGTTCACGGTAAATAATCCTCTTTTCGCCCGTCTCATTTCCCTCTTCATCCTTTATGGCTTCGTACTTCTCAAACAAAGCATAATGAAAAGGTCTCTGATTTCTTTTGAGGCATCTCATTCCTGCTCATCCCCCGTCTTACAGATTGGAGAGCAGAGAGGTACGATGCCTTTAAGCATAGATTCGGGGACATCGGCACTTTCGTAAGTACGGTCTATGCCGTTTTCACTGTGGGATAACTGTCCCTCCGCACCTCTTTTATTGAGAAGATAAGCGGCAATTTTAAGCTGTGTGTCAGCATACCTTTCAGGTACTTCCTTAACATTGTCACGGAAGGGATAACGCCTTTTAAGAACGATACCCGCCGCAAGATACAGATAAGCGGACAGAGTTTCCACATCCTTCTCATCTGTCATTCCCTTTAACAAAGTGAGTTTTCTGTTTTCGTCCATTCTGTCCGCCTTCTTTCTTTAATTATTCTGCCGATGCATTTGCTGCATTTGCTGCATTTGCTGTACCGATTTCGGAAGCATTAGCAACATAAACGCTACGGCTGTACTTGGGCTTTTCATAGGCTGTAGAAATGCCTGTGAATTTGCCGTGGTACCATTCGGGGCCGTGGTCAAGACCAATCTGACCGAAAATCTGATGCTTTTCGCCGGCACCTGTCTTTGCAAGTTCTTCAAGGAAGAAGTTACCCTTGTCGGGAACGGGCTGAAGAACGGGACGGATAGCACCGATATTGAGAAGCAGTGCACTGCCGCCGGGAAGACATTCGCCGAGCTGAATGTAAACATCGCCGAGAGGTGTGGTAACCTTATTGAGACGGATACCGTTTACGGTGCGGTCAGAGGGAACGATTGTAAGACCGTTCTGAACTGCATCCGCATTTACCTGGAAATAGGTAATAGCATCACACCAAAATACGAGGCCGTCTGTGGGTGCATTACCGCCATAAACTGCTTTCATCATATCAGCGATTTCCCATAAGCCGATGGGCTTACCTTCCATAGCCATAACATGAGATGTTGCAGCAGTGAGAAGGCCTCTTGTCTTGTTGGCTTCACTATCCTTGGTTGCCTTATGGTAGGTACCGTTGATGAAGGTGTACTCAATGTCACGGGCAATCTTCTGCATCTTAAGACCGACCTGAAAATCAAGCTCCTTCTTGGGATTTGCCTGCTGACCTGCAACATTGAGACCTGAAAGAGTACCCATATTGGACTGTTTGGCATAAGAGATACCCACAGTCTCCTGGAAAATCTGAGTAACATTTGTTTTCTGTGTACGACCTACAGAAGTAGCATCAGGAGCCGTAAGAGAAGCTGTCTCTGAAATTGCAGGCTGTGAACCGTTACCGCCGCCTGTGTATTCCTGACCTGTTGCGAATTCTACATGATTGGTCTGTACCGCTTTATGACCGATAAGATTTAAAAGAGGGGTTCTTGTGTTACCCTTGTTGAAAAGCATACCCGAATAGTTAGGGCATGTAAAACTTGTAGCAAAACTGTCTGCCATTGTAATTCTCCTTTACTTAATTATTCTTTGTTTTCCTGTGCGAGCCTCGTGTAATAAGCAGCTGAGGTGAAATCACCTGCTAACTGTGCTTCGGCGGCTTTCTTTGCGTAGTCTATGTCTCCGCCTGTTCCGCCTTCCCCGTTTCTCGGAGTTTTCTTAAGAAGCTCGGCTTCAATGTTTTTATCGTGTGCTGTGAGGAATTTCTGCTGATTTGCAAAAACCTTTGCGGTATCGCCTTCAACCATCGCTGCAGCAGTTTCTTCGGCGAGTGCATCATCATAACCGAGAGCAAGAAAACTTGCCTTATGACTTGATAACAGCTTTTCTTTCTGAAGCTCGGCAACCTGATTTTTAAGATTTGTAATTTCTTCCTCTCTTGCCTGCTTGTTTTTCTCATCATCAGAAAGAAGCTCATTATGCTTTCTTTTCCATTCAGCCGCATCGCCACTGGCTTTGTTATGAAGATTTTTGTACTTCTCGACTTCCTTGAGGTTATCTTCGTACTCGTAATCCTCCAGAGCCTTGAGCTTTTCCTCGGCTGACATATTTTCGTAGCCTTCGATTTGTGTTGTGTCAATTTTTGCCATTAAAATTACCTCCTGCGTTTATTGGGGCAGTTCTCTCTGCACTGATTTCTGTTTTTGGTAAGGTTGTCTCCTTTTTGCGTTTAGAGTTCTCTCTCATATATGAGCCTTACGGCTTTATATCAAATAAAAAACAGGGACCGTGAGCCTTAACTCATAGTCCCTGTTGACTGTCTCCCTCTACCCTGTTATAGAGGTCCTGTTTTTAACTTTTCTCTGTATTTCAACGATAACGAGTGTTCCGTTTACCTTCTTTATTTCCACCGTATTCCCCTTTTTAAGAATGCGGTTTATTTCGGCCATAGCCTCACTGCTGAAAAGATTATTTTCCATTGTTTTTCCTGCCTTTCGGTACGAGATAGCATCTGCAGCCTATATGAGGCTTCGGCGGTACTTCGTCTATAGAATAGACCTTTCCGTCACGTTCCATACAGACCTTACACCTTCTGCCGTCCTTTATACTCTTCCACACTACCTCTCTCACACCGAGAGATTTATATGCGGCAAGAGTAGCCGTATCAACAGCTGTAATTGCATACTGCGAAATCATAGCTGACCACAGCTTCAGCGCTTTATCAATCTCTGTGCTTTTATTATCGCTTGCAATCAGACTTTCCGCAAGCCTTGACCTTTTTCTGTCAACCTCATTAGTGTAGACATATTTCGTTACCTTGTCATATTCACCGAGAATGTTTTCTGTGAGCCACTGAAGATTTATGAAGGAATTATCCTCACCGCCTGCATCCTTATAGGCTTTTATGGCTATATTCGTAAGCCACGTCTGCGAAAGCTCGTCAAGCTCCCAATATACCTGATTTACATTATCGAGAATGTTAAGCTCATCAAAATAAAGAACCGTTCTGAGCCTGCCGAAAATTTCTATAAATTGCTTTATGAGGAATGTAATGATTTTATCTGAGTAATCATACATCTTCTTCGCCCTCATCGTCTATTTCCTTTTTCTGACCGTCAACGAGGCTCTTTGTATATTCTTCAACTTCTTCGACCTTTTTCTGCTGATATTCTCTGTAATATTCGTCACTGATGGTATAAGCAAATTCAGGATCCACAAACATATCGCTGTGTTCGAAGGCAAGCTTAGGATGAATTTTCGGATTCTGAAGAAGCATTGTAAGCACCTGTGCTTTTTCAAGTACATTTTCATAATTCCTTCGGGGAAGTCTTATATCAATGTCCGACAGCTTCAGCTCCGTACCACGAAGCGTATTTGTGATATAAAGAGCGATTTTAAGAAACTTCTTTTCGGCAAGCTTGAACATCTTTTCCGAATCCTTGGCTCTTGCCTCGGCGTTAGTCCAGCCGTCACGCATAATGACCGCTTTACCCGTATCACTGGTAGATGTACCGCCGTTTCTGTTAGGCATACCGCAGATAGTCAGCACCGTCTGATACATACAGTCAACGAGAGTCTGTGTCTGCATCTGATTAAGCTCCTGAACGAGATATTTCGCATCTACACCCTCGGGAAGGTTAAGACCGCCTAAATGCTTTAAGGATTTAAACACCTTTTCTTCGATTTCACCGCCTGCGATAACCAGAATAGCCTGAACGAACTGCTCTACGGCATCAATTCGGTTTGAAGCTACATTATTTATGGCATCAAGAATGGGTAATACCACCTCAAAGGCTCCGAGTCTCGCCTCATTGGAAAGATATTCAATTATGGGGATATTTCGAAGAGAATGGTATTCACGATTTCTTATCTTCTTTTCCGTACCGTCGTCAACAATCTCAAAATATCTGCAATCGGTATAGATGATATACAGAAATGTGCCGTCCTTTTTCTTGATGAAATGAACACTCATCATCTCTCTGTTGCCCAGACCGTTATGATAAACCACATAGGTCTGCATAGGGTTGAGAATATAAATATTGAAGGGTGCCTCATCAGGATTATCATACTGAACGGGTAATACCATTCTGTAGCCTGTACCGCAGATAGTGAACCAATCGGTAAGGGTTTTATCCTTCGCCTCTTTATTCTCATAGAACATAAATTCATTGAGAAGATTAAGAGAATCGGAAATATTCTCCTTACTTCTGTTTATGTACTGTACCGGCTCACCCATAAGGTAAGAGGATTTGAAGGAAACTATCTCATTTGCCCTGTTTTCAACAATGATATTGTTTATTTCGGGTCTGATTTCTTTCGCTCTGCCCAAAATAGGCTGTTTACCCTTCCAGTAGTTGTAAAGATATTTGATTTCAGCTTTGTTATTTTCGTGAACGGGAAGAGTATCCTCAAGCACAGAAATAACATTATGCTCAGTTATTTCATCCACATCGGTAAAGATAATTCTTCTGCCGTACATCCGCTGTGTTTTTTCTTCAATACTCACCTGTTCACCACCTTTTTATAATTCTCTATTATTTATTATATTACCTATTTCGGCATAAAGCAATAAACAAAAGTCTGTATTTACACCGGGCGCTTGAAAACAGTACAGATTTTCGGCGGATTTGTCACCATTTTCACTGCCATGGCAAGAGAATCAGGTGCATCATCGTTTTTATTCTTTGCAAACATCTTGAAGGAAAAAACATTTTGCATATAAAGGCTGTATTCCTTACTTCTTTTGCCCGACTCTCGGAAAATCATCATCTCACGGATATCGGGAGCCGCATCAAATATCCTCTGCTGCTTTGCCACATTCGACGGCGCCGCTTTCGTAGTAATATTAATCTTTTTGTTTTCCTTTTTAAGCAGCTCCTGTACTCCGTCTTTATAGCCTTCCGTTGACTTATTGGCTTCTATCTGCATGGCCGCCACATCGTGCTTGATTACCTTTTGAACTAAAAGGGGCTGTGTGATTTTCTTATCTCCGCTGTCATAAACCACATCGTGAACATAAATATCGTAGCCGTACTGAAAACAGACAGGCGAAGCGACAAAGTCACCACCTCCGAAAGCCGGGTCAACGGCCATAAATATTCTGTCCGGGTCACCTTCGGGAAGTACTCCGTTATAGTATCTGAAATCACCGGGAGTAAACAAGGCTCCTTCTCTTTCAATGGGCTGTCCCATATACTGTGCAAGCCAGGATGCCATATCGTTATTTCTCTCGAAGGAGGCTCTTCTCTGCTTATAGTAATCACTACTGAAGCCTACGGAATAATCATAGTCAAAGTTACTCTCGTCATTTTCATCAAGTGCAGGCAGATTGATAACAGCATAACGGCGGTTTTTAAATCTTTCATCGTTTTCCAAAAGCTCAAGACGTAAACCGATAGG
>JAZUOC010000110.1:0-28686 GCA_045604465.1 Acutalibacteraceae bacterium
CCGTTCTACTTCTTCTGACCCTGATTTATACATATATTTCAGTCAAGAAGAAATCTTTGCTACTGATTTACTTCGGTATCATATTCCTAACTACAGTAAGCTTTATTCTATAAGGACTTCCAACGGCTCAAGCTATAATAATACAGGGTCGAGAATATCTGTATCAGATGTCGAGGTTGGTAAGGAAATTACTGTTGATGAACTGGAGTTTGTATCGACAAACGCAACTTTTACAGCCATATCAGAGATTCAGCCTGATTTTTCTATAACGGAGGTGGGGCAATATGAAACGCAGGGCGGTTTGCTTTTTACTTTGTCTGTCTTTCTTCTTATGTACGGTTTCCTTAAAATCTTCCGCCGTTGATGAAGACGTTCTTTATACAGCTGATGATTTAATTGAATGGGGCTGGCATTATGATGAAGACAGCTCTTCTTATTATCCCGATTTTTATTCTTTTAATCCTTTTGTAACTTCTGTTTTGTATGCTTCTGAAAAGAATTATCCTGAGTTTGATATCGGTGTTATTTCCTGGTCTACATTTCCAAGCTATATAACAGATATAGTTTATTCTGACCTTACATCTCTTTCTGTTTCTGCTCCTGATGAAGGTGTAACCGTTAAAGATTTTAAAGTTCCATTTGTAGCTGTTATAGTTGGTCAGAATAGCGTCAGACTTTTTGTAGGTCAGAACGTTGCTTTTGGACGTCAGAATAATTCATATTCTTCTATTAATATTTTTGCTTCTCCCTCTACTTCCGATATATATTCAAATTCTTGTTTGTATACTGCTCAGATGGGATATAACGGTAATGTTTATTCTTCAGGTTGGTCTAAGTTATCTCCGAGTGTTTTCGGTACTCGAAATAATTTGGTTTCGTTTACTTCTACCATTCTTAATACCGACAGTGCTTTTGATGTTTATTTATATGGTGGTAACGGTATTCATTATTCTGTTTCTTCTTCAGGAGTTTCTATTTCTTCTCGTTCTTATCCGATTAATGATGATGGTAGTCAGCAAGTTATATTTTCTTTTAGCACATCAGGTTTTTTTAGTGGTAATCCTTTTCATTCCGGTGGTCAGTTTACATATATATATCAAGCTTCATTTACACCTAAAACTTCTGAACAGATTAACCAGGAGCTTCAGCAGGAAGAGAATAAAACATCTAAGAGTATACTTGAAAGAATAAAAGAATTGCCTGAAAATATAGCTGATTCATTTAAAGGATTATTCATTCCTGAAGACGGCTTTTTCGATACTTATCAACAGGAATTTCAGACTTATTTCAGAGAACGTTTCGGTATTCTTTACGAGATACCTGAATTGGTTATAACTCTACTTACTAAATTCGTAAAATTTAATCCGAAAGAAGAAAATTATTCCATCACCTTCCCTGAAGTAGTCCTTCCTGTTCTCCAAGACGGAGAATGGGATGAGGTTGTATTTATAGAAGCTCAGGATTTTTCTTTTGATTTTATTAATGAAGCTCCGTTTAATGCTCTTTATGATATTTATGTAGCTTTCATTTGGCTTGTATATATTATGCTTTTGGTTAATTTAATCAAAAATAAGGCTAATGGAGTTTTTAAAGGGGGATAAGCGGTGTGATAATAGAATCTATATTAAATGCTCTTAAAAGTGTTATTTTCGCAGTATTTTCGTGGTTAGACTTGCCGAATATGGCTGATTACGGTGACGGCTTCGTAAAGGGCATAGGATTTATTGATACAATGTTCGAAAGTGCGCAGAGCTTAATTAATTTGTTTCTGCCCTGGGATATAGTTCGCTTCGGGTTTCCTATTATCATAGTTGTTCTTAACTTTGACCATATCTATGATTTCATAATGTGGATACTTAAAAAGATACCAATGCTCAATATCAAGTAAAAACAAGACCGCCTATAAAAAGGCGGTTTTTTTTATAATATGCTGTTGCCGGTGCTATGGATTCAAACTAATTCTTTGTTTATTTTGCATAAACATTGTTTAGATCTAAAGCACTCATTATTTTTTCCTTCAGCTCTCCTGTGCCGGATGTACGAAGTAATGTGTAACCTGTCTGTTTGTATAATGCTTCGATAAATTCATCACGCTGTTTCTGTTTGTCGTTATGTGAGTTATCATCAAGCTCTATCAGAAGTACTATCTGTAGGTTCTCAGGTTTTGCCAAAACAAAATCTACATGTTTTTTATTGATTTTATTAAAATACTTCTGCCATTCTGAACGGTCCTTTGTCTGAGCAACTTCCACAAGGTCCGCAACTCTTATTTTAGCTAAAACAGAATAACCGAGTTCATCAGCTACAGGCTTAAGGCTTTTATAGAAGCTCCATTCGTTTTTGGTTAACAGGAGCTTCTTTTTATATGGCAGATTTTCCGTAACTTTTATATTTTCTTCCTGTGTCGGTTCTGCAGGAGCTGTAGCTAGCTTCATTTCATTCTTTTTGTTGATTGCTATGTATATTACTAAAGCAATGATAATTATTAGTGCTAATATCTCCATTGTAAACTCCTTTATTTTCTGTTTTTTAGTGGTCTTTTTTCATCTGTTAATCCTGTCAAGTAATCAAGTGATATGTTGTAGATTTTTGCTAATTCTATCGCATAGGACAGCTTTAAATCATATTTATCATTTTCATATCTGTTAACGGTTGCTCTGCTTATGCCTAATTTCTTTGCTATGTATTCTTGTGTAAGGTCTAAATCTTCTCTTAAATTCTTTGCTCTTTCGTTAAAAATCATTAAAAATCACTCCTTTAATTTGTTTGATATGTAGAATTGTAGCATAAATGCTACTTTTACTATTGACTTTGTGACACAAGTGTTATATTCTTTTCTTGTAACATAACTGTTACATTGTACAATTCTGATACTTGATACGGTAACGAAATAATACAAAATCCGTACATTTATCCCCATAGCCAACCGACTGGGTAAATCGAGGTTAGGTGACAGCACGGAATAGACGGTAAATGTTGATTTCACAAATCCTTTCTGAGGTTGACAGTCGGGAATAGAC
The DNA here is from genome assembly GCA_045604465.1 of Acutalibacteraceae bacterium. GTDB lineage: Bacteria > Bacillota > Clostridia > Oscillospirales > Acutalibacteraceae > UBA6857. The sequence goes on from JAZUOC010000110.1 coordinate 3,021, forward strand.
CGACACCAATTTAAAAAAAATAGGGGAGTGATGTAATGTATTTTTTCAGGCGTTTATTTTGGCTGATATATGGCGTTATCAGAAGTCTCCTGCGGTTATTGAATTTTGCATTCAGATGGAGGTGATTAAATGTGCTTACGTTTTCTGAAATCGTTGTCGTTATCCTTGTATCGTGTCTCGTTGGAATTTTGCTCGGCTTCCTGTCGGCTTCTTTCTTCCTTCGTAGACGGTATGACGTAGAAGATGATGATTTAGGTTATCTCGAAAAAATAATGAAAGATGAAAAGGTGAGTAAAAATGAAATGTGTTCTTGAAGGTCGTCTTGTTGATGTAACCACAGAAAAAACAAAAGAAGATAAGCTCATTGATGTTATCTATGTCTATTCAGACAGAGAGACCATCAGAATCCCCAATTTTAAAGGCAGGAAGGAAGACATTGGCAAAATTGTCAATATTCCTATATACGAACGTGTGAAGACATACGATGGTCAGATGTACCGCTCTATTCTTCCCGTTACTACATAAGGAAAGGGGGTTAAACTATGAATAAACTTGCTAAACTTGCCCGTAAACCTACTGTTAAAAAGGTCTTTGGATTGTTTTTCGCAGCTCTGATGATCGTTTCCATGGCTCTGCCGTCCTTCGCTGCAGATGGTGATACAAGTGCTATCCCGGATATTTCTTCAGATTTTGATGACCAGGTTGTTGTGCTTGCTTCTGATGCTGAGCAGGCTATGTATGAAGTGGTTGAAACGGTGTCCAACGCTTTGAACATTACTACGATTTTAAAATTCGTAGTTGCAGCTCTTTCAGTTGCTATCGGCTTCTTCGTATTCTGGTGGGGTACACGTAAGGTTATCAAAATCGTTCGTAAGGCTTTCGCTTCAGGTAAGGTATCTGTATAACAATATCAATATTTTCCCTGCGTAATGCGTTAGCAACGCAGGGATTATTGTTAGATGTAAATTATGCGGTATGTATGTATCGGTGTATAGTGAGCTTTCTCGCGCCTTTCTCTTTAATAACTGTTTAACCTTGATATTTAATCAATGTAGCCTGACGGAGCTTAAAGAGGGGAGTACTGGTCTTTTCGGCTCTCCCATCAGAGGGAAGTAGACGATTTTCACGCTCGAGGCGGTCGGAAAATGATGAAGTTAGCTCCTATACATTATTAATTTTAACTATACCTCATAAATCACACAATGGTAAAAGATTAGATAGGGGATAATTCAATGGATATTGCCAAGAAAAATTTAGGCTGTCGCTTGGTTGTCAGTGGTAATAAGATTGAGTTTTATGAATATGAAAAACCTATTTATATTGATTACGACAGAACGCACACGGTCACAAAGAACAAAACTGAAGACAGCTGTAAGCGTGAAGATAATCTTCTCCGGGCGCGGCAAAGTGTAAGACGGATTATTTGGTCGAATTTAGAGCCTCATTCAAAGTTTCTGACTCTGACCTATGCTGAGACACAGTTAGATATAAAGCTCTTTCAAAGGCATTTTACGACCTTTATTCAGAATATGAAGCGTAACGGCTATAAGCTTCGATACCTCTATGTACTTGAAAGACAGAAAAAGCGAGGTAAAAAAGAAGGTAACATCGGTACCGTACACGCTCATCTCGTAGTTTTCAATGATGAATACATCCCTTACGAGCTTATAACTAAATGCTGGGGACAGGGCAACATTGATATTCATATGATTGACGGACTTCGTGAAGAAAACGGCGAAAAGGTCAAGGATGTCGGTGCTTATGTCTGTAAGTACCTTACAAAGGATGCTGAGCTTGAATGGGGCACTCGCTCCTTCAGATGCTCCAAAGGCTTAAAAAGGCCGCATGAGTTTAAGGTATATGCCTACGGTGAAGTAGATAAACGAGGTTTACCGAATTATGTATGCGAAAACATGGAGTTTTATGATTTTATTAAAAGTTCCTCTGATATTACATACAAAAATAAATCTTATTTTGGTTATCAGCTTAAAGACGGTACTCAGTACACAAATTCAGTTAAATATTATCAAGCTAATAAAAGCAGTAATTTGATAATTCAGGGTTACGAGGTGTTTGAAGAAATTGAGTAAAGATGATATATATAATGCACTCTGCGCCGTGTTCTTCGCTGAAGAAGTTCGGCTGCAGGAACGCATATCAGATATTCAATACCGGATGTGGCAACGTGGTGCAGATATAAATTTACATATCGAGCTTATTCAAGCTCAAGCTTGTTTTGATTATTTCAGGACTTATATGTTGTCTGTGCTGAATTTTTTAAAGAATTTTGATAGGTGAGAGTATTTGTTTACTTCGACTATCAACTATACAAAATCAATATTTTATATAGTTAAGGGGATTATTAAAGTAAATTAACACCAGCAGCCATATATAATAACCAAAAATCCTACATTATATAATTTATCATTTCTATCATTATTCTCGACACATTGCGAGCTATCTACAGATACACCGTTTAGTGCAAAACAGCTAAAATATTAAAATACACTGAAATACACTGGTTTTTATCATTTAATCAGAATTTTTCAAATGATGATTGCATTGCTTAAAAATAACTAATCAAACGGTAAATACGTAATTTATTATAAAATTAACTTATATTTATAATCCACTTGACAAAGCACTTGAAAATTTTGTATAGTTGATATATAACTTGAAGGAGAAGATTTTATGGCTGATTATATAGACAGAAGCTTATTACCGGATCTTGTAAATGAATATATCAGTGAGCTGAGTATTGTCAAAGGCAGAAGCAATCAGACTGTTAATGAATACATTTCTGATCTCAGGCTTTTTTTCAGATTTCTTGTTTCGAAAGAAAACGGTCTCCAATCCCCCGATGAATTAGAAAAAAATTTCGATATGTCTTATATTGATATTGACTTTATTTCTAAAATCAAATTAAAGGATGTTAATGAATTCTTAATATATTGTGCCGGTACCCGCTCAAACAATACAACCACCAGATCACGAAAAGCTTCATCTGTACGTGGTTTTTTTAAGTATATTTCCGATAAAATGCATTATATAGACGTAAATCCCGTTTCTCAGTTAGAGGTCGCCAAACGAAAAAGAGAGCTCCCCCGTTATCTCACCTTAGAGGAAAGCCTGCGGCTCCTTGATAGTGTCGAGGGTCCTAATAAAGCAAGAGATTACTGTATTCTGACACTATTTCTTAACTGCGGATTAAGATTGGCTGAATTGGTTGGTCTCGATGTAAGAGATGTAAATCTCAAAGAAAAAACAATGGTCGTCACAGGCAAAGGAAATAAGCAGAGAAAAATTTACCTCAACAAAGCCTGTGTAGATGCTCTTACGGCATATCTGCAGGTAAGACCTCAGAATAATCTTAAAGGAGATGACAGAAACGCTCTGTTCATAAGCAGATTAAACAAGAGAATTGGCAGACAGGCTGTTCAGCTTATGGTATACCATTATCTTGAGGTAATCGGGCTCGACGGACAGCATTATTCTTGTCATAAACTAAGACATACAGCGGCTACATTAATGTACCAGCACGGTAATGTCGATGTCCTCGTTCTTAAGGAAATGCTCGGTCATGAAGCAATCGCCACTACAGAGATATACACTCATCTCGAAAATAAGCAGCTTCGAGAGGCTGCCAAAAGAAATCCTCTCAGCAAAGAGTTTGATCCCTCAGAAGCTGAATAACGACGAGAAGCTTACGGTCAGAATACAGTCAATTAATGACGATGAAATCAGAATAATAACAGCAATCATTATCCTTACGGAATATATGGTGCTGTTATTTTCTGCTTCCGACTCCCCTTTTATATAGCTTTTTATACCGACGGAATTTTTGATACAGCACTGCATAAGGAAAATCACAGAAAACAGCATCAGAAACTTTCCCGGCAAAAATATAAGCAAGGAGTACTCTACGCCCTTTAGTCCGAACACAGCATACAAATAGGAATTCAGAAAGCCTATTCCCATAATTTTAACATAACTGATTAACGGAATAACTATATATCCTATTGAGCTTTTACCTAATATCAGCATAAAGATAACATAGGGTAAATGTCCCAAGAGAAGTCCCGTAAAAACTTCTGCTTTTGTTTTCTGTGTAAAGCCTGTACAGAAGGACGCAAAACTGTTTCCGATTTCTTCTGCAATATGGGGCTCAGAGTAAATATAAAACACCGTTCCCGAGATTATTCCGAGTGCAATTACGATAAAAATCTCCAGATTAAGCCTATCCTTTATAATATCACTGCTTTTAATCATATCCTTAGTAACTACTGCACTGATTCTCATAACTCTTCTCTCTTACCTCAACCTTATATTTACGGCAACTATCCCACCTACAGCAGATGCCAGAAGTCCGAGAAAAGCAGTTACAAGCAAGGTCATATCTGCTGAAAAACCGTTCATTATAAGTGAAATTATAATAAAAACAGCATTTAGCGGAGCAGAATTGACTATTCCGCAGACGATACCTTTTTTTCGTTCTTTTAGTCCGGCTGAAAATCCCGAAACGAAGGATGCTATACCTATAAAAGTCGGAGCGATGTAAAGCATAGAACTGCTGCTGACATCACTTGCTGTCGAAATAAGTGTAATCAGCGTGAAAATTATCAAATAGATCAAAGCATTTATTCCTTGCATTTTAAGGTAGCTTTTAAATTCTTTATTAGTGCTTTTAGTATTTTTTCTTTCAGACATACAAATACCCCTTTCATACTCACTACTAATGAATATGAAAGGGGCTTGTTTCTTATGACGGATCAGTCGTTCTTCTTTTCCTTAGCTGCTTTCTTTTCTTCCTTTGCTTTTTCAGCAGCAGCTCTGGCAGCTTCTCTTTCAGCCTGCATTCTTTCGTTTGCAGTATTGTTGGTCTGAACTGCCCAACGCTTGATCATCATTCTGTTTCTGTCAGCGCCGGTTTCGATGATAAGTGAATCCTCTTTGGTGGTTACGATTTTACCGCAGATACCGCCGATAGTAGTGATTTCATCGCCTACTTCTACAGAATCACGCATTGCCTGTTCTTCCTTCTGTCTCTTCTTCTGAGGACGGATCATAAGGAAGTACATGATAGCAAACATGGCAACGAGCATAATAATCATTGAGCTTGACGAGCCTTGTGCAGATGCAGCAGTTAAAAAATTCATTTTTGTGTTCCTCCAATATTTAAAAATGCCCTAATATTATAACAGAACAAATCTTAAAAATCAATAGTTTAAGACAATTATAGGGATTTTATATGAATTGCTCCATATTTTCTATCAAAAGCTGTTTTCTTATAAGTGTATACCCTATGCCGCCGGTCTTTTTCTGAATTTCATCGGCCAGAAGCGACGGATTAACGTTAGTTGTGCTTCCGGCAGGAAGTATTACACTAAGCTTAACTCTTTCGCCGAAGGAAGAAACAGAATAGGATTTGATAAATTCAATAAGATTAATATCCTTTAAAACCTTATGCCTGCCCTTCTTGCCTAACTTCTGAACGATAAGCTCTTCCTTTGAGAGCATATCTTTAATAAGGGATACAGTTTCATCAGACTTTTTATCGCAATCAAAAAAGATATCAAATTCACCGAAGGTGATTCTTTTCGGATCGAAAACAGGATCTGCAACCTTGATAATTTCAATACCGGGAGGCATATTATCCTTGAGCATTGAAAAAATATCATCGTTGGTGCTGTCCCCTTCTATTCTCATATCCATGCTTTCGAAGAGACTCTCCATGCCGAGAGACAGAGGCAACGCAAAGGTGATATAGGGATGAGGGTTGTAGCCTTCAGTGTACCAGAGAGGAACCTTGGCTCTGCGAAGCGCTCTGGTCATAGAACGCATCAGGTCAAGATGTGACACATAGCGGCTCATACCCATTTTTTTAAACCAAACTCTTACGCATCGCATCACATTTACCTCCGTTGAGCATATTTGTACCGCATCCTGCACATTTGATTTTACAGTGGGGCGTGGTTTCGTTTTCATAAGCTTTTTTACTTTCGGCTATAAGGAAATCCTTCTTTATTCCGTAATCAAGATGATCCCACGGAAGAATCTCATCATAATCTCTCTTTCTGCTTGAATAAAAAAGAGGATCCACACCGCATTTTTCGAAAGCTTCAAGCCAGACATCGAAAAGGAAATTATCATCCCATGAGTCGAACTTACAGCCGTGTCTCCATGCATATTCGATAACATCGGAAAGGCGACGGTCGCCACGGGCGAAAACACCTTCGAGAAAGCTTATATTCACTTTGTGGTAGCTTACGCTGATTTTCTTTGTCTTAACAGATGAGAGCAGATGGTTCTGCTTACTGATAAGCTCGTCCATGGTATCCTGTGCCTCCCACTGGAAAGGGGTAAAAGGCTTCGGTACGAATGAGGATACACTGATGCTTACCTGCACGCCTTTTCCCTTGGGCTTGTCCGGATTACGGTAAAACTCATTTACCACCTTCTGCGCCAGGTCAGCTATACCGGCTACATCATCATAGGTTTCGGTAGGTAAACCGAGCATGAAATAAAGCTTAACTGCTGTCCAGCCGCCCGAAAAAGCCTGTCTTGCCGTGTTCATAAGCTCTTCTTCGGTTACATTTTTATTTATAGCATCGCGAAGTCTCTGTGTACCTGCCTCGGGGGCGAAGGTAAGTCCGCTTCTGCGTACCTTCTTAAGATATCCCATAAGCTTCTCTGAAAAATTATCGACACGCAGTGACGGAAGAGCGATATTAACCTTGTAGTCTTCAGTCCATGAGAGAAGCTTTTCCATAAGCTCCTCGAGATGTGTATAATCGCTGGTGCTCAAGGATGACAGTGAAATTTCATCGTAGCCTGTATTCTCGCACAGAAGCTTACACTGTGAGTTAATGGTATCAGCAGATTTCTCGCGTATAGGTCTGTATAAAAAGCCTGCCTGGCAAAAACGGCAACCACGGATACATCCGCGGAATATTTCGTGAACCACGCGGTCATGAACCACCTCAATAAAGGGTACGATAAATTTTTCCGGGTAATGCACCGTATCAAGATCGGAAATTATTCTTTTCGTAACCTTTTTCGGGGCTGTTTCGGTGGCGTTTACCGATTTTATAGTCTTATCCTCATAGTATTCTATTTCATATAATGAGGGTACATAAACGCCCTTGATCTGTGCTGCACGTCTTAAAAACTCATCTTTTTCCACGCCTTCCTTTTTACAGCTGATAAGAAGGTTAAAGAGCTCATCCGAAACCTCTTCGCCGTCACCGAGCATAAACAAATCAAAGAAATCGGCTATCGGCTCGGGGTTACATGCACAGGGTCCGCCGCCTACGATAATAGGAGCGAGAGATTTTCTGTCCTTAGTTCTTACGGGAATACCTGCTAAATCGAGCATATTAAGGATATTAGTGTATGAAAGCTCATACTGGAGAGTGAATCCGATAAGATCGAACTCCTTCAGCGGATCACCGCTTTCAAGGGCATAAAGCGGAATATTCCTCTCTCGCATCTCCTTTTCCATATCTGTCCAAGGCGCGAAAACTCTTTCGCACCACACATCATCTCTTGCATTTGCGGCAGAGTAAAGTATTTTTATTCCGAGGTGAGACATACCTATTTCGTAGCTGTCAGGAAAGCAGAAGGCATATCTGAGGTCTACCTTGTTCTTATCCTTTACCACGCTGTTAAGCTCACCGCCGGTATATCTGCCGGGCTTCTGTACAAGAGTGAGAATTTTTTCTACTTCTTTACTGATCATTTTTGACTCCATTTCTTTATGACGGTTATAAAAATTAAATAAATATTGACAACGCTGAGACTGATGTTTAATCCGTATACCGACATATAAAATGCCGAAGCAAATACGAATAAAACCGTAAAAGCACAGGAAATAACACGGAAGCGGGATTCGCTGATTTCTCGATATAACATAACATATCTTAAAGCTCTGCCTAAATCAAGCGCTTCAACAGGAAAGGAATTGACTGTGGCAACAATAATATTGACAGTTCCTATAATCAAAAACAGGTTATTTTCTGAAAGCTTATAGGCAGAGAAAAATATAACGGCAAAAGCAAGATTGAAAATTATTCCGCCCAACGAAATCAGTATTTCATTTTTATAGGAAACACCGCTATTCTCTCCTCTGCTTATTCTCATACCGAAAACGGACATCTCGATGCTTTCGGATTTTTCACCTGTGAGATGCATAAAAAACAAATGACCGCATTCGTGTATGAAGGACGAAAGAAATGAACACAGAACTATTTCCTCATTACATACAAGTATCATCGTAACCGTAAGTGCAACAAAGGAAAAAGATAAGCTGACCTTAGTGCTGCCGAAATGAAAGATCATTTACCGAGAAGCCACAAGGGATTGTATCTTATATTGTCTTTTCTTACTTCGAAGTGCAGATGCGGTCCCGTCGAATAACCGGTTGAGCCGACGAGGGCGACAGTTTCTCCCCTTCTTACGACAGTTCCTGCTTCCACCGTGATTTCACTGCAGTGGCAATAGAAGGTCACAAGACCGTCGTTATGGGAAAGATAGAGATAATTACCCGCCTTTGAGTCAAAGCCCGATTTTAGCACCCTTCCGCTGAATGCGGCACGTATCTTAGTGCCCTCCGGTGCAGCAATATCCAATCCGCTGTGAAAACCGTATTCGCCTGTAATGGGACTGACTCTGTACCCGAAATAAGAAGTGTATCTGCCGTTTTCTACAGGCGGTAAAATCTTCGCAGTGGAAAAGACAGGTGAAAAGCTCGTATTTTCAGCTGCACTGCGGTACTCAATATCATCTCCGCCCGTTCCGCTGTAATCCGTAGCTGAAGCATCAGCATTTACAGGATAATCATCCTTAATATTAAGAGCAGTAAAAATTTCGCCTGTATAAAGATGCCTGCGGAAGGTCTCGACAGCATCGGTTATTTCAGCAGAATCCAGATTTTCATTCAGAAGCTGAAGGTAATCAGCTCTGAAATCACCGTCAGATCCAAAAAGATAAATGATAACTGTCAGAAGCGTGAAAATAACTATCTGGCTGACAAGAACAGGGAAATAATAATCTTTTTCTTTGCTTTCATTCATAATAATCACCGATAAAATATATGCTATAGACTACGTGATTATTAATGATAAAGTACACCTTTACATTATAGCACATTTCTCTGTTATGTAAAGTTTTTTATGCGATATTTTGTTGACTATTTCTTTATGAGATGATATTATATCAGTAATGCAATCCGATAAGCATTAAATAAATAAAACGGAGGGAATTTAAATGTTCTCAGATTTCAAATCAGACGGTTTTATGTACCTCATAATCCTTGCTGTAATCATTTTCGTTTGCATTCAGTCACTGTTTTTTATGAAAAAAGCATGGGCCAGAGGTCTTGAACTCGGAATCACAAAAGACAAGCTTAAAAACGCTGTTACTTCAAGTGCGATTTTCTCATTCGCTCCCGCAATAGGTATTGCGATTACAGTAATTACTTTATCCGTAGCTTTAGGATATGTTCTTCCATGGATAAGACTTACCGTTATCGGTGCTATCCAGTATGAAACTATCGCTGCTATCGGTGCTCTCGAGGCTGTCGGTATGGAAACAGGTCTTTCTCAACCCGTAACCGATGAAGCAGCATTCACAGCCATAGCATGGGTTATGACACTCGGAAGTATAACTCCGCTTATTCTTATTCCGATTGTTCTCAAAAAGATTCAGAAGGGTGTCTCTGACGTAGCCTCGAAGAATTCTAAGTGGATGGATGTAATGACTGCTGCAGCCTTTATCGGTCTTATTTCTGCTTTCATAGGCAGAGGCCTCGCAGGTACAGGTAATGCAGACGAGAAAATTATCGGTGACGGTGCAGGTGTTCTTTCTCTTACAGCTCTGATAGCATCCATCGGATTTATGATTTTCTTCACTCTTATAAATAAGAAGCTTAAGAAAAACTGGATAGAAGCGCTCGCTATGCCTCTCAGTATGGTTCTTGCCATGGTGCTGGTCGTTCTTATCAATAGCTTCTTCCCTGAGCTCGCAGCCATTGAATGGCGTTATTAATCGAAAGGAGATATGGTTATGAATAAGACATATATGGACAAAATACATACCTACGGCAGAATTTCATGCGTACTGTCACTGATATTTTTCATTTGCATTCCTCTTGCTATCAGTCTGCATTTCGATACCTGGCCCTCTCTTTCCGTAATCGGTAAAGGTCTCGCATCACTTATCATTTTCTATGTTACAGGCATAGTTGAGGTAGTCGCTTACTCCCCTATGCTCGGTGCAGGCGGTACATATCTTTCTTTCGTTTCGGGTAACATAATGAACCTTAAAATGCCCTGTGCCATCAACGCTATGGAAAACGCAAAGGTTAAAGCAAACACAGAGGAAGGCGAAGTAATCACCACGATCGCTATCGCGGCCTCTACCATAACAACTACTGTTATTATTGCAGTTTTTGTTCTTATTTTCGCTATGAATCCCAAATTCTCCGAGGTTATGTCAAGTGACACCTTCGCTCCCGCTTTCCAGCAGGTTACATACACCATCTTCGGTTCACTTGCAGCTACATATTTCGTTAAGCACTGGAAGATTTCTATTTTCCCCATCGCTGCCGTTACTTTACTTCTTCTCTTTGTTGACCCCGGCATCGGCGTGCTTATCCCCATTGGAGTCGTATTCTCTATGGTCGGAGCACACGTTATGTTCAAGCTCAAGAAGGTTTAAGCCTATGCACAAATTAACACCTTCCGGAAAAACGGAAGGTGTTTTCTTATACCGGAAAAGTCGGACTTTATGATAAAGGCCGACTTTTTTGAATTATTCGACGATAATCTTGTGGAAGATTTTCTTACCCTTTTTAATAATTACGTGACCTTTTTCGAATTCTGTGAGAAGAATAGTGTCTGTAAAGCTCTTAGCCTTCACATCATCTACAGATACACCGCCCTGTTCGATAAGACGTCTGCCTTCACCTCTTGATTTGATTATTCCTGTCTTAATAAGAACATCGATCAGAGAAACTGCACCGTCTGTGAAATCATCATCAAAAAGAGATGTGGTGGGCATATTATCGGTATTTTTACCGCCGCCGAAAAGAGCTTTTGCGGCTTCGTCGGCTTTTTTGGCCTCTTCTTCACCGTGTACGAGCTTTGTAAGCTCGAAAGCAAGTATTTCTTTAGCAGTATTGAGCTGTGCGCCTTCCCAGCTGTCCATCTTCTGAATTTCTTCGATAGGAAGGAAGGTGAGCATTCTGATGCACTTAAGAACATCAGAGTCAGCCACATTTCTCCAGTACTGATAGAATTCGAAGGGCGATGTCTTGTTAGGATCAAGCCATACAGCGTTACCTGCTGTTTTACCCATCTTTTTACCCTGAGAGTCAGTAAGAAGAGTGATAGTCATAGCGTTGGCATCCTTGCCGAGCTTACGGCGGATAAGCTCAGTACCGCCTAACATATTGCTCCACTGATCATCACCGCCGAACTGGAGATTACAGTCGTAATTTTTGAAAAGATAATAGAAGTCATAGGACTGCATTATCATATAGTTGAATTCGAGGAAGGAAAGACCTTTTTCCATTCTTTGCTTATAGCTTTCTGCACGGAGCATATTATTTACGGAGAAGCAGGAGCCGACCTCACGAAGCATATCTACATAGTTAAGCTTGAGGAGCCAGTCGGCATTATTGATCATCATAGCCTTGCCTTCACCGAACTCGATGAATCTTTCCATCTGACGCTTGAAGCATTCAGCATTATGGTCAATATCCTCTTTGGTAAGCATCTTTCTCATATCAGTTCTTCCCGAGGGGTCACCAATCATAGTGGTACCGCCGCCGATAAGTGCGATGGGGGTATTACCTGCCATCTGAAGACGCTTCATAAGAGTAAGAGCCATAAAATGACCTGCAGTAAGGCTGTCAGCTGTACAGTCGAAGCCGATGTAGAACTTCGCTTTACCGTTATTTATAAGGTCGCGTATCTGCTCCTCATCAGTAACCTGAGCTATCAGACCACGCGCGATAAGTTCTTCGTAAATTTTCATTTTATATTCGTCCTTTCAGAATAAATTACATTTCTTAATATTTTAACACAGAAAACGATAAAGTCAAGAGTAAATTAATTATTATGTGCATATTCTATAAGCTCTCTTGCCGAGTCAAGAGTGGTAGCAGTAAGTATGTCACCGCCGATAATACGCGCTATTTCTTTGACTTTTTCGTTTTCGCTCAGAGAGCTGACCTTAGTATATGTCATGCCTTCTGTTATGTTTTTCTCTATATAAAGATGATTATCAGCATAAGCGGCGATCTGAGCCAGATGTGTAACACAAAGCACCTGCTTACTCTCAGAAAGCTCGTGCATTTTATAGGCTATTTTATGTGCGGCCCTTCCGCTGACTCCTGTATCGATTTCATCGAAAATCATGGTGCTTACACTGTCGCAGTCGGAAAGCACACATCTTATCGCAAGCATAACACGTGAAAGCTCACCGCCGGAAGCTATTTTTATCAGCGGCTTCATTTCCTGTCCGGAATTCGCAGAAAACAAAAATTCCACTTCATCTATGCCGTTTTCCGTGGCATTTGCCTCTCTGAATTCTACAGTGAAGCGTGCATCGGGCATATCGAGATAACACAGCTCGCTGCAAACTCTTTCTTCAAATTTAACGGCTGTCTGTTTTCTGCAGTCAGAAAGATAACAGCCCCTTCTGAAAAGCTCATCAGCAAGCTCGTTATATCTGTTCTGAAGCTCATCAATAGTCTCATCTCTCGACACTAAAGAGTTATATTCTTCTATTATGGATGAAAGATAAGAAAGCATCTCTTCTTCATTAGAGCCGTATTTACGTGAAAGACGGTAAAGCTCGTCCAGTCTTTCCTCGATAGAATCTATATCACCGTAATCACCGCTGTAGCCGTCGAATGCAGATGATGCAAGGGATGCACATTCGGAAAGTGAATATCTTATCTCATCGAAGCTTTCGGAAAAAGCTGAAAATCTGTCATCAAACGCAGAAAGCTTATTAAGATTATCGACGAGAGAGTAAACATCAGCAGATAACCCTCTGCTTTCACTATCACCGTTAATCAGAAAGCAAACTGCATCCAGACACCTCAGTGCTTCTTCACGGTTAGAAATAATTTCTTTTTCTTTAGAAAGCTTTTCTTTTTCACCGATTTTTATGTTTGCGGCTGTGAGCTCATCTATCTGATATTTGAGATAATCTATTCTTTGCTCACGCTCATCCTCAGCGGCTAACAGCTTTTTAAGCTGTTTTTTTACAGCTTTGATTTCGTTATATGCTTCGTGGTATGAATCGAGAAGCTCTTCCGAATCAGCCATATCATCTATAAAACCAAGGTGCCGCTCTCTCTGGAGTAAATACTGGCTGTCGTGCTGACCGCAGATGGTGATTAAATCTCTGCCGACAGATTTCAGCATGGAAACAGTAACACTGCTTCCGTTGACACGGCAGACATTTCTTCCGTCAGCGCTGATAACGCGTGTTATAAGTAAGCTGTCATCTTCATCACAGCTGATGCCGAATTCGTCGAGCTTAGATAAAACGGCAGCAGGTACTCCTTCAAAAAATGCGGTTACTTTAGCCTTATCTGCGCCGCTGCGGACTATATCTTTAGATGTTCTTTCGCCTAAAACGGCGTTTATGGCATCAATTACGATCGATTTACCGGCACCTGTTTCACCGGTCAGTATATTAAGACCCGGCTCGAATATTATTTCTGAGTGTTCAATCACCGCTACGTTTTCAATTTTTAAGCTTGAAAGCATAATTTTTAAAATTCCCTTCGGATAAATTACTGTGAATTGCTGCTCAGAATATCTTCGATGCAGTCCTTAAATTCTTTCGCAGACTCTTCATCCTTACAGAGAACGAAAATCGTATCATCGCCCGCGAGAGTTCCCACGATTTTATCTATCGAAAGATTATCCATAGCTGCACACGCGGCCTGAGCCATACCTGAAAAGCACTTTACTACTGCCATATTTCCCGCATAGTTGATACCTGTAACAGAGTGCGCGAGAATCGAGTAATACTTTCTCGAAAAATCCTCGAAGTCATTATTTACATAGGAATACTTATACTGCCCCGAGCTTACAGGTGTCTTAATAAGCTTAAGATATTTTATATCTCTGGAAACGGTAGCCTGCGTCACCTTAAAGCCCTGCTCCATTAATTTGAGCATAAGCTCTTCCTGGGTTCCTATGTCCTCTTTGCTGATAAGATTAAGTATAGCTTCATGTCTGTTCTTTTTCATATTTTCACCTGCAGTACGAATTTGCACTGCTTTCCTTTCCGGTTTAATGTCTTTGATCAAAGTCCGTTTCTTTCGATTATTTTACGGGTAAGTATGTCGGAAAAACTGTCTGATTTAATTCTTATTATTTTAGTAATCTTATCAGACCGTGTAACTGTAAGCTTAGTTCTGTCCGTTACGCTTATACCGTCTTCTCCGTCACAGCTGAAAAAAGGCTTTGATACATCGGGGTTTCTGACTGATACCTCTATCTCGGAGTCAGCCTTGAAAATCATAGATCTCGATAAAATCGAATGAGGACATATCGGCGTGATAATCAGTCCTTCTATCGAAGTGTCAACCACGGGTCCTCCGGCCGACAATGAGTATGCGGTGGAGCCTGTCGGAGTCGCCACTATAAGACCGTCACCGAGGTATCTGCTTATCCTTCTCCCCTCACAGCGCGTTTCTATTTCACACATATGCATCGATGCGCCGCCTGCTACGACCACGTCGTTAAGACAGAGATATTCTTTGATGAACTCGCCGTCTTCATATCTTTTTACAGAAAGCATCATACGGTTTTCGACGGTGTATTTTCCGTCTATGAGACACCCGAGTAATTCTAATTCTTCTTTTTCGAGACCTGCAAGAAATCCGAGTCTGCCGGCATTTATTCCGAGAATAGGCTTATCATAAACTGCAGCAATATGCGCCGAATGAATTATAGTTCCGTCACCCCCTATTGCGATGAGTACATCGCAGGAGGACACAGCCTCATCTATGGGCAGATAAGAAACATTTTCAAAGTCAAATGCCTCTCTTACGTTATCGGCAATAATTATACCGACACCTAAAGAGTTCAGCTTTTCATAAACCTTCACCGCCACCTCGTATGCATTCTTACGGGTTATATTTATATGAAAAGCGACAGTCATCACTGCTCACCCCCATTTAATTTTGCATGGGAAGAATCTACTATATCCTTTACGGATTTATCTATATAAACTTCAGGTTCATCATTCTTTTCGATAAAAATCAGATATTCGATATTACCCTGAGGTCCTTTAATGGGTGAAAAATCGAGATTCAGTACAGAAAAACCGTTTTCGAGAACGAAATCATAAATCATCTGAACTACTTCATAATGGGTTTCTATATCACGGACGACGCCTTTTTTGCCTATCTTGTCTTTACCTGCTTCGAACTGCGGCTTTATCAGACAGACAGCTCTGCCTTTATCCCTGAGAAGATTTCGCATTACGGGAATAATGAGCTTCAGAGAAATAAAGGATACATCTACACTGGCAAAATCAATTTCCTCAGGTATCTCTTCGTGGGTTACATATCTGAAATTAGTTCTTTCCATATTAATAACTCTGCTGTCATTACGAAGCTTCCATGCAAGCTGACCGTAGCCTACATCGATCGAATAAACCTTCACAGCACCGTTCATCAGCATACAGTCAGTAAATCCGCCTGTAGAAGCACCGATATCCATGCATACGCAGTTTTCCAGGGAAAGGCTGAATTCATCGATTGCCTTCGCAAGCTTATATCCGCCACGGCTTACATAAGGCATTTTTTCACCACGAAGCTCGATGCAGTCTTCATTTTTTACCGATGCACCCGCTTTGGTTTCCTTCTGTCCGTTGACATATACGAGACCCGCCATAATCAGAGCCTTGCCCTTTTCACGGCTGTCTACGAAGCCTCTTTCGAACAAAGCTACATCCAGTCTGATTTTTTCTTTCACTTATAATTCACCACTTACTATTTTTATCATAGAATCTCTGTCAAGATAATATTCCTCGAGTAAATCCGAAACACTCGCCTGTCGGACAAACTCATCATTTACTGCAGTAATTCTGTATTTACCCTTAAAGCCTTTTTCGAGAAGCAACGAGCCTAATTTTTCACCTACTCCGCCGCTTCTGATGCCTTCCTCGAAGAAATAAACCTCTTTTTTGGTTTTTATAATCTCAACTGCCTCAGCAGGAACAGGCTTTATCTGATTTAGAACAATCAAAGCAGTGTCATCGAGTGAATCCGCAGCATCAATGGCTGCCGATGTAATTCTGCCGTAGGTAACGATTATTTTATCGGCATTTTCATTTCCGTAACAGGAATAATCAATGCAGTCGAATTTAAGCTTTCTTACATTTTCAGCCATAGCACCGCGAGGGTACCGTACCGCCACAGCATATTCGTCTGCATATAACGCACTGCTTAAATCTGCATAAAGCGACTTATAGCAGCACGGTGAGTAAACCTTTATCCCGGGAACTGTATTAAGAAAGGCAACATCAAAAAGTCCGTGATGCGTTTCACCGTCCTCACCGACGAAGCCTGCTCTGTCGATAGCAAGAATGACCTTAAGCTTCTGAAGAGAAACATCATGGATAATCTGATCGTAGCATCTCTGTAAAAAGGTCGAATAAACAGCATAAACAGGCTTCATGCCGCTTTTAGAAAGTCCTGACGAAAAGGTAACGGCGTGCTCTTCGGCGATTCCCACATCGAAAAATCTCTCGGGAAAGCATCTGCTGAATTCATCGAGTCCTGTGCCGATTCCCATAGCAGCAGTAATAGCACAGATGGTATCGTCTTCCTTTGCGTGTCCGCACAAGTATTCACCGAATTTAGAAGAAAAGCTTTCCGAGGAAGAAATAGGCTCTCCTGTTTCGACATCAAACTTCGAAATACCGTGGAACTGACTCGGTGCCTTCTCAGCATGTCCGTAGCCCTTTCCTTTTATGGTGATTACGTGTAAAAGTACAGGTCCGTCAACTGATTTGGTGCTTTCGAGCGCATCGCAGAGATTTTCTATATTATGTCCGTCGATGGGTCCCATATATCTGTAGCCAAGATCTTCAAAAAAAGTGCTTTGCTTATAAATTTTATTCTTGACATCTGTTTTAATATTATATATTTCCTTCGCTATTCTTTCACCGAAGGGAAATTTACTGAGAATCTTCTCAGTATTAGCTTTAAAAGAATAATATCCTGGTCTCGAGCGTATTACGGCAAGATACTTCGCGAAAGCGCCTACATTTTCAGAAATCGACATCTTATTATCATTCAGAATGATGATCTGCTTCGCGTCGCTCCTTCCGCCATTATTAAGAGCCTCATAAACCATACCACCCGTAAATGATCCGTCACCGATTACCGTTACGACAGTATGCTTATCCTTAAGAAGCTTTTTACCTTCAGCCAGACCTAAGCCTGCGGAAACCGATGTACCGCTGTGGCCGCTGTAAAAAATATCGTGATCACTCTCCCCCGGTCTGCAAAATCCGGAAATACCGTCTTTTTTACGCAGGGTGCCAAAGGCTTCATATCTTCCCGTGAGAAGCTTATGAGTATAACACTGATGACCTACATCGAATACGAACTGATCCTTCGGTGAATCAAACACGCGATGCATAGCTATAGTGAGCTCTACCACTCCGAGATTAGGCGCAAGATGTCCGCCGTTAGCGGAAACGGTTTCTATGAGCTTATATCTTATTTCTTCAGCGAGCTTATCAAGCTTATCAATATTCAGTTTCTTAATATCATCAGGACAGTTTATCTTCGAAAGAATATCATATTTCATTTTAATCTTCTCTTTCAGTTTGTACGTTTGGTAAGCTTTATAGCCAGATCCTTAAGAAAATCTCCTTCTTTTCCGAAATAATCGATATAAGAAAGAGCTTCATCTGTCAAAGAAGCGGCAAGCTCTTTTGATTTTTCTAAACCGAGTAAGGTGACATAGGTGCTCTTTTTGTTTCCTGCATCACTGCCGACAGGTTTTCCGAGTTCTTTTTCGTCACCCTCTACATCGAGAATGTCATCAACCACCTGGAAGGCATGTCCGATTTTTTCGGCATAGCCTACGCAGGCCATGGTTTTTTCCTCATCAGCATCGGCACAGAGACAACCTAACAGCGCCGCACATTTAATGAGGGCACCTGTTTTAAGCCTGTCGAGAACCTCAAGAGTGCTGACAGAAGTCTCCTTGTCCTCATTGATAAGATCGACAACCTGTCCGCCAATCATACCGTTACAGCCTGCAAGATAGGAAAGAGCGGAAACGGCATTAAGAGCAGCGACGGGATTTCTTCTCGATAAAGCACTGTTAGCGATAACACCGAAGGCACGTGTAAGAAGGCCGTCACCGGCTAATAGTGCATACTCCTCACCGAATTTAATATGACAGGACGGCATACCTCTGCGAAGGTCATCGTCATCCATACACGGTAAATCGTCATGAATGAGAGAATAGGTGTGCACCATTTCCAACGCACATGCCAAATCAAGAGCTTCCTCGACAGCGCCGCCGCATATACGGCAGAATTCCATAACGAGAACAGGTCTTATTCTTTTACCTCCGATAGAAAGGCTGTACTTCATAGCACTGTGAACGATGTCTTCGCCGAAATCACATACAGGAATCAGTCGTTCAAGTCTTTTATTTATGAGTGTAATGTACTCATTGAATCTTTCATTATTCATCTTCATCTTCTCCGAGAATATCTTCTGTGAGTTCACTTATTTTCTGCTTTGCAGATGTGAGAGTTTTATTACAGAAGGAAATAATCTTTACACCTTCTTCGTAAAGTTTAATTGACATTTCGAGGTCGTATTCACCGCTTTCGAGACTTTCAGCTATTTCCTTAAGTCTTATCATCGCAGTATCAAGAGTATACATTTCCATTTTATATTCCTTTCAGAATTTTACTATATTAATCAGTTGATTTTTATGTTCTGTACACAGCATTCAAGCTCACCGTCTGACATCATCACCGAAACGCTGTCACCGTTCTGTACGTCACGGGCACTTTTCAGAGTAAATCCGTTTTCATCCTTAAGAAAGGCATAGCCTCTCGCAAGAACCTTAATCGGACTCGTTCCTTCAAGTCTTGCCGAATAATATGACAGCGATGTGGTATAACCGTTAAGCTTAGCATCCAGAGCGCCTCTGATTTTATTTTCACAGGCAGAAAGGCACTGACTGTACAGCTCGATGGTTTTATGCGGATTATGCTCGGAAAGAACTTTATCACACACCATAACTGTCATTATATAACCGTTAATGATCTTTTCGACAGAATCCGTCATTGAGTCTAAGGTTTTATCATTGGCGTAAAGGATTTCCCTGTAGTCAGGTGCCGCAATTTCCGCTGCGGCTGAAGGTGTAGGAGCACGCATATCACTTACGTAATCTGCGATAGTAAAATCAGTTTCGTGTCCTACCGCCGAAATTATCGGAATTTCCGATTCAAAAATCGCTTCCGCGACCTCCTCTTCATTAAAAGCCCAGAGATCCTCGATGGAGCCGCCTCCTCTTCCTACTATCAGAACATCCGCGCCTTTAAGTCTGTTGAATTTTTTGATAGCCGCCGAAATCTGAGAGGCAGCACTTTCGCCTTGAACCTGAACACCTTCGAAAACTATCTCCCCGGAAGGATACCTGCGCGAAAGCACTGTAAGAATATCCTGTAGGGCTGCACCTGTCGGCGAGGTTATAACGCCTATTTTTTTCGGATAAAGCGGCAATGCTTTTTTATGTTCCCGGTCAAACATACCTCTCTTTTCGAGTCTGCTTTTAAGCTGCTCGAAAGCAAGAGTAAGCTCGCCTATGCCTTCGGGAATCAAATCTTCGCAATAAAGCTGATAAATTCCGTCACGCTCATAAAGTGAAACATTGGCTCTTACCAGAACCTTCATTCCGTTTTCCGGCTCAAAGACTATTCTCTGAGCGGCACTGCGGAACATAACAGCCTTTATGGCTGACACCTCGTCCTTTAAAGTGAAATAGAAGTGGCCGGTCCTGTAATGATTGGTGAAATTGGAAATTTCACCGCTGACATATATATTTTTTAAATTATAATCCGAGTCAATTACTGATTTAAGATATGTATTAATCTGACTGACTGTTAAAACGCTTGACATCTGTTCCTTTTATCTCCTTAAGATATGCCATTATTGCGATTCCGGCTGCATTGTCGCTCGAAAACTCCGGTGCAGCGAATATTCCGCCGAATTTTTCGGTAAAACGGGACTTCATATAACTGTTTGACATTACTCCGCCGGAATAAACCACAGGTAAACTGCCGTATTTATCGATAATGTTTTCCGTCATTTTTTCAATCGAAGCAGAAATGTACTGTACACAGAATTTCGCTATATCGCAGGGTGCCTCTCCCTTTTCGAACATAGCTCTGCACTTGTTTTCGACACCCGAGAGACTGATATCCGAACCCGAAACGCTTACTTTGATTTTATAGTCTGCCGTGCTGCTCTGTGAAAGCTGATCAAGCTCTGCTCCGCAGGGAAATCTCATACCGAGCATTACCCCTACTCTGTCAATAGCCTGTCCGGCCTTAAGATCGGTGCTTTTGCCTATCAGTGTACATCTGATTATTTCCTCCTCATCAGGCTCTACGAGTAAAGCCTCGGTAGTGCCGCCCGAAAGATGAAAGGCGATAAATCTACGGTTTATAAGCTCGAGTCTGTCTGCACTGTAAAGTGCGGCAAGTATGTGTCCTACCTGATGTGAGCTTATGTGAAGAGGGATTCCGTTTAAATTACTTATAATCCTCGCTGTGTTAAGTCCGACCAGAAAACAGGGCATATAGGAGCCTTCTGCCATTCTCGGAAAAGCAGATGCTCCTATTGAATCAATATTATATCGGCACTTTTCAGAAAGCTGACTGCAGACAGAATGCAGCTGCTGAGTATGATGAAACACTGCATCGCTTTGTCGGAGCCCTTTTTCGCCTTCCTTAACAGGAAGAAGCTTCTTAGAGTGTACTATCCTGTTTTCTTCGGGAAAATACAAGGCAGCCGAGGTGGTATAATTACTGGTATCGAAGCCTAAATAAGCCATATTATTTTATCTTCTTGGCAATTGTGCCGAGAACACCGTTTACATATGATGCATCATCGGTGGTAGCATATTTCTTTGCGATTTCCACAGCCTCGTTTATAGCAACACCGACAGGCATATTTTCACTGTATAACAGCTCACACACAGCCAGTCTGAGAATAGCACGTGCAACCCTGGAAATTCTCTTCGCAGACCATCCGACAAGATTTTCATTGATAAGTCCGTCGATTTCGTCAAGATTGGCAAATACTTTTTTAGCGAGATTTTCAGCGAAAGCATTAGTAGGAAAAATCTCAAGCTCGAGAGCATTTTCTATAAGCTCAACGATGGAAAGATCCTCCTGAAAGCTTTTCTCGAAAATAAGTACGAAAGCCAATTCTCTTGCTTCGTGTCTAGTCATATTAACATTCCTCCCCAAACACACATTTATGTCGGTTATATATTTATACATTCGTATTATTATACCACAAAATTTAAATCCTACAACTATTTTAGCTCAATTATTGTTAAATTTTCTGAAAAAATATCCGTATTTTTTTCTATAATTTCACTTATTTGGAGAATAAGTGCGTCATTAAGTGTATTTTTTTCCAAAATTACCTGACAAGAATCCTCATTGATTATTACGAGACATTCTTTTCCCGTTTTGGCACTGATCAGATTTTCTGCATCTGTCTGTACCTTCATATCCTTCTGATAATCGGCAAGTGATGACGATATGCTGTTTTTTTCAGAGGATGTCAGACTGTCTTTTTCGAGAAGCTTTTCGATATTACCTATAACCTCATCATATGCCTGAGTTCTTTTCAGCTTCGCCGACGAAAAGTATTCATCAGCTTCCCCTGTGTGTTCTGAGGTTTTTACTTCGTTATTTACGAGCTCTGATTCATCCGTTTCGCCGTCTGTTGTATCATTTTCCGTGTCTGCCGCAGTCGTTCCTGCCACAAAAAGAGTATCGCCGAGATTTCCTGTCACAGCTTCATCGGGACTTGTAGTTCCTGTAACATTGTTTTGCGGAGAAGTAAAATACCAGTTCACTCCTATGGCCGCAAAAAGAGCGATTATCAGAGTCGCCGTAAGAACCTGTCTTTTTTTTATAAGCATATAAATTCCTCCTAACCTTTCATTTCTGAAATGCTTATATTATTGCTGTTTATATTGTATAATGCCTTAAGCATTTGAGTTATTTCATTTTTAACTGTTGCACTTCCTCCCCCTTCACATACGACTGCTACTCCTATAACGTGCGGATAAACCGACTTAATCAGCAGACCGTCTTCTGTGTTTCCTTTATCCAGAATAATATGCTCTTCTTCCCTCCTGTTTTCTTCACCGCTTTTTTGTTCGGAAATATTATTTGCATATATATTTTCCGACGTTCCTTCGTATGTAAGCATCACCGAAACCTTGCCTGTTCCCGTGATTTTTCCTATTATCCGTTCTAACTCAGCCTGTTCATTCAGAATCTCATAGCTTACAGTTTCCGTTTTATCCTTATCGGCTGTGACAGTTTTTTCCGTAGCTTCTGAAGCTGCTATCATAATCATTCCCACTAAGCCTATAATGACGATAAATAATGATTTTTTATCGTTTTTTATTCTGTTAAAAAGCTGACCGAGTTTTTCTTTGCTGCTTTCACTCATAGCGTTCTCCGTTAAATTCTATTACGGTGTTTTCATCACAAATTCTTTTTATTTCACCGTAATACTGCTCTTCTTTACCGCTTAAATCACCTTCAATACTTATGCTTATAATAAGTACAGCTTCACCGTCGTAATCACAGACAACCTCACATTTAGATTCGCCTATAATGTTTTCGATGTATTTTTCCGTTTCCTCCCGAGCTGTATCAATTAAAGCCGATTCGAAATAGCTCTCTAATTCTGTTTCACGGCTTTTTAATTCTATGTCAGTTACCCTGTCGGCAAAGGACGAAACAATAGCTCTGCCCGAGCTTAAAGGCTGAATAAAAACGAAAACCAGAATAATACTCATCAGTGTATTAAAAGCTTTTTTTATACCGCTTTCATGAATAAGAAGTGAGAGCACAGACGAAATAACGGAAACTGTTGCTATTAATTTACACCAAAGATTAAGCTCATCCATTTTATCCTCCTCTGATACTCATCATTATCGCCGTCGAGATAATAAGAATAAATGCTTCAAATATAACCGCAAGGTTTATTATTTTTATTCCGCATGCAAACGCCTTAAGAGTGTCTGAAAGACCGCCACAGTCATAAAGCTCACTGATGAAGCTTAAAGTATTCAGAAATATATTAAATATGAGTAATTCTGCTACTACAGGAGTGTTTAAAAGAATCACGGCAAATATACCGATAATAGCTACAGAATTTTTCAAAATGCCCAAGCTTCCTATCAGGGTGGAGTAAGCTTCACTTATCGCAGAACCGATTACAGGTATCAGACTTCCGATGGTGAATCTGATGCCTTTGGCAGCTACCGAATCCGTAGCAGAGGCGAATATCCCCTTCACAGACAGTAATGAAGCGAATACGGAAGAAACCAAGCCTAAAGAAAATGAAATAAATCTGTTTACGGTGCTGATAAAACGGGCAAAATTTACATTTGTATTGACTGAAAATCCTATGCTTATGCAGAAAAAGCATCCTATCAGATCGGTAATTCCGTAATCAATAACTGCGGATATGATTTCAGCACAGCCGAGGACAAGCGAATTATATGTAAGAGCAGTAGCAGGATTTCCTCCTACAGCGATAGCTATAGCATAAACCGGAACGAAGGAAATCATAAAATTACTGTTCAGCCTTAAAAGCGAAAGTGCAGAGCTAAGACACAGATTAATTTCCTTGACAAGCATAACGGTAACGACAGGAATTACGATAATATTCAGAGTATTCTTATATTTTTTCTCGTCTGTAACAAGTGAAACAGTGCCCGCCAGAATAATAACGGCAAAGACCTTAGAAAAAACATTTAATGCTCTTACGAAATAGCCCTTAATTCCTTCGCTGAAATAGGCAAACACATTACCGACGGATACTTTATATATTTTTTCGTAATCGAAAGAGTCAATGCCGAAATCCTCGAGGGCATTTTTTAATTCACTGTCCATATCCGAAAAGAGTCTCTCAGATAAATCCTGTCGGATTTCATCCGTAGCCTGTACGTTAAAGCTTAAGATGAGAATTAAAAAAAGGATAAAAGAGACGATAAGAGTCTTTTTCATTTTATAAATGCAAATGCTGTTTTCATTATCGATTCGATATAGGGCATAGCGACAATCAGAAGCATTATCCTTCCTGTAAATTCGATTACATCAGATACGAGTCTGTTTCCGCTTTCATTACTTATATCCGATGAAAGCTTTGTAACAAGACATATCCCCGCACCTTTTACCGCAGAGGAGAAAAGCTCTTCTCCGTATTCTGTCTGACTTACCATGTCCGAGAAATACGAAAAATTATCCTGAAGGAAATCTACAGCTAAAGCTGTAGTCATTGCAAGAAACACTATTTCCGACGGTAAAACGAACTCTTTTAGCTGCCTTTTAAGAATTACATTTATAATACAAAATGATAAGCCTGAAAAAACTATTTTAATAAACATCAGAAATCTATAATCCTTCTTATGCTGTCGAATAAATCTTCTATCCGCGGAATTATCATCAGTAAAACAATAATTATCCCTGCAATTGTTGTCATAGTAGCATATTCAGCCTTGTCGCTTTTTGTAAGTAATTGATTAAGTATAGCAACGATTACACCGATAGCGGCAATTTTAAAAATCAAATCAAGTTCCATATCCGTTCAGTATATCTTCGCCGAAGAAATAACCTTTCTTTGTTTAAAGAAGTAAAATAAACACCGAGGCACCGAAAAACAAACCGAAAAGTGACGATATCTTTCCGTATTTTTCATATTCATTTACCGCATTTTCACGGTAATTTCCGAAATAGGTAAAGTAAAGCCTGATCGTTTTAATCTGGCTATCCTTATCCGTAGTGCCCAAAAACGAGCCTAACTGCAGCATTTTATCCTTTTCTTCACCTCTGTAATAAGGGAAAGCTTTTATTCCGGAGCACCACTCACTGTGAAAGTCTCCGTAAATTCCGAGCTCGGAAAAACCTTTCATAAAGTGCAGATTTTTCATCGACACACCATCTGACAGATCCGAAAGAATTTCCGTGATGTTCATCTGAGAAAATTCGATTTCAGACATAAGACAGTTAAGTAACAGCACTGTTTCTTCCAGAACAGTTACTCTCTTTTTAAGCAATAATGATATTTTCACTCCTGTCAGCGTAAATGCTGTCCATAATAAAACTGCTCCTGTAAATTTCATCCCGCACCTCAGCAGCATCGTAAATTCCCTCTATTTTACCGGGAGTCATCGAGCTCTTTAGCAGTACTATTTTACTGAACGCTCCCGTATCAAGAATTTCTTTAACCTGTCTTCTTTTAAGTAAATCGTTATAATCTGACGCATGTACCGTGACGATAAAGCGCACACCGCTGTTTACGCCCATAGTGATCCCTTTGATTTCACTGTCATCA
>JAZUOC010000111.1:0-15893 GCA_045604465.1 Acutalibacteraceae bacterium
ATTTTGTATTGGCAACTACGCCGTTATCGGGGTCGCCAAGCTCGGGGTCATAAACATATCCGCAGGGACAAACATATTTTTTCATAATATACCTCCTTGATTAAGTCGGAGGCCAAGCGGTCTTAGGGAGACAATACACCAGTTCAACTCCTTGGCCCCCAGAACGACATGCCTACGATCCGACTTATTTTGTATTGGCAACTACGCCGTTATCGGGGTCGCCAAGCTCGGGGTCATAAACATATCCGCAGGGACAAACATATTTTTTCATAAAATACCTCCTTTGATTAATAAGCTGTCCGATTATAATTTTTGTCAGTAAGGACGGCTTTTAGTCATAATTTCAGAAATAGCATCCATTATTTTGTCGTGGCAGCCGCCGCAACCGGTAGAGCAGTGGGTTATTTCCTGTACGCCCTTGAAGGCTTTTTCCACATCTTCAAATTTATCGAACTTATTGAGTGCATCCTCTACATCGAAGAAGCTGACCTGCTTACATTTACAGATAGTATAATCGAACATAATTTTCTCTCCTTATCTAAAGTTTATGTAAAAACGAGAGGGGATAGGAAAGCGCATCCCCTCAATATGATTTAAATCTTTAATGTCACTCTGAACCGGACTGCCAGAGAGTGACAGAGGGGTTATATAAGCCTCGCCTGAAAGGAGAGGTGGCAACCGTCAGGTTGACGGAGAGGTCAATCAACCGAAATATCTGTTAAGCAGACCTTCGAATGCCTTACCGTGTCTTGCTTCGTCACGAGCCATTTCGTGAACTGTGTCGTGGATAGCGTCAAGACCGTGTTCTTTAGCCATTTTAGCAAGGTCAAATTTACCCTGAGTAGCACCGTTCTCAGCTGCAACTCTCATCTCGAGATTTTTCTTTGTGCTGTCGGTTACTACTTCGCCGAGAAGCTCAGCGAATTTAGCGGCATGCTCGGCTTCTTCGTAAGCAGCCTTTTCCCAGTAGAGGCCGATTTCGGGGTAGCCTTCTCTGTGAGCTACTCTTGCCATAGCGAGGTACATACCTACTTCTGAGCATTCACCGTTGAAGTTATCACGAAGACCCATAACGATTTCTTCGGGAACGTTTGCTTCTTTGCCTACACCGAGGATGTGTTCTGCTGCCCAGGTCATGCCTGCGCCTTCTTCTCTTTCCTTCATCTTAGCCTTGCAGATGGGGCATACATCGATTTTCTCGTCACTTTCGTAACCGCATACGGGGCAATAATACTTTTTCATTTTTCTTTTCCTCCAAGATAATTATTTTTTGCTTGAGTTTTTGCAATCGGGGCAGATGCCGTAGAACATCAGAGAGTGAGATGTTACAGTACCGTCAAAGTCACGGGGGAGGGAGTCAAGATTAACTCCCGGGTCGATACTCAGGTCGATAACCCTTCTGCAACCGAGGCAGGTAAGGTGGTAGTGACCGTGAGTGTGACCGTCGAATCTGTCGCTGTCACCGGTGGGGATTTTAAGGATAAGCCCTTCGCCTTCGAGAAGCTTCAGGTTCCTGTACACCGTGGCAAGACTGATGGATGGAATTACATCCTTTACTGAGAGAAATATATCCTCTGCCGTAGGATGATCGTACCGTGACTGTAGGTTTGCCAGCACCGCATCCCGTTGCTTACTGGATTTAAGTGTTGACATAAGTCCTGCTCCAATCCTTTTGAACTAATAATGATAATCATTATCATTATCGTGACTTTATAATAGCATAAGTTTTTTCGGTTGTCAATAGGTTTTTGAAATTTTTTTTGTAAAAATACATCTCAGTCATTTTGTGACAGCTTTCCTTTCGGGAGAGTCTGATTAAGTCTCGCCTGAAAGAAGATGTGGATGAGACCGATGGGAGCAGACGGAGAGGTCTCTATCACATAAATATATTAGTATAGTATAGAAAAAATTCCGTTTTCTGTTGATTTTTTCGTTAAATGGTGGTAAACTGAATTTGCGACGTTAACTGAATAGCTTTTGGTATATTTCCAAATGTAAGAAAGCATACTTTTTTGTAAAAAAAGTGTGTTCTCTTTGTTTTGTTATTTTTTCTTATGTTTGGGGATATTATATCAAAAGTTAGCGTCGCGGCTCGGAGAATGCATTTTTTTATGCGTTCTGCTTGTCGGGACGCATTTTTTGTTGCAAAAAATTGTTTTATGGAGGAATAAAGAAAAATGAAAACTAATTTTAAGAAAATACTGGCATGTATGTGTGTACTCGTTCTGATGCTCACAGCTGTGCCTGTGACGGTAATGCCGATGACGGCGAGTGCGGTGAAAACAATACCATCCAGCGGTAGATTGGGTTTTAACGTCACCTACACCTATGATGAAACTACAGGTGCAGTGGTAATTCGTGGTGAGGGCGCTATAACAGGATCGTCGGATTTGTCCGGTTTTAGTAATAGTGACATTACAAGTGTTGTCATCGAGGATGGTATTACAAGCATACAACATAGAATGTTTGGTGGTTGCAAAAAGCTTAAAAGTGTCACAATAAAAAACGGTGTGGAACGCATAGATGATTCTGTATTTCAAGATTGTACAAGCCTTGAAAGCATCACTGGTCTCACTAATACTATAAGTATAGGTGAGTATGCGTTTGATGGTTGCACAAGTATTAAAAGTCTATCATTCGGAAATATGTTAACAAGTGTTGGGAAGAATGCGTTTAATGGTTGTACAAGTCTTGAAAGCATCACAATCGGTAACAGCCTAATGAGTATAGGTGACTATACATTTTCTGGATGTTCAAGTCTTACAAGTGTTATGATTCCTGATAGTGTAACAAGTATTGGTGCATATGCATTTTCAGAATGTACAAGTCTTAAAAGCATCACAATCCCAAACAGTGTAACAAATATTGGTGAATGTGCGTTCAAAGATTGCACAAGTTTAAAAAGTGTAACCTTCGAAAATGAGCCCACAAGTATAGCTGCTGGTTTGTTTTCCGGATGTACGAATCTTACAGATGTTATAATTCCCGATAGTGTGATATGTATAGAGGATAGAGCTTTTACTAATTGTACAAGTCTTGTAAATATAATAATTCCTGACAAGGTAACAAGTTTAGGTAAAGCGGCGTTTAGTACTTGTGAAAGTCTTGAAAGTATTGTAATTCCTGATAGCGTAACTAGTAGTTTGGATAGTTGGGCATTTCAGCGGTGTACAAATCTTAAAAATATTAAAATCGGAAATGGTGTAGCAAGTATAGGATATTTAACCTTTGCATATTGCACAAGTCTTGAAAGTGTAATTATCGGAAAAAGCGTAACAAGTATAGGATTTGCTGCATTTAATAATTGCGATGCACTTAAAAGCATCATAATCCCTGACAACGTGTTGGCAATAGAAGATCTAGCATTTCAGTATTGTGATAAACTTGAAAGTGTAATAATTGGAGATGGAGTAACAAGTATAGGTGAAGATTCATTTTATTCTTGTTCTAGTCTTAAAAGTGTTACATTCGGTAATAGTGTAAGTTCTATAGGAAATCGAGCGTTTGCGAACTGTACCAATCTTGAAGAAATTACAATTCCTAATGTGGTTGATATAGGAGCGTATGCGTTTGGTGGATGTACAGGTCTTAAAAGTGTAGACTTGGGAAAACGCGTAATTAGCATTGGAGAAGGTGCGTTTGTATGTTTAAATCTTGAAAGAATTATAATACCTTATAGCTTAAGAAGCGTTGATGAAGCTGGAGTTTTTTGTAATGAAAAATATTTGAATGCACATTATTGTGGAACACAGGCTAAATGGGATACGATTGCAATTAGTAGTAATAATAGTTCACTTACTAATGCAGTTCATATGTCAACTGATACAGATTATGACGGCGTATGTGATTTTTGTGACTATATTATACCGGCACACACTCATTTATATACTACAAATGTTCAAAAGCCCAGTTGTACAAAGGGTGGTTATACCACTTATACTTGTTCTGATTGTGGTTATAGCTACACTGCGGAAGAAGTACCTGCTACAGGACACACCTATAAGACTTCTGTAACAGAGCCAACTTGTACAGAAAAAGGGTACACAACCTACACCTGTAAATGCGGTTACAGTTATGTGGATGATTATGTGGATGCTACAGGTCATAGCTTTACAAACTATGTTTCTGACGAAAACGCAACCTGTATAGAAGACGGTACAAAGACGGCTGTTTGTGATAATGGTTGCGGTGGAACCGATACAGTAACAGATGAAAGCACAGCCACCGGTCATACATATAACAAAGTAACAACAGCTCCCACCTGTACAGAAGAAGGCTACACAACCTACACTTGTAAATGCGGTGACAGTTATGTTGACGATTATGTAGCTGCTCTCGGTCACAGCTACACATCTGAAATTACTACTCCTGCCACACATACCGAGGAAGGTATAGAAACCTTTACTTGCCACTGTGGCGACAGTTATACTGAAGTTATAGCTAAGCTCGAAGGTCACACCTACGAAACATCAGTAACATCTCCCACCTGTACAGAAGAGGGCTATACAACATACACCTGTGAATGCGGTGACAGTTATGTAAGTGATTATGTCGATGCCATCGGCCACAGCTTCACAGACTATGTTTCTGACGAAAATGCAACCTGTACAGAAGACGGTACAAAAACTGCAAAGTGCGATAACAAATGCGGTGAAACAGATACAGTAAAGGATGAAGGCTCAGCTACAGGCCACTCCTACACATCAGAAATCACTACACAGCCTACTCACCTTACAGAGGGTGTGGAAACCTTCACATGTCACTGTGGCGACAGCTACACTGAAACTGTAGCTAAACTCAAAGACCACTCATATACTGCAGTAGTAACAGCTCCTACCTGTACAGAAGAAGGTTATACAACCTATACCTGTGCTTGTAATGACAGTTATGTAAGCGATTATGTGGATGCTACAGGTCATACATACGAAACATCAGTAACAGCTCCTACCTGCACAGAGGGTGGTTACACAACCTATACCTGTGCTTGCGGTGACAGCTACGTAGACGATTACACAGATGCTACAGGCCACAGCCACGAAGCATCAGTAACAGCTCCCACCTGTACAGAAGAAGGCTACACAACCTACACTTGTGCTTGCGGTGACAGTTATGTCGGTGATTATGTGGATGCTACAGGTCACAGCTATACATCCGAAATCACCATAGAGCCTACACATCTCACAGAGGGTGAAGAAACCTTTACCTGCCACTGCGGTGACAGCTATACAGAAGTTGTAGCAAAGCTCGAAGCTCATACATACGAAGCAGAGGTAACAGCTCCCACCTGCACAGAAGAAGGCTATACAACCTACACCTGTGAGTGCGGCGACAGCTATATTGATGATTATACAGATGCTCTCGGTCACGACTACAGCAGTGAAATCACCACAGCTCCCACCTGCAGTAAAAATGGCATTAAGACATTTACCTGTACCGTTTGCGGTGACTCATATACAGCGACTGTGAAGGCTACCGGAAAGCACATCTACACTGACTACGTATCAAACAATGATGCTTCCTGCTCAAAGGACGGAACAAAGACAGCTTCCTGTGATTACGGTTGTGGTAAGACAAATACAATAACCGATAAGGGCTCTAAGCTTCCTCACACTGATGTTGATAACGATAATATCTGCGAGGTATGCGGTGACGAAGTAATTCCTCACTGTGATTTCTGCGATGAATTAGAACACGAAAGCATAGCAGAAATGGGTATTTGTCTCCTTGAAAGTATTGTTTCGGTACTTGTTTCCTTAATCAGAGATTATTTAACCGCCATCTTCTTAAAATAAATCCTTTCAAGAAATTTTTAGCTGAATAAAACTATCGGACAGGTTACCTGTGCTTACGGCACAGTGGTAACCTGTCCTTTTGTGTGTTGTAACCTCTCCGTTTCGATCCGAAGATTGTCATAGGTTACGGTCTTTACCGCACCGTATCCCGTTGGTCACTGCTGGCCAACGGGAGTCAGAGGGGTTCCGAAAACAGCATTATTTTTAAATATTTTTTTCGTTTCCCTTGACAACTACCCATCACTGTGCTAAAATAATCACAATTTAAACATTTAAAGCTTTAAACAATTAAAGCGAAATCCGCCCTTCCCGATAAATTTGAGCAGGAATGAATTTTTATAATAAAATTTAATCTTTTTATGTAAAATATCAGGGCTTTTATTGACGGTTTTTATAATAAGGTGTATAATTTATCATTATGCGCTTTAGCATGCTGATATTTTAATTAATTGAAGACGGTGATAATTATGGTAAATGAAAAAATGTACGACCTCGGTGCCAAAAGCTCCGTTATCAGAGAAATATTTGAATACGGTAAAAAGAGGAAGGCTGAAATCGGCGCAGAGAATGTGTACGATTACAGCTTAGGAAATCCCAGCGTTCCGGCCCCCGAAATCGTGAATGAGACTATCCGTGAGCTTACGGAGAATATGCCCTCTACTGTTCTTCACGGTTACACCTCTGCTGTAGGCGATAACGATACTCGACAGGCTATAGCTGACGACCTTAATGCACGGTTTGGCACAGCTTTTTCCTTTAAAAACTTTTATATGACTGCAGGTGCCGCCGCTTCTCTTTCTATCTGCTTCAAGGCTCTTACTGAAAAGGACGATGAAATCATTATCTTCGCTCCCTATTTTCCGGAGTATAAGGTGTTTATAGAATCGGCCGGTGCAGTTCCGGTAGAGGTTAAATGTAAGGCAGAGGATCTGCAGATTGATCTTGACGCATTCGAAAAGGCGATAACTCCGAAAACTAAAGCGGTAGTCGTAAACTCTCCCAATAACCCCTCGGGTGTGGTTATCAGCGAGGGAACGGTAGTTGAGCTTTGCCGTATTATGAGTGAAAAGCAGAAGGAGTACGGAAAGGAAATTTTCCTTATTTCCGACGAACCCTACAGAGAACTGGTTTACGGTGATGTGAAGGTGCCGTATCTGACGAAATACTACGATAACACTCTCGTATGCTATTCCTATTCCAAATCCCTTTCTCTGCCCGGTGACAGAATCGGTTACATACTCGTTCCCGATGAGGTGAGTGATTTCGAGCTTATTTACAAATCTGTATGCGGTGCCGGCAGAGCGCTCGGATATGTGTGTGCGCCTTCACTGATGCAGTTTGTTATCAGAAAATGCGTGGGCAAGACAAGTGATGTTTCGGTCTATAAAATGAACAGAGATATTCTTCTTGATGCCTTTTCTGAGCTTGGCTTTAAAACTGCTAAGCCTGACGGTGCTTTCTATCTGTTTATGAAATCGCCTGAGGAGAGTGCTGAGGCATTCTGCGAAAAGGCGAAGAAATACGATCTTCTTTTAGTACCCAGTGACTCCTTCGGCTTCCCGGGATATGTGAGGCTTTCCTACTGTGTTTCCACTGAAATGATTAAGAAATCACTTCCCGCATTCAGAAAGCTTGCGAAAGAATATGACCTTATTTAAAGGAGAAACTTTATGGATAAGCTTAATAAAGCCAGAGAAATAATCGGTGAAGCCGATAAAGAAATCGCAGCACTGTTCGAGAAGAGAATGGCGGCTGTGAAGGAAGTAGCCGAATATAAAAAAGAAAGAGGTCTTCCCGTTTTCGACGGAGCAAGAGAAGATTTTCTTATCGGTAAAAACCTCGGATATATCGAAAACGAAGAAGTAAAGGACTTTTATGTTTCCTTTATGAAAAGCACCATGGACATTTCCAAAAGGTATCAGCACCGTATTTTAGAGGGCGCAAATGTGGCCTACAGCGGTGTGGAAGGAGCTTTTGCTCACATAGCTGCCGGCAGAATTTTTCCTGACGGAAAGAGAATATCTTATCCTGATTTCAGAGCTGCCTATGAGGCCGTGGAAAAGGGTGAGTGCGACTGTGCTGTTCTTCCCATCGAAAATAGCAGAGCAGGTGAGGTAGGACAGGTTATAGACCTTATATTCTCGGGTTCACTTTATGTAAACGGTCTTTACAGTCTTGACATCCGTCATAATCTTATCGGATTAGACGATGCTTCGGAAAAGGACATCGTAAAGGTTATCAGCCATCAGCAGGCACTTGACCAGTGTGCCTCCTATATCAGAAATCAGGGATATAAGGCAGAGGGCTGCGAAAACACAGCCAGAGCAGCTAAGTTAGTGGCAGATACGGGAGATAAAACTCTTGCCGCTATCGCCAGCAGAGAGACTGCCGATCTTTACGGACTTAAGGTAATCAGAGAGAATGTAAATGAAGCCAGTGATAATACTACACGCTTCGTGGTTCTTTCACGTACACTCTGTACTGAAAAAAGAGACCACAGCATTATCGTTTTCACCGTGCCTGATGAAGCAGGAGCTCTCGCTCACGCCATTAATGTAATCGGACACCACGGCTATTCCATGCGTTCAATTAAAAGCCGTGCTATGAAAGACCTTATCTGGACCTATTATTTCTATGTGGAAATCGAAGGCGATTTGCAGTCCAGACGTGGCAGATATATGCTCGATGAGCTTTCTGACTGCTGCGACAGACTTAAGATGATAGGTACCTATAAAGATAATTCGAAGATTTGAGTGATAATTTATGATTATACCCATTAATTTAGGTGAGAAATCCTATGACATAATTCTCGAAAGAGGAGCGATAAAAAAGGCGGATACACTTCTCGGTATTTCTGCTGACAGACGGGTGCTTATAGTCACCGACTCGGGAGTGCCTACAGAATATGTAAAAGCTGTTGCTTCAGCTTTCGTAAACAGCCACATTTTCACCTTCCCTCAGGGCGAGGCAAGTAAAAATTTTGATACCTACCGACAGATTTGTGAAAGGCTTATGGAGTTATCCTTTACACGTAAGGATGCCGTGATAGCTGTAGGCGGCGGTGTAGCCGGTGATATGGCAGGCTTTGCTGCTGCCACGTATATGAGAGGCATCGATTTTTATAACATTCCTACCACTCTTCTCTCGCAGGTGGACTCCTCTATCGGAGGTAAAACAGCCGTTGATTTAGGCAAGATTAAAAACATCATCGGTGCTTTCCATCAACCGAAGAAAGTCATAATCGACCCGGAGGTTCTTTCTACTCTTTCTGAAAGGCATTTCAGAAACGGACTTGCCGAAGCTCTTAAGGCAGGCATCATAATGGATAAGGAGCTTTTTGAGATTTTCGAAAAAGGTGAGGCAGAGAAAAAAATCGACGAGGTTATAGAGCGTTCACTTTTAGTGAAAAAGAAGGTAGTCGAAGAAGATGAAAAGGAGACAGGACTTCGCAAGGTACTTAATTTTGGTCACACAATCGGTCACGGAATAGAGGCTTCGGTGCCATTCGGCGAGCTTTATCACGGAGAATGTGTAGCTCTGGGTATGATACCTATGTGCGGCGAGAAAATAAAGGACAGAGTTATTTCTGCTTTGGAGAAAACGGGGCTTCCCGTGTCTTATCCCTTTGACATAGAAAAGGTGGCGGGGGCTGTCTCACATGACAAAAAGAGTGACACGAAGGGTATAACAGCTGTTTTCTGCAGAGAAATCGGTTCCTTCGAATTTATAAATACAACTGTAGATGAATTAATGAAACTGGTATAATGAGGGATAGAAAATGAAGAATACTTTCGGAAATTCCCTTTCCGTAACGCTTTTCGGTGAAAGCCACGGCGAAGCTATAGGCTGTGTAATTGACGGAATTTCACCGGGAATAGAGATAGATAAAGGCTTCATCGCTTCGCAGATGGAAAAAAGAAAGGGAGTAAATGCCCTTTCTACATCCAGAAGGGAAAAGGATGAGGTGAAAATATTAAGCGGTGTTTTTGAGGGCAGAACTACAGGTACACCTATCTGTCTGATGATAGAAAACGCTGATACGAAAAGTAAAGATTATTCCGGTACAAAAGACCTTGCAAGGCCTTCTCATGCCGATTATACTGCCGAGTGTAAATACGGCGGTTATCAGGACTACAGGGGGGGCGGTCACTTTTCGGGCAGAATAACTGCACCTTTGGTTGCGGCAGGTGCCATAGCACTTAAAGCTCTCGGAAGTAAGGGGATAAAAGTAGCTACCCATATTTCACGCTGCGGCCACATAGAGGACAGAGAGTTCGGAAACCTTGAAGATGACTTTGCTCTTCTCGAAACTATAGATATTCCTGTTCTCTGTGAAAATAAAAGAGAAGAAATCGCATCTCTTATCGAAGAATGTAAAAAAGACGGAGACAGCATCGGCGGTGTGCTTTCCACTGCAGTGACAGGGATGCCTGTCGGTGTGGGTGAGCCTTGGTTTGATACGGTGGAAGGTGTGCTTTCACATGCGCTTTTTTCCGTACCTGCAGTAAAAGGCATTGAGTTCGGTGCAGGCTTTTCCTTCGGTAAAATGAGAGGCAGTGAGGCGAATGACAGCTTTTACTGCGACGGTGATACCGTAAGGACGAAGACCAATAATAACGGCGGAATAAACGGCGGTATCACAAATGGTATGCCGATAACCTTCCGCTGTGCAGTAAAGCCGACACCTTCCATTTATAAAGAGCAGGAAACTGTAAACTTTAAAGAAAAGACAGATGAGATGCTTCTTATTGAGGGAAGGCACGACCCTGCCATTATTCACAGAGCGAGAGTGGTAATCGACAGTGTAACGGCGCTTACTCTGTGCGATTTATTGCTTACCCGTTTTGGTACGGATTACTTTAAATTATAAAGCTAAGAAGTGATAAAATGAAATACGGACTTATCGGTGAAAGGCTTTCTCACAGCTTTTCCAAGCCTATCCACGAAGGCATAGCCGATTATACATACGAAATAAAAGAAATCCCCCGTGATGACCTTGATCTGTTTATGAAAGAAAAGGATTTCTGCGGTATAAATGTGACGATTCCCTATAAGCAGAGTGTTATTCATTATCTTGATTACATCGATGACAAGGCTCTTAAAATCGGTGCAGTCAATACGATAGTAAACCGTGAAGGTAAGCTGTACGGATATAACACGGATTTTGACGGAATGAAAATGCTTATCGAAAAGCAGGGGCTTTCCTATGAAGGCAAAAAGGTGGTAATACTCGGCTCGGGCGGTACAGCTAAAACTGCTCACGCTGTGGCTGAAGCACTCGGAGCGAAAGAGATAATCACTGTCAGCAGAAGGGGAGAGGTAAATTATGAAAATCTTCTTTTTCTTCACGGCGACTGCGATTACATTATAAATACTACTCCCTGCGGTATGTATCCGAACACAGATGAAAGTGCTGTGGATGTGTCACTTTTCAGAAAGCTTAAGGGTGTCACCGATGTGGTATATAATCCTCTTAAAACCAAGCTTTATCTCGACTGCGAAAGACAGGGTATAAGCTGTGAATGCGGACTTTATATGCTTGTGGCACAGGCAGTTTTAGCCTCAGAGATTTTCAGCGGTAAGACCTTCGATGTAAGAAGGACTGCCGATGAGGTTTACGGCAGAATTTTAAATGAGAAAAGAAATATCGTTCTTATAGGTATGCCCGGAAGCGGAAAAACCACCGTCGGAAAGGCTCTGGCTGAAAAGCTCGGCAAAAGCTTTATCGATATTGATGAGCTTATTACCGAGGAATACGGATGTATAAGCGGCATCTTCGCTGAAAAGGGAGAAGACTTTTTCAGAGACATCGAATCCGTAGCCGTAAAAAAAGTCTCTCTTCAGAACGGCTTAGTTATCGCCACAGGCGGAGGAGCTGTTTTAAGACAGGAGAACGTGGAATATTTAAAGCATAACGGTGTTCTGTTCTTTCTTGACAGACCTCTTGAGGATATAGTTCCTACGGAGGACAGACCTCTTTCGAGAGATTTCGAAGCTCTGAAAAAACGCTACGAGGAAAGATACGGCATTTACCTTTCCGCCTGCGATGAAAAAACATATATTGACGGAAATGTACAGAACGCCGTCAGAAGAATAAGGGAGAAACTGAAATGAAGCTTCTGATTATTAACGGTCCTAATCTCAATATGCTCGGCATAAGAGAGCCTGACCATTACGGCAGAGAAACTTATGTTGATTTGGTAAATAAAATAAAAAGCTACTGCGTTGAAAGAAATATCGGCTGTGACTTTTATCAGTCAAATCACGAAGGCTGTCTTGTGGATAAAATTCAGGAGGCCTACGGAGTTTATGACGGTATAATCATAAACCCCGGAGCCTATACACACACAAGCATAGCTATTCTCGATGCAGTGAAATCCGTAGGAATTCCCACCGTAGAGGTACACATTTCTAAGGTGGAGGAAAGAGAGGATTTCAGACAGACAAGCTATATTCGACTTGCAGCAGCGAAGACTATAACAGGCATGGGAACCGACGGCTATCTGAGAGCTGTCGATTTCATCGAAGAATATCTCAGTAAGTAAGTGGTAAAATGAATGTAAAAATAGAGAAAAGCCTTCTTAAAGGTGAAATAACCGCCCCGCCGTCGAAGAGTATGGCTCACAGGCTTCTTATCTGTGCAGGACTTTCTGAGGGTGAAAGCATAATAGATAATATAGCTCTTTCTGAAGATATTCTCGCCACCCTTGACTGTCTGAAGGAGTTGGGTGCAGAAATCGAACTCAGGGAAGGTGCTGTCAGAATTAAAGGTGTATCTCCCTCGGACATAACGGAAAGTAAGATTTTTCCTGCACGTGAAAGCGGAAGCACTCTACGTTTTTTTATTCCTATAGCTCTTCTTTCAGAGTGTGAGCACAGCTTTACAGGCTACGGCAGACTTATGGAAAGACCTATGGAGGTTTATGAAAGGCTCTGCGAAGAAAATAATCTTCTTTTCAGCCATACTGATGGCATAATAACAGTAAAAGGCAGACTGCTTTCAGGCGATTATACCGTGAGAGGCGATGTGAGCAGTCAGTTTATAAGCGGTCTGCTTTTCGCTCTTCCCTTATGTGATGGTGACAGCAGAATTCATCTGACAGGTAAAACAGAAAGCCGCAGCTACATAGATATGACTCTTTCCGCTATGAAGGATTTCGGTGTAAATGCACAGTGGGAAGACAGTAACACTCTTTATATAAAAGGCTCGCAGAAATATTGCGGCGGCAGATTTACCGTAGAGGCCGACTGCTCGAATGCTGCTTTCCTCGATGCCTTTAATTATCTCGGCTCCGATGTAAGGGTAACCGGTGTGAAGGAGAATACCTTGCAGGGTGACAGAGTGTACCGAGAATATTTTGAGAGCCTTTATGAGGGTACACCCACACTCGACGTGAGTGACTGTCCTGATCTGGCTCCCATACTGATGACTCTTGCCTGCACTCTTAACGGTGCGACACTTACAGGTACGGCAAGACTTAAAATTAAAGAAAGCGACAGAGGCACCGTAATGAAAGAGGAACTTTCGAAATTCGGTGCAGATGTAGAAGTATACGAAAATGAAATAATAATTAAAAAATCTCCCTTGCATAAAAGTGAGATGCTTCTATGCGGTCACAATGACCATAGAGTGGTTATGTCTCTTTCTGTGCTGTCTTCTCTTTTCGGCGGTGAAATCGAAGATGCTGAGGCGGTAAGAAAAAGCTATCCCGACTTTTTTGTGAGGCTTTCGGAGATTGGTCTGGAGGTGCGGTCAGATGACAATTAATAAAAATACACGTTTTCTAATCATAGGTCTCGGTCTTTTAGGCGGTTCTTATGCCAAAGGGCTTACGGGGAAGGGTTATTATGTAGAAGCCATAACCAAGGAAGAAGCAGATGCAGCCTATGCTCTCGAGCATAAAATGGTTCAGAAGGCAACGACTGAGATAGATCCCATGATGATAAAGAGTGCAGATGTGATAATTTTTACTCTCTACCCCGGAACCTTTGTTCAGTGGATTGAGGAAAATGGAAGACTGATAAAGCCGGGCACGATTATTACTGATGTCACAGGTGTCAAGGGATGTATTGTAGACAGAATACAGAATATGCTTCCGCCAATGGTCGAGTTCATTTCGGCTCATCCTATGGCAGGAAAGGAGACTTCCGGTGTCAGAAACAGCGACGAGCGTATTTTTTACGGTATGAACTATCTTGTGGTACCTACGGATAGAAACACCGACGAGGGCATAGAGGCGTGCAAGAGAATAGGTGAGATTTTAGGCTTCGGACGAATTTCTGAAATATCTCCCGAAATGCACGATAAGATGATAGGCTTTGTTTCACAGCTTACGCACTGCATAGCCGTAGCGCTTATGAACTGTTATGAGCATGCAAGCCTCGAGCGTTATACAGCCGATTCATTCAGGGATTTAACCCGTATCGCAAAAATAAATGAAAAGATGTGGAGTGAGCTTTTTCTTGATAACAAAGAGGCTCTTTTAGAGGAAATGGAGCTTTTCCAAAGTCAGCTCGAGAAAATGCACGGCTATCTTAAAAATGAAGACAGAGAAGGTCTTATGGATATGATGATAACATCGACAGAACGCAGAAAGCTTTTCGATAAATAAAGGAGGAAAAAATTATGAATATGAACTTTGTATGTAAGCTGCCCATACCGAAGGATATAAAGGAACAGTATCCCATGACAAAAGAGGCAGAAAATATTAAAAAACAGAGGGATGCTGAAATCCGTGCTATTTTCGAGGGTAAGGAAAGAAAGCTTATCCTGATTATCGGTCCCTGTTCTGCCGACAATGAGGACAGTGTGATGGATTATATTTCGCGTCTCGTTTCCGTACAGGAAAAGGTAAAGGATAAAATCTTTATCATTCCGAGAATCTATACCAATAAGCCGCGTACTACAGGTGATGGCTATAAGGGTATGCTCCATCAGCCCGATCCTAATGCAGCCGCAGATCTTATCAAGGGTATCGTTGCCATCAGAAAGCTTCATATGAGAGCTATAAACGAAACAGGCTTCGTTTGTGCTGATGAGATGCTGTATCCCGATAATTACAGGTATCTTTCAGATCTTCTGGGTTATGTGGCTGTCGGTGCCAGAAGCACGGAAAATCAGGAACACAGGCTTACGGCCAGCGGAATAGATGTTCCCGTAGGTATGAAAAACCCTACAGGCGGTGACCTTTCCGTTATGATGAATTCCATTACTGCCGGACAGCATAAGCACGATTTCATTTACCGCGGATGGGAGGTAAAAAGCGAAGGTAACGACCTTTCTCACGCTATTCTTCGCGGTTATGTCAATGACAGGGGACAGTCCTTCCCGAATTATCATTACGAAGACTTACTTCTTCTTTCTGAACTTTATGCACAGCGTCCCGATCTGAAAAATCCTGCCGTTATCGTCGATACCAACCATGCGAACTCGGGCAAGAAATATCTTGAACAGCCTCGTATCGCCAAGGAAATACTTCATTCCTGCCGTCATAATTCCGACATAGATAAGCTCGTTAAGGGTCTTATGATAGAAAGCTACATAGAGGACGGCACGCAGAAAATTGGCGAGGGTACTTACGGTAAAAGCATAACTGATCCATGTATAGGCTGGGAAAAGACAGAAAGGCTCATTTACGATCTGGCTGAGGTTTATTAAAAATAAAAAAAGGTTTTTACATCAGAAACAGGTGTAAAGGTCTTTTTGTATACAAAACATTAGAAAATGTTTAATATTTTTTTAAAATAATATTGACATCCTCGGCAACTTGTTATAGTATTATAACACTGAAAAATCTTGGAAAGGAAGGTTATATTTTATGGATTTAATGTATATAATTTTTTTGTGGCTGAAAGAGTTTATTGAACGAATGGTAAGTATAACCTCCTTTATCGGTGGCAGCTTCTTACCGGATGATGATCATGACGATGATGACATCGGTATAACCGAACCCGGTCATCATGGCAGACCGGGAAAAAAATAAAATTTTCAAAAAAATTTTGAAAATACCATTGACAAACGGGAGCTTTTCTGTTATATTATACAGGCGCTGTGAGAAATACCTTGCGGCGATGATGGGAGCATAGCTCAGCTGGGAGAGC
>JAZUOC010000112.1:0-2775 GCA_045604465.1 Acutalibacteraceae bacterium
TATCGGAGTTTACATAGTTTGAGAAGTAAGGTGTACCGTATTTTGCTGTCATTTCAAAGAGAAGCTTGTTGTTCTCTGTTTCTGACCAGTCAAAGTCACGAGTAATTGAATATGTGGGGATGGGATACTGGAAGCCACGACCGTGAGCATCGCCTTCGATCATAATTTCGATGAAAGCCTTGTTAACCATATCCATCTCTTTTTTACAATCGCCGTAAGTGAAATCCATTTCCTTACCGCCAACGATTGCAGGCATATCCTTAAGGTCTGCAGGAACAGTCCAGTCAAGAGTGATGTTTGAGAAGGGAGCCTGAGTACCCCAACGAGAAGGTGTATTTACACCGAAGATGAAGCTTTCAAGACATTTTTTAACCTGCTTGTAGTCAAGGTTATCAACCTTAACGAAGGGAGCAAGATATGTGTCGAATGATGAAAATGCCTGAGCACCTGCCCATTCATTCTGCATAATACCAAGGAAGTTAACCATGTGGTTACAGAGAGTTGCAAGGTGGCTTGCGGGTGAAGATGTAATCTTTCCGGGAACACCGCCGAGACCTTCCTCAATAAGCTGTTTTAATGACCAACCTGCACAGTAGCCTGTAAGCATTGAAAGGTCGTGAATGTGGATATCTGCATTACGGTGAGCATTTGCGATTTCCTCATCATAAACCTCAGAAAGCCAGTAGTTAGCTGTAATAGCACCTGAGTTTGAAAGGATAAGACCACCAACTGAGTAAGTAACTGTTGAGTTTTCCTTAACACGCCAGTCAGTAACCTTAACATAGCTGTCAACAAGCTCTTTATAGTCGAGAATTGTTGATTTCATATTACGGATTTTCTCACGCTGTTTTCTGTAAAGAATGTAAGATTTTGCAACATCTGCATAACCTGCCTGAACGAGAACAGACTCTACACTGTCCTGAACGTCTTCAACAGCAACAAGGTTGTTGCTGATTTTAGGCTCAAAGTTAGCTGTTACTTTAAGTGCAAGAAAATCGATGATGTTGTCATTATACTGTTTGTTACAAGCTTCAAAAGCCTGTTTGATAGCGGCTGCAATTTTTTCAATATTAAAATCTGCAATTTTGCCGTCTCTTTTAATTACCTGATACATTTTGCTCCTTCTTTCTATAGATTTTTATTAAAATTTGTTTTGCGTTTTATGGGCTTCAAACCGAGGAAGCCGACTGTAAATGATAATAACAGATATGCATTCCTTTGTCAATAGAAACCACAAGATATTGTGTTTATTTTTTTGTAAAAACTAACCAAAACACAAGATATTGAAGATTTTTAGTGAAAACTGTGAATTTTTCACATATTTCTATATGTAGATTTGTGCAACTTTGTGTCGGAAAATGTATTTACACAAAAACAACCACAACATATTGTGGTAAAGCACAATATGTTGTGGTACACTTTTTCTTTGAAACAGAGAGAGCACTATAAATTTTTGTGTATTTTTTATAGCCGAAAAGAGTTGAACCTCGTACGCCTAAATCCCGTCGGCTATATTCCCCTTAACTCTGCAGTAGGAATATATTTCTGTGCTTTTTCCAGCATTAATCTCATCGTCGGACGGTCAACACCCTTACAGCTACAGTCAATAAGATTTCCTGAATCAACAAAATTCTGAAGATAATATTTAGGTGTATCTTTTATCCAGAAGGCTAATTTTTCAATATCCTCTGGGGTATGAAAATCTGCGGTAACGGTTGTTCTGAATTCGTAATCCACACCACTCTTCTGAAGTAGCTTTATACTCTCTTCAACGGGGGTAATATCGAAATCTTTTACACCAACGGTTTCGGCATATTTTTCGGGGCAATTCTTGATATCCATAGCAACGTAATCAACTAAATTCAATTCAAGAATACCTGCGAGCTTTTCAGGAAAGCAGCCGTTTGTATCAAGCTTCACGGGGAAGCCGGCATCTTTGATTTCATATAAAAATCTTTCAATATCTTTCTGTAACAAAGGCTCTCCGCCTGTTACCGCAACGCCGTCAAGCACGTTTTTCCTTAATTTAAGGTGGTCGAAAACTTCTTCTTCCGTGTAATGAGCATCATCAAGCTCGGTAACCAAAAGAGCATTATGACAAAATGGACAACGGAGATTACAACCGCCTGTAAAAACAGTACATGCAGTCCTACCGGGAAAATCTAAAAGAGTTAATTTCTGAAAGCCTTTAATAAGCATTTTTATCACCACTCAAATTATATATACAAGTATAATTTTAGTCAACCATCCGAGGACTTTTTTCCATTTTTTACATAAAAAAAGACAGATACACAATATTTATACTAATATATATAAAAAAGTCTGTATCTAGTGTATTTACATTTGGAATCTTTTGTGTTATAATAACCCTACATATATTAGATATTTTGGAGGAAATTATCATGAAAACAAGAAAAGCCCTTGCAGTTCTTCTTGCATTAGTTATGCTTGTTGTTCCG
This sequence comes from Acutalibacteraceae bacterium, assembly GCA_045604465.1. Classification (GTDB taxonomy): domain Bacteria; phylum Bacillota; class Clostridia; order Oscillospirales; family Acutalibacteraceae; genus UBA6857. Next base: position 2,460 of record JAZUOC010000112.1, read on the forward strand.
TTTGTTGTATCTTCTTATGCAGCACCCGCAGCAACAATCGTTACAAATGCTGATGTTATTGCATACACAGACACAGAGTATTTTAATCCTCAGGGTCTTGTTGTTAACGACGGTACAAACGACATAGTTTATACCCCCTCTAACAAAGATTTCAGCTTCGTTCCCGCTCTTAACGAGCCCTTAACAGCTGAAACAACAGCTATCAACGTTTTCTATAAAAACGTTGCTTGCGGTTCAATCGCAATTACTGTTGACCACACTTTAACAGGTAAGTTAGAGCATATCGGTAACGGTCACGGTGAATATTGCCTCGGTT
>JAZUOC010000113.1:0-3089 GCA_045604465.1 Acutalibacteraceae bacterium
TGTCTTCCTAAGACCGCTTGGCCTCCGACTTCTTCCGTTCTTATCTGGACTATGGCAGGTCTTCTCGGTAACGGTAAAAAGGATATGACCGATATGGGTTATTTCTGGTCTGCGGCTATTTTCGCACTTATGGGTGCCGCTATTATGATGGGCTCCTTCTTCGGCATCAAGGAAAAGGTTTATATCCCGCCGAAAAAGGCCAAATCCTCAGCCAACCTTAAAAGAATGCTGAAGGATAAGCGAGTTCTCGCTCTGCTCGTCGCCGCATTCTTTAACGGAATTATAAATCTCGGTGCCATGTTCCTCTCTTATTTCGCACGCTGGAACTGCATCGGTATTCTTCCTATGGACAAGATAAACCTTTTCATCGAGGGTATCGTAGGCAAAAATCCCAACATCGATGCAGTGGCAATTCTTCCCACCCTTCTTTCGGTTTCAAGCGGTATTTCGTATATGCTTTCTATGCTTCTCGTGCCTCCTCTGCTTAAGAAAATGACGAAGAAATCCCTGTGGATATGGATGTCATTTATCGGTGCGGCAGCAAACATTATCGTTTACGTCATAGGTATTTATGTCATACCCTATAACACCATCCCCGGATTTATTATTTATGCAGTACTCCGTTTCTTCACTAACTTCCCCGTAGGTATGAGTCTGGTGCTTCTCACCTCTATTATAGCCGACGTAACAGACAGCATCGAAATGGAGTCGGGCGAAAGAATCGAAGCCACGGTATATTCCTTCAAGGGTCTGCTTTATAAGCTTTCCGCAGCTGTTTTCAACGTCGTCGTTCTTAATATTATAAACGGACTCGGCTACAATGCAGAAAAGATGGAGGCTCTGACCGACGGTGCAAGAATACCTCTTATCTCATCCACATTAGAAGCCAATATAATCGACGGAGTAAACTACACCGCTCTTCTGAACGGAATCTTCTTTATGCTCACCGCCTTAGGCTCTGTCGCTCTTATCGCACAGGCTATACCTATGCTCTTCTTCAGATTCGATGAAAACGCTGTCGAGGAAAAGCTGACAGAATACAGAAAACAGAAGGAGCTTACTATGGAAAACGAGCTGAAAGCAGCTTCAGAGGTGTAAAATGGATTATTTCAGAATAGGTCTGTGCAGTGTAACCTTCAGAAAAAAGAGTGCAGAAGAAGTAGTCGCTATAGCGAAAAAAGCAGACATCGACTACATCGAATGGGGCGGAGATGTCCACGTTAAAACGGAAGAGGATGCCCGTAAGGTTAAAGCACTCTGCGACACTGCAGGAATAAAAATCAGCTCCTACGGCAGTTATTTTAACTGTGCTGAATATAATGAGGAAAAGTGGCATAAGGTCTGCGGAATCACTAAAGCTCTCGGAGCACCGTCCGTCAGAGTATGGCTCGGCAGAAAAGACAGTGAAAAAATAGGCGAGAGCGAATACAAAGCCTTACTCGAAAGCACCGCAAAAATGTGCGATATCGCCTCCGCCTACGGTATTCTCGTATGTCCCGAATGTCACGGAAACACCTTTAACAATAATACAGATGCCTTTCTGCGCTTTAGCAAGGAGCTGCAGAGGGATAATTTCAGAACCTATTTCCAGTCGAGATATTTCCGTATGGAATATGATCTGGACAGAATAGACAGAACCTTCTCTGTTACGGAAAATGTTCACGTTTCCTACCGTGATTTAAAAAGAGAACAGCTTTTCAGAAAAAAGGATAAAGACTATCTTGACACTCTGCTGAAAAAATTCAGAGAGAAAAATTTCAGCGGTATAGTTATGGTTGAGTTTGTAGCCTTTGACAGTGAAAAGAGATTTTACGAGGACATAAAAAAACTCAAAAGCTATTGAGGTGAAAATATGATGAATTTCGAAAAAGCGATGGAGCTTTATAAAAAAGAGCCCACGAAAGAAAAGCTTCACGAGGTCGCAGAGCTTCTTCTTAAGGAAATGACAGTCAGTGAAAAAATCCGTATTCTCCAGGGCCACGCTCTCGGTGTTACGGCTAAAAGCTTCCTCACCAAGGGCAGATTCTATAACGGTGAGGCTTATCCCGCAGGCGGATGTAAAAGGCTCGGTATACCTCCCGTTATGTTCACTGACGGTCCCCGCGGTATCGTTATGAAAAAATGCACCTGCTTCCCCGTTTCCATGCTCCGCGGTGCCGCCTTCGACGATGAGCTGGAATACCGTATAGGTGAGGTTTTCGCCAAGGAGGCGTCTGCTCTCGATGCCAACCTTTTCGCAGGTGTATGTATAAATCTTCTGCGTAACCCTATGTGGGGCAGAGCTCAGGAAACCTACGGTGAGGATCCTTATCTTCTCGGCAGAATGGGTGCGGCTCTTACGAAGGCCATGCAGGATAACGGCATCATAGCCTGTCCTAAGCACTACGCACTGAACAGTATCGAGGATCTCCGATTTTCAGCCAATGCCATAGCCGACGAAAGAACACTCCACGAGGTATATCTCCCCCACTTCAAAAAATGCATCGATGCGGGAGCCATGTCGGTTATGGGTGCCTATAACAGGGTAAACGGCACCTACGCCTGTGAAAACAGGGAGCTTCTTACGGATATATTAAGAGATAAATGGGGCTTCGACGGCTTCACTCTCTCCGACTTCTTCTACGGTATTTACGATGCTGTCAGAAGCCTTAAATCGGGAATGGATATGGAAATGCCCTATCTTTTCCGTTATGCCTCTCTCGGCTATCATCTGAAAAAAAGCAATATAACCGAAAAAGACATAGATACCGCCGCCGCAAGAATTCTGCGCGCCCTTATCTCCACCTTGCCCAAGCACAAAAAGCACCCGGAATCCGTTATACTTTCCGAGGAGCATATATCTCTTGCCAGAGAAGCGGCAACAAAGGGTATGGTGCTTCTAAAAAATGAAAGCCGTACTCTGCCCGTTCCCGAGGGTAAAAGGATAGCCGTCGTAGGCAGATATGCAAACAAGAGAAACACCGGTGACCACGGAAGCAGTAACGTTTTCAGCCCCTATGCGGTTACACCCTATGAGGGTATGTGCAGCCGCTTCGGAAAGGAAAATGTTTCCCTTTATAACGGCTGCAGGGTGGCAGAGGCTATGAAGG
>JAZUOC010000114.1:0-3008 GCA_045604465.1 Acutalibacteraceae bacterium
AGGCCCTGAAGGGTACCGATGAGGGTGAGAATGATATTTTCACGGAAAATATATGAGGAAACCTCCGTATCGTCGAAGCCTAAAACCTTGATGGTGGCGATTTCTCTGATTCTTTCCGTGATGTTGATTACGGAAAGGTTATAAAGAACGATGAATGCCAGAAGTCCCGCACAGACGATGAGGATAATTACGATGTAATTTATGGAGTTCATAATATTCTGGAAGGAGTTCTGAATCTGACTGGTGAAGGCTACGGCACTGATGCCGTATTCATTCATAAGATTCTTTGCCAGAAGTGTTTTCTGCTCCTGCTCCATGTCGGGTATGGCAAGATTAGCCGAAACGTAGTTATAAAGGGGATTGATGCCGAAGACAGCCTTGTAAAGATCCTTGGTCATATAAACATAATGGAAGCAGTAGTTTTCCGCTATGCCGGAGACGGGAACCTTTACGTTGTAGCCTTCGTTTATGATGATGTCAATGGTGTCACCGGGGGAGATGTCCAGCTCCTTGGCGAGCTTATCGGTGATAATGGCACCTGCTGAGGTTATGGGAAGGGGCTCTCTTGTTTTTGCATCGTTGAGTGCGATGTAGTTACTTACGGCAGCTTCATCCTCGGGAACGAGCATATAAATCTCGAGGGGCTTGTCGCCTTTTTCGTTGGTGGCCTCGAAAACCTCCATATATTCCAGCATGGCTGAACCGATGCTTGCCTGATTTTTGATGAATTCATAGCCTTCGCAGGTGGAGACGGTGGTATCGTAGGAGCCGTTGAGGACTATCTGCATATCGTAGCGCCATATCTTGTTTTCGTCGGTGAACTGTCTGTCCATAATCTGGTGGATAGAGTCATTCAGACCGAAGGCTGCCAGAAGAAGGGCTGTACAGCCGAGAACACCGCCCGTAGCCATAAGGAAGCGCTTAAGGTTACGGAAAACATTACGGAAGGTAACCTTCCAGGTGAAGCTGAGCTTCGACCATATCTGCGGAAATTTTTCCAGAAGAACCCTCTTGCCGCCCTTGGGGGCCTTAGGTCTCATAAGAGTGGAGGGGACTACCTTAAGGTTAGTATAGCAGGTGTAGTAGGTAACGCCTACAGTGGATGCGATGGAAATAACGATGGCAGAAAGAGCGAAGGAGAAGCGGTACTTTATGACCATTTCGGGAAGGTCATAGAGAATGCCGAAGGCTGTGTGTGCCAGAGTGGGGAAAAGTGCGAAGCCCATAAATGAGCCTGCCACACTGCCTATAGTAGAGGCAAGACCTGCATAAACGAGGTATTTGGCGATGATTTCCGTGTCTGTGAAGCCTAAAGCCTTGAAGGTGCCGAGTCTCGTTCTTTCCTCTTCTATCATTCGTGCCATGGTGTTAAGGCACATAAGAGCCGCTACGATAAAGAAGAACCAGGGGAAGATGAAAGCTATGGCGGCGGTACGGTTCGCAGTCTGACCGTATTCCTCGAAGCCTAAAAGACAGTCAGCTCTGTCATTTACATACCATTTGGCGCTGTCCAGTCCCAAAAGGAAATCTTTAGCAGCATCGAGCTGATCACGGGCGTTTTCTAATTCTTCGTTTGCCTTGGCTTTTGCCTGTTCGAATTCAGCCTCTACGGTGGGAGCCTTATCCTTGGCGATGATGAGGTTGGTTTCGAAGGTGTTTATCTGATTTTTCATATCGCTGAGCTGTGAAAGAACCTCTAATTCGCCTATCTGTATGTCATAGCCTGCAGAGGTAAGCTGACTTTCAGCGTCCTTGAGCTGTACCTCAGCCTGGTCTAATTTTGCCTTTGCCTGCTGAAGCTTACCGACTAATTCCTCTGCCTTGTCCAGCTGTGCCTTCTTTTCGGCGAGGGTGGTCTGTGCTGCAGAAAGCTCCTGCTTTGAAGAGGCGAGCTTAGCCTCGAAGGACTGAAGCTGCGGCTCCATATATGCCATCATTTCCTCTGCTGTACCTGTGGCGGTAATAGCGTTTACGGAGGAAATAATATTGTCAACCTCCTGGCCTACGAGACCGGACTGCTCGAAACGGGATATGAGGTCGCCTACGGTAGCGTCCTGTGTGGCATTGAACTGATCCATAGCCGAGCGGGTGGTTACTACGAGATCCTCGAGATATTCCACCGTGGTAAGCATAGAGTCAACCTGTGTTTTAGTAGTATTGTATTCGGTTTTCGCCGTAGCGAGATTTACGTCGGCGTTAGAATATTTGCTGATGATTTCCTTAGCTTCATTGTATTCCTCTCTCTTAGTTTCCCAGAGAGCGTACTGTGCTGAATGCTCTGTCTTGCCCGAATCGAGTGCGTTTTTAGCCTCCATAGCCTTATCGTTGTACTGCTGCTTGTATTCGGTGAGCATCTGATCGCCGTTTGCCGCCATATCAAGAATCTGCTTTACCTGCTCCTCTGCGTTGGCGAGCTGAAGCTCGATGTCCGCTTTGGCTTCAGCGTACTCGATTTCACTTTTTACCACAAGCTCCGTATATTCAGCCTTCAGTGAGGCTATTCTCGGAGCCAGAAGCTCTGTAGAAATCTGCTCTATATAATCTCTGTAGGGGGTGATGAAGCTCTCGTATTCCTCGGAGAAGGTATCGTAGCCTTCACTGCCTGCGATTTTTATGGAGATGGATGAGTAGTATTCGCTCAGGAAATTCTCTGAGGGCAGATAAATGAAGGTGCCGAGCTTACCTGTGCCTACGGTGGTGTTTCCGCGGTCATAGGAGATGTAGAGAGGTGTGCGGATGATGCCTACGACGGTGTAATCCTTGCCCTGGAGAGAGGAGGAAAGATCGGTGCCGTCACCGCTGAGAGTGATAACGGAGCCGATTTTAAATTCTTCGGGTGTGGAAAGTGTGCTGGCATCTACCAGACACTGATTTGAGGAGGTAGGCCAGGAGCCGTCCACCAGCTGAGGACGGTTCATATAATAAGGATCTTCTGTACCGTTTGCCGCTGCATAGACCTTATTTATGTCGAGGCTGTAGGCACGTACCGTCATTTCAGAGCCGTCGAT
>JAZUOC010000115.1:0-2089 GCA_045604465.1 Acutalibacteraceae bacterium
AAGGTCTCGACCCGATGACTACCAATCTTCTCGTTGCCGACCCGTCACGAACGGAAAAAACTATCTGTCTTGCCGTTTCTCCGTCGCTTAAAGCCTACGGAATATCAGGCAGAGCGAGAATGTTTGAGGCCTTACAGCAAATCAAAATCGCCAACAACGAAAGGCTCAGAAAAGCTCCCGGCAGAAAATTCACCGGCTCATCTTATGATGATAATGAGCTGAAGGCTAATCCGAATTTATCTGTCGATTATGTTGTCGCTGTTCCGAGAATGGCTTTGTATATCGAATACAGCACCCGCATTTATGAGGTTTATCTGAAATACGTTGCACCCGAGGATATACACGTTTATTCAATTGACGAAGTATTTATCGATGCTACGGCTTATCTGAAAACCCTTAAAATATCCGCTCACGATTTTGCAATGATGCTTATTAAAGACGTACTCGCCACAACAGGCGTAACTGCAACGGCTGGTATCGGTACAAACCTTTATCTTTGCAAGGTTGCTATGGATATTACCGCAAAGCACATACCTGCAGATAAGGACGGGGTACGTATTGCCGAGCTTGACGAAATGTCATACCGAAAACTTCTCTGGGATCACAGACCTTTAACGGACTTCTGGCGTGTCGGCAAGGGTATTGCAAAGAAATTGGAGCAGAACTATATGTTCACTATGGGCGATGTTGCTCGTTGCTCCGTGTACAATGAAGATTTGCTCTATAAATTATTCGGTATAAATGCAGAGCTTCTGATTGTCCACGCCTGGGGCTGGGAGCCTTGTACCATTGCAGATATCAAGGCATACAAGCCTGCTACAAACTGTCTTAGCTCAGGCCAAGTACTCCACTGTCCTTATGATTTTGAAACTACGAAAATTGTACTCAAGGAAATGCTTGAGGCATTATCACTTGACCTTGTGGAAAAGAAGCTCGTAACAGACCAGATTGTCCTGACCATTGGCTATGACATAGAAAATCTTACCTACGATACCCGTAGAAAAGCCTACAAAGGTGAAATCAAGACAGATTTTTACGGAAGACAGGTACCCAAGCATGCAAGAGGTACGGTTAACATCGGCAGAAAAACATCTTCAACGAGACTTATTACCGATGCGGTACTGAAGGTTTATGATGACGTAGTAAACCCTGACCTTCTCATAAGAAGAATAAACATCACCGCTAACAATGTTGTACCTGAGGATACTGCTTCACAAGGTGCTACCCCCTATCAGCTCTCTTTGTTTGAAACCTATGATGAAGAACAGCTGAAAAAAGAAGATACAGAGCTTGAAAGGGAAAGAAAGATTCAGGAAACCCTTATCGGTATAAAAAACAAGTTCGGTAAAAATGCTATTCTGAAAGGACTTAACCTTCAGGAAGGTGCAACAGCCAAAGACAGAAATGAGCAGATTGGTGGACATAAGGCTTAAAGAAAGGAGCGTGCCGTATGAATAACGATTGCAGTGACAAATATAAAGATATAATCAACCTGCCACATCATCAGTCAAATAGAAGGCAAAGAATGGCTATGATTGACCGTGCGGCACAGTTCAGTCCCTTTGCAGCTCTCACAGGACACAATGCCGCTATCATTGAAACGGCAAGGCTCACCGACAGACAAATAGATCTTGACGAGGGCACGAAATCAATTATCAATGAAAAGATACAGATGATTTCTGATTACCTTTCAGAAAAGCCTACCGTAACAATAACTCACTTTGAACCTGACATAAAAAAAGACGGCGGTGCTTATCTTAACACCACCGGCACGGTTAAAAGGATTGATGATTTTAAAAGAGAGATTATTCTGACGAATGGAACGATAATTTCTATTGAGAGAATTTCTGATATTGAGGGTGAATTGTTTAAGGTGTTGGAGTAAGAGAAAAAGGGGCTGTTGCACGAAAGTGTGACAGCCCTCACTTCATAACCCAAACCCAATATGAAAATGTTAAATTGTGGAAAAATGCAAGTTTTGCAAAAACAAACACACAGTGAAATAAAGGAGATAAAAAAATCCCCCTTTAAGCTGTGTGTTTTCACCTTTTTTATGCTACTTTCAACTCAAATAAATGCTGCTTGTTCC
>JAZUOC010000116.1:0-1696 GCA_045604465.1 Acutalibacteraceae bacterium
GAGCAGTATCTTGTTCCTTATCTTATGTCCTCTCATCCCGGTTCGAGACTCGAGGAAGCTGTCGAGCTTGCAGTCTTTCTTAAAAAGAGAAACATAAGACCTGAGCAGGTTCAGGACTTTTATCCGACGCCGGGAACTGTCTCCACCTGTATGTTTTATACAGGCCTTGACCCTTACACTATGAAAGAGGTATATGTAGCCAAAACCGCGGAAGAAAAGGCTATGCAGAGAGCTCTTCTGCAGTATTATAACCCTCAGAATAAGGATATAATTCTTAAGGCTCTGAAGAAATGCGGAAGATACGACCTTATAGGAACAGGAGAAAAATGTCTCGTCAAGGGTGATAGGTCTCATGTAAAATCTGATAACACTTACGGTGTGAGAAAGAATTATAAGGCAGGTGCAAAGAATTATGGCAAAAAGAAAGCGAAAAGGTAAGCGAAGCCTTTTAGGTGTTTTATTAGCGGTTGTTATTCTCGTCTTTTCTTACTTCTTTGATGAAGCTGAGCCGGGAAAACTGACAAACAGCTATATGGGTGACGGTGAGTCTTATGTTCATATCATCGACGTAGGGCAGGGCAGTGCCACTCTCATTCAGGAGGGGGATAAAGGCATACTTATTGACACGGGAGAAGATGATTACGGAGAGTATCTTGTTTCTTACATCAATTCCTGCGGCATCGACGAGCTCGAATATGTTATTGCCTCCCATCCTCATTCCGATCACATCGGTGCCATAGTCGATGTCTTTAAGGCGTTCAAGGTAGGAACTGTGGTTATGCCCGAGCTTTCCGAAGAAAATATACCGACCACCCGTGTCTACGAAAAAATGATGGAATACATTCTTGATGCTGATCTTGACGTAATGTTTCCGGTTGTCGGAGATACCGTTTATCTGGAAAATACTTCTGTTTCGTTTATGGGTCCCGTGAAGCAGACAGATGACCTTAATAATATGTCTCTGATATGCAGAGTAAACACTTTCGGCGGAACCAAGGTTATGATTTTGGGAGATGCGGAAAAGGAAGAGCTTTCATCAGTATATGATACTGTGCTCGGTGAGTATAAATCCGATATTCTCGTTATGGGACATCACGGAAGCAGCACCTCTGTTTATAAAAAGCTTCTTAATGCGGTAGACGCTGATGTGGCTGTTATTTCCTGCGGAAGAGGTAATTCCTACGGTCATCCTCATAAAGAGGCGCTGAATTATGTTTCGCAGAATAATATGACTCTGTATCGCACCGATAAGGACGGAGATATAGTTTTCAGATGTGATGCCCAGGGCTATAAAAAGGTGAAATAATATGGAAAAGCTTATCGTAGACAGAATCGAAAACGGCTTTGCCGTTATAGAAAAAGAAGATTTAAGCCATATAAATATAGATATTTCCGATTTTGGTTTTTCTGTAAATGAAGGTGATGTGCTTCTTTTCGACGGTGAAAAATACATCAAGGATGAAACCGAGAAAGATGCGAGAAAGCGTAAACTGCTTCTTATGCAGAAAAAACTTAAAGAAAAGAGTAAAAATAAGTAAAAAAACTTTTGAAAATTACTTGCATTTTCTTTTTTCTTGTGATATACTCTTCGAGATAACGCACGCATAGGGATTGGTATGCCCGTTTCGCCCCTTCGGGTGTTGCATGCTTTTGAACTTGCGGTGGTTAAAAAAACAAAAGGAGGACATAACAATGT
>JAZUOC010000117.1:0-5676 GCA_045604465.1 Acutalibacteraceae bacterium
TGGAGCGGATGACGAGGCTCGAACTCGCTACCTCCACCTTGGCAAGGTGGCGCTCTACCAGATGAGCTACATCCGCACTTTTAACTTAAAATGGCGACCCGGAACGGGCTCGAACCGTCGACCTCTAGCGTGACAGGCTAGCGTTCTAACCAACTGAACTACCGGGCCATTGGTGGGAACAACAGGGCTCGAACCTGTGACCCTCTGCTTGTAAGGCAGATGCTCTCCCAGCTGAGCTATGCTCCCATTTCCAAGTCATTTGTGTGCCATTACTCACAAGCGACTTGTATACTATACATCAAAAAAGTATTTTTGTCAACACTTTTTGAAAAGTTTTTTATTTTTTTTGAAAAAGTTTTTTCTGTGTTTTTTTACTTCCTTGCCTTACGGATAAGTCCCTTTATATCGTCGGGAGTAAAAACATATTTCTTGTCACAGAACTGACAGGAAACCTCAGTCTTTTCATCCTTCGCCATATCTGTAAGTTCTTCTATACCTGTGCTGATAAGCGCGCCCTCTACTCTTTCTCTTGAACAGTAGCATTTATATTCCGGCTCTGCCGTGTCGAGAATATCCAGCTCGAAAAGATGAAGAGCGTGTCTGCAGATTTCCTCGGGTGTCATTCCCCTGTCGATGAGAGCAGAAATAGGCTCGAGGGTTTCTATGCACTTTTCCACAAGGTCGATAGTATCGTCGAGAGCTGTCGGCAGAAGCTGGATAATAAGTCCTCCTGCAGCTCTCACCGTAAGGTCGGGATTAACGAGAACGCCCAATGCACAGACCGTAGGTGTCTGTTCACTGGTGGAATAATAGGCGGTGACATCCTCGGCTATTTCACCGGTCATAATAGGACTCTGGCCCACATAAGGCTCCTTCATACCGAGATCCTTTATAACGGTAAGAAAGCCGTCTGTACCTACTGCCCCTGCCACGTCGAGCTTCCCCTTTTTATTAAGAGGTATTTCTACTACCGGCTGAGTTACATAGCCTCTTACATTACCCTCACTGTCAGAAACGGCGATAACACTGCCGATAGGACCGCCGCCGTTAAGACGCAGAGTAACGGAGTCATCTCTCCCCTTAAGAGCTGAACCCATAAGAGATGCCGCTGTCATAAGTCTGCCGAGTGCCGCAGAGCATACGGCTGAGGTCTCGTGAATTTCCTGAGCGCGGTTTACTATGTCCGTGCTGTCCACAGCCATAGCTATAATCGTGCCGTCAAGTGATATACATCTTGCTGATTTACCCATAACAAGCTCCCTTCAATATATTACTGTGTACCGTGCTTCTTTGCCACGAAAACCGCCCTTTCGGTTTTTTCGGAAACAGGATTTTCCGTCATTTCCTCATACACAGCCAAAACTTCAAATTTATTCTCCCCGAGGAAGGCTTTTATCCTGTCAAGACTGTAGCCTCTCTCGCAGAATTCCTCACTGTAGCGGTAGTAGACATCCTCGTCGTCACATTCCGTATCACGCTCGAAGATGTCGAGACTTACCTGTGTGAGAAGGTCTTCGTCGGTACTGTTCTGCCACACGCAGTAAACATCGTCCATATCGTAAACGAAGGTATTATCACCGAGAATCTCTCTGTGCTTGTAGGGAGTATTGACGTCGAAAAGGAAAATTCCCTCATCCTCCATAAACAGAGAGACGCGTCGGAAGATTTCACGGAGCGTCTCTTCATCGGTAACGTGATTAAGGCTGTCAAGAGTGGAAACTGCCGCATTTACGGTACCGAAAAGGTCGAGCTCCTCCATCTTCTGACAGAGAAAGATTATATCTGCACCCTCCTGCATTTTCTTTTCCTGTGCCTGAGAAAGCATTTCCTCGGAAGCGTCCACACCGATAACATCGTAGCCTTTTTTACTCATAAGCAGCGAGACTGTACCGGTACCGCATGCCAGGTCAAGTAAAATCCCCTTGCCGATACCGTTTTCAGCAAGGAGAGAACCGATATAGTCACATCTGCTTTCGTAGTCTACATTACCTGTGAGAAGGTCGTAATAATAAGCGAAGTCACCGTAACCAGCCATTTTTACGCCTCTTTACCGAAGATCTTATCGTAACCGCCCGCACCGAAGGCAAGTGAACGGTTTACACGGCTGATGGTAGCAGTGGAAGCACCTGTCTCGGAAACAATCTCACTGTAAACCTTTTTATCGCTGAGCATTTTAGCCACCACGAGTCTCTGTGAAATGGATGCAAGCTCTGTTTTGGTACAAAGGTCGTCAAAGAGAGCCTCACATTCCTCCATGGTTTCTATTTTCAGTATGGTTTCGTAAAGGTACTGAATGTTTTTTAATGTCTTTTCGTTGATTCTTTCTGCCATGTCAAAATATCCTTTCAATACAGCACATATTTTCTCGTTTCATTATTTTAACACACTAAAACGAAAAAGTAAAGGGTGTTTTTCAATTATTTTTCAGACATTTTTCCATTCAGCTCTATCAATATAATCTCGGGCCTGTTATTTACTCTCAAAGGGATAATACTGTTTCCTATACCTCTGCTTACTATCATATTTACCTCTCCTTCGGTATAAAGTCCCGAATCATATTCCGGAAAGAAGCCCTGCCCCGGAGCAATCACACCGCCCGAAAACGGCAATCTGATCTGTCCGCCGTGGGCATGTCCGCTCAGCACCAGACCGACTGCGCTGTCTGCATACACATCAAAAAATTCAGGTCTGTGTGAAAGCAGAATGCTGTATCCGTCATTTCCGTCACAGAGCCTCTGCAGCTGCGACTCCGTTATAGCTTTTTCATCACCGAAGAGATAATCTGCCTTGAAGCTCGGATCAGCCAAGCCTATAAGAGTAATCTTATCACCGTTTATTGTGAGCTCGGATTTTTCGTCATCAAGCACAACCACGCCAAGGGCAATAAGCCTTTGCATAAATTCTTCGTATTCAGCCGCCCTCGCCTCGTGGTTTCCCGTAACATAATAACAGGGCGCGATTTCCGCCGCCTTTCCGGCAAAGCTGACAGCCGTCTCAACATCTGTGTTCCGTGAATCAATGAGATCACCCGTGACGGCTATTAAATCAGGCTCAGCTTCTTTCAGCACGGTAAGGAGCTTTTCATTATCCTCACCTATCTCCGCATTATGTAAATCCGAAATATGAGCGATACGATAACCGTAAAACTCTTCAGTTATTTTATCGGAGATTATCTCGTATGTGTTCACTTCGAGAGCAGTGTTTCCCCAAAGAACCCACAAGGCCAAAGCCGTTATAAGTACTGCAGCAGAAAGAAAAATCATTTTTTTCTTTTTCGAAGTCATTTCATCATCTCCTGTAAGAAAATTATAGCACACTGTCACTCTGCCTTGCAACCGAAAAATAAAACATCACCCGCCTGACTGTGACGGGCGATGAAGCTTTTACGCCTTATTTCTTAAGAGCGATGCCCTTACCTTCGAGCTCGGCAATAATACCGTTTACCACATCCATTACCTCTTCCTTGGTAAGAGTCTTTTCGGGATGTGCGAAGTAAATTCTGGAAGTAATAGACTTACCGTTTTCATCCTCATAGGTATCAACCACATCGATACCCTTTATGAGGGGACAGCTTGCGTTCTTTACTGCTTCTCCGATGGGAGCAAACTTACTGCTTACGAAGGAAAGGTCGATTTCTATACCGGGGAACTTGGAGGGTTCTTCGTATCTGATACTGTCTGCATCGATAGCGGAGAAGTCGGTTACATCGATTTCTGCCCATACGATGTTAGCCTTTTTATCGATCTTCTTAAGAACTGTGGGATAAACCAGACCTATTCTGCCTATTTCCTTACCGTCACAGATGATGGCATTGAGATTCTTCGGATGCTCGTAATTATGAGCTACCTGTGCAGCTTTAAATGTAAGAGGAAGATGCTTGATGTCTGCAGAGAGGGTAAGGAGCATATCTCGCAGCTCGAAATAGAGCTGCTGGACAGGCTTGGTCTTGCTGAAAAGAGAAACAGCAAGCTTCTTTCTTTCGTTGCACAGACCGTCTTCTCTGTAGCCTTCTACTACTCTGCCCACCTCGAAGATGCCGAAATCGGGAGCGAAGGTGTTATTTATCTTTACCTGACAGAGCTGTGTGGGAACGATAGACTTACGGATAACCTCGATATTGGGATTGGTGGCATTCATAAGCTTTACATTGTCCTCGATTTCGATACCGAGAGCCTTGTACTCGTCATAGTATGCCCACACATAGGAGTGAGCCTCGTGAAGAGAGAATCTCTTTACTAAAATATCCTTGATTCTGTCTTCAACTGTCTTTTCCGTGGCGAGACGGACGGGATAAAGAGGAGTAGCTGTGGTGTGAATATCGAAGTTATCGTAGCCGTAAATACGGGTAATTTCCTCGATTATGTCGGCCTTCATCGTAACATCCTTGGTAGCTCTCCAGGAGGGAACGGTAACGGAGAAATCATCGTCTGTCAGCTCTACGCCGAAGCCGAGAGAGGTAAGAGTCTTAACGATAGTGTCGTTATCGATGCTGATACCTGTGTAGCGGTCTACGAAGCTTTTATTGAAGGAGAGATTAATCTTATCATATTCGAAGGCTCTCTCATCGGTAAGTGAGGAAACGACCTCTGCACCGGAGTCGATGTCCTGTAAAAGCTTTACGAAACGTGCAATAGCGGGAACTGTAAGCTCGGGATCAAGACATTTTTCATAGCGCATGGAAGCATCTGTTCTGTGAGCGAGACGGACAGTAGACTTACGGATAGAAACAGCGTTAAAGGTAGCTGATTCGAGAGTAAGAGTGGTGGTGTCGTCCACGATTTCGGAATCGAGACCGCCCATAATACCTGCGATAGCCACAGGTGTGTCACCGTTACAGATCATAAGTGTGTTTTCGTCGATGTTTCTTTCCACGCCGTCGAGAGTGGTGAATGTGAATGCCTCGTCAAAGCGCTTTATACGGAGCTTTTCTACCTTTCTTGAGTCGAAGGCATGCATAGGCTGTCCCATTTCGAGCATAAGGTAGTTAGTAAGGTCAGCGAGAAGGTTAATGCTTCTCATTCCGCAGTAGAAGAGACGGATTTTCATATTCACGGGACTTACATTTTCGGTGATGTTTTCCACCTGTAAGCAGGAATATCTCTGACAGAGGTTGTCTTCGATTTTCATATCAACCTTTTTAAGACTGTCATACTTTGAAAGATCAACCGTCTCCAGAGCCTTAAGAGGTCTGCCTGCGATGGCGGCAAATTCTCTGGCTATACCGTAATGACCCCAGAGATCGGGACGGTTTGTGAGGGATTTGTTATCAACCTCGAATACGATGTCTTCAACCTCATAGAGTTCTTTGATATCGGTACCGTTGGCAACATCCTCTTTAATGTCCATAATGCCGGAGTTATCATCACTGATACCGACTTCCTTTTCGCTGCAGCACATACCGTAGGAGGTATAGCCGGCGAGAGCACGGGGAGTAATTTCGATTTCGCCGATCTTGGCACCGATTTTAGCGAAGGCAGTCTTCATACCTATTCTTACATTGGGAGCGCCGCAAACTACGTCGGTAAGCTGTCCGTCACCTGCGTCCACCTTGAGAAGATGGAGCTTCTTTGACTCGGGATGCTCCTCTACGCTTTTTATTTCAGCTACAACGATACCGCTGATATCAGAACCTTTGAAGAAAATTTCGTTTTCAACTTCTGCAGTTGAAAGTGAAAA
>JAZUOC010000118.1:0-2903 GCA_045604465.1 Acutalibacteraceae bacterium
ACGAGTTCAGTCTTTTCCATATAAAGAGTTCCCTTCACAATTAAGTATTAATTACATTTTCGGAAAACCAAAATATATAGTATTTGTGTTAATAATAACACGAAATTGACAGTTTGTCTAATATGAATAAGACATTGACGAACAAATACGATGAAAAAAATATTATTCCTCTGAATTTGATTCGATATATGCTTTCCAATATGCCAGACAGCGTATGGCACATTCAAAACGAAACAATAAGGGCTGTCACAGATCGTTCTGTAACAGCCCTTATTGCATGGTACACCGGGTGGGATTCGAACCCACAGGAGCCAGAGCCTGAGTCTGGTGCGTATGCCAGTTCCGCCACCGGTGCAAATATGGTGCGTTCTCCGGGAATCGAACCCGGGACCTGCTGATTAAAAGTCAGATGCTCTGCCGGCTGAGCTAAGAACGCATATGGTGGGGGAAGCTGGATTCGAACCAGCGTAGGGTTGCCCCGTCTGATTTACAGTCAGGTTCCTTTGACCACTCGGACATTCCCCCGTATGGTACACCGAGTGGGACTCGAACCCACAGTACCCAGGTTCTTAGCCTGGTGCGTATGCCAATTCCGCCATCGGTGCGTATATGGTGACTCCTGTGGGATTTGAACCCAACATTACCGGCTTGAGAGGCCGGCGTCCTGAACCTGATTAGACGAAGGAGCCATATGGTGACCTCTGCGGGACGTACTTATTTCAAACAAACGGATCATTTCAAAAATTCAAGCGGAGAGCCACAATTTCTGCTGATGCGCAGAATTTTTGACTCTGATCCTGTTTGAAATAAGTATTTACCCGACATTACCGGATTGAAAGCCCGGTGTCCTGAGCCTTTAGACGAAGAGGCCATATGATCGGCTCGGGTGAGCCGATGGTTTGTTAAGCAGATACCTGTACAGCATCCGTGGTGAACACGATGATGTCATCGATTCGTACACCGAGTATTGCTGCGAGGATCACGAAATTATCTATCGTGGGCATGGCATCGCCGTGCTGCCACTTGTAGATAGCCTGAGGGGTGGAGAAACCGAAAATATCCTGCATATCGCGCACCGATATTCCGGCGTTCCGGCGGAGTGCAGTGATGTTTCTGCCTGTTGCCGCCATATCAATTATCGGTATGTTAGTCATAACGATTGTTCCTTTCAAGTTTATAGTAAAACAAATAGCCGCCTGCCTCACACGAGACAAGCGGCTTACACATTATCTGCGATATATGCCCGAAGCGATATGCTGTCAGAGCTTCAAATCATCACAGTCTGTATTCCGTTCGCAATTCCCGTATGAAGGCATAACAAAGTGACCGCTGAGCAGATAATAGCTGAGCAGTTCTTTGTATTCATAGGAACGCATAACAGAAACGCTGTTGATGATCATAATACTTGTCTTCCTTTCCGGGCGGTGTAAAGATTCGGTTCGCCCTCGTTACGGCTTAAATATAGCACGGTACACAGGTTTTGTCAATCAAACCTGTGGTATAAACATTGAAATCGGGTGTTGTGATGTTATAATGAAATATACATTATATCTGTTATTTTTCCTTTCCAAAATGTCTGTACGACAATATACCTATTGGAATGAAGTAGATACACCAGAAAAGAAGAGCGATGCAGCCACCCATACCTTGAGAGTCAGATGGTTTTGAGAAAATATCCGTCATTGGCATAAAGAAGCAGCCCAGGAAAAAGATACCGTGAATTATCATAAGATACTTGAGCCATTTATCGGGCTTGTTTTCAGGCTTCATTGAAAGACCTATAAAGAACGTGGAAAGAGACATCATTCCGTAACCGAGTAGATCATAGCTGAACATCAGGCTTCCCGGAACAAAGCAAAGCACACTTTCTGCCGGCTCGGTTAAGGACTCAAGTCGCACATAGGTGTTTTGTGAAAAGTAAACCAATAGCACCAACACAGCGTACACAGCAGCAAAAATCATTCCTATGTTTGCTGAAACACGCCTGTCGGCATCGCTTTCGTGTTGAAAACCAGCAGACATCATTATGTATCCCAAAGGAAGAAAAGAGCATACGAGATATTGACCAAAAGAAAAGCCCGTAAGAATAAATAATGCAAAAAGGAAAACTGTTAATGTTACTATCGCTACACCTATCTTTGGTATTACCCTATTCATATCAAATCTCCCTTTATATAAAATCAATTACGTTGCAACCTAATTGTACCACTTATTCTCACATAACACAACAATAAAATGGGCTGATGTTTTCAAAGGGGTATACTATCGTAACATACCATGGACGAAATGAAGGGGTTATATTATGAAAGAGTTTCAGGAATATACAGGCAGGGATTTGTACGACTATTGCTGTGGATATATCCTGAAAAGAGAATCAATATGGAATGGTTCTGCGGTGCAATATTCGGATCAGATTGAAAAGAGAATAAAAGGTGTTCTTAAACGACGCAAAGCAGGCAGCTACAATGCCGACAGGGCGGCCTATATACAAAACATTATAGGTGAAATGCAGGTTGAAGTGCTTAGCTTCTGGAGTGAAAACCCATCAAAATTCTATATACGAAAAGAAAATACAGAGGGATATGCCGCTCTTGATGACGCTGATATTGAAGGCATGACCGATTATTTCCACGCTCGTTATGCTGATGTCAACAGAGAAATCATCGAAGAGTGGGTTCGGTATTCCGTTTACCTTTGGTATTTGTGTTGAGGAAGTGAATTGACCAATGAATAAAATATACTGGGGCAAGGACGAGATAGTCATGCTGACCGACCCCCTCAATTCGGTGTCGCACAGACATCTGATGCTGCAGCTGTTTCTCGGACTTGAAGACGATGTGAAAATACATATCCACGGGCGGAGCGTAACAGAAAGCGGTGTCATTACGGGAAACGATGTTGCA
>JAZUOC010000119.1:0-5677 GCA_045604465.1 Acutalibacteraceae bacterium
GACCGCTTGGCCTCCGACTTATTTACGCCGATATGAAAGCACTTCTGGCAAATTACGGATATGAAATAAGTGAGCTCGTTACACAGTACAAAAAGGATAAAATCACAATCGAAGAAATAATCAAGGACCAGGGAGGCGACATCTGATGACAAAGCTTTATATTATCACAAAATATCTCACCTTCCCCGGTGCCCTGATAAGATGTATGTGGGAGCAGATAGTATGCCGTATCTGCAAGGTTCCCGTAGAGGATAACCGTTACTTAAGAAATGACGAAATGATCAGCCATATCGAGCATGAATTTATGCCCAAGGCTCAGGGTGCATTTGCTCTTTGCTTCGTTCCTGCTTTTATGAATTTTATCGGTGCGCTTTTTCTTGCACTCGCACCTGTTATGTTCACTCTTTATGCAAGATTTGACGATACGGTGCTTACTCTGGTGAACGGTCTCGCCTATTGGTTTGCATTTTCACTTATGGTAAACTCCTATCCCCTTATCGAGGATGCATATAATATGATGGAAAAGGTTTACAAGCAGGGTAATTTTCTTCAGAAGATTTTCTATGCACCTGCAGCCGCTTTTCTTTTCATCGGTGCTTTCGTTGAGAAATACTGCTTAAGCTTTGTTCTCGGAATAGCACTTACCGTAGCTATTATACTTATATAAAGGCTGTACTTATAAATAATTTAAACCGTTGTGCCGAAATGTACAACGGTTTATTTTTTACTGTGTAAAATGACTACCTCTCGTCTGCGTGATAACCTATCCGTCACGCAGAGCGTGCCACCTCTCCTTTCAGGCGAGGCTTTTTTCGCTCCACCGGAAGGCATATTTGCCTCTCCTGAAAGGAGAGTTCAGACTGATGACAAAGTTCATTCCGAAAGGAGTGAGCTTTGTTTTTTTCTGTACAAAAGCCAATAAAAATGGTATAATAGAGGCAGAAAAAGGCTGATGAAAATGTTAAGAGAAACAAAGGGTCAACAGTTAAAATATGAGTTAGTAATGATAGAAAATTTAGTGCCTGAAAATCATTTACTCAGAAAAATTGATAAGGGAATAGACTTCAGTTTCATCAATGAAATATGTAAGCCGTACTACTGTGCAGATAACGTCAGACCTGCAATAGAACCGGAAACACTTTTTAAAATGCTTTTCATCGGATATCTTTACGGTATAAGAAGTGAAAGAAGATTAGTAGAAGAAGTAAAAGTAAATGTAGCATATCGTTGGTTTTTAGGTTTTGCTCTTGAGGATAAAATACCCGATGCAAATATTGCTGTTCTTTGTGAAAAACTTATGGATATATATTATTCAGGAGATCAAAATCAGTGGAATAAAGTAAAAATATCTGATTCAAACGCTGATTTATCGAAAGCAAGGATACATTATTTAACAGATGGAATAAATCATTATGAATATGTAACCAAAGAAGCAACTTGTACAGAAAATGGATTTAAAAAATATGTTTGCCCGTGTGGATATTCTTACGGAGACACTATATCTGCACACGGTCATAAATATAAAAATGGTGTTTGTGTCTATTGTGGAGCAGATCAGAATGGCGGAAATGCAAGTATAGCTCCTTCAGAATGTCACTGTGTATGTCACGCAAAGCATATAGGCAGATTTATTTATAACCTCTTTAAATTACTGGATGCAATTTTCGATACCAACCTTTTATATAAGGTCTTTGGTATTACCGAAATCTGCTCCTGCGGAATAGCACATTATTGATAATTAAGGGAACGGCTGCGGTCGTTCCTCTTTTTATATGACGAAAAAAGACGGCTGAGTTTTCCACACAGCCGTCTTCTATTGTTGAAAATTATACCTTCTTAATCTTATTCAGCTTCGCGTTGATCTCGAGAAGCTCTTCCTTGGTGAACTTGACCTCCATAGCACCGATAAGGTTGGCGATTCTGAGAATGGAGAATGCACCTGCCATCTGTAAAAGCTCCTTGGAGGGCTTCATTCCGCCGGGAAGACCGCCACCGCCCTTTTTGCCTTTACCGTCATCCTTCTTGGTTGCCTTGAACTTTTTAAGAAGCATAAGGCAGAAGGAAGCGGTTACGAGCTTACCCTTGAAGGATTTGCAGATTTCGGAGAATTTATCGTTAATGTTATAGTAGCCCTCGGGAGTGGTGATGTCGAACCAGTTAAGGATGGCACCCTTCTCCTTGAAGATGTAATCCTGATTTAATTCTTCTACCTTTCTGATGGTGCCTTCATCCTTAAGGTCACCTGCTACTGCAGTGAGAACTGTTTCGCCAGTGTTAGGTACGTCGAAGCGGAAGAAGTGGTCATCGGCCTTCTTTTTACCGAGAGATTCGCCGTTTGCGAAAAGCTCTACCTCGGGAAGGTTAGAGTAAACGGTAACCTTGGTTACTGCCTCTACTCTGTCCACATATCTTTTACCGCACAGATGAACGAAGGGTTCATCGGAAAGCCACGCCTTATAAGCGTAGAAGGAGTCCTTCTTATACTTTCTGTCCATAGTAACGAGACCCTTATGGTTCTGACCGTTTTCGCCGCCCTCCTGTCTCGCATCGGCACCGAAGTCGAACATATTCCACACGTGGGTTGACCAGATATACTTCCTGGAGAAAAGCTGTCTGATAAGCTCTTCGTGGTAGTATGCCTGATACTCTTCAGTGTAGTCACCCTGTGTGGGATTTGAGGTGTGCCAGTTAAGTGCTTCACAGCCGTATTCACTGCAGCCGATAGGAATGTCGGGATGGTTCTTATGGAATTTGTCGAACCAGGGACCGTTCATTGAGGTCTCACCGCCGTACCAGCCGAAATAGTGGTTATAGGAAATGACATCGGGGATCTTTACATATTCGCTGTTCGGATCACACATGGAAAGACAGGCGATGGTGGTAAGTCTTGTCTTGTCCATCTTATGAGCCATATCGTTAAGGATTTTATGGTTTTCGATAAGGTCGGGGTCTGCTGCACCGTGCATGGTGATTTCATTTGAAAGTCCCCATACTACGATAGAAGCATGGTTATAGTTCTGAGTGATAAGCTCCTTCATCTGAGAGATTGTATTTTCTCTGCCCGTAGCCATATGCTGTGAAATGTAGGGAATTTCCGCCCATACTACCATACCTCTTTCGTCACAGAGATCGTAGAAATACTGATCGTGCTGATAGTGAGCAAGACGGATGGTATTTGCTCCTACCTCACAGATAAGGTCCATATCCTCCTTATGATGCTCGGGGAGAAGGGCATTACCGATACCCCAGCGGTCCTGATGACGGGAAACACCGTGAAGAGGATATTCCTTGCCGTTAAGGAAGAAGCCCTTTTCAGGATCGATTTTAAAGGTACGGCAGCCAAAACGGGCGGAAACGGAGTCGATAACCTCTTCACCGTCTAAAAGCTCAGCCTTTGCAGTATAGAGATAGGGGTCCTTTCTGCCGTTCCAGAGATGAACGTTTTTTATTTCGAAATCCTCATCATCGTCATCGGCAGTCTTCGATGCGATTTCCTTTCCCTCTGCATCGAGGATAGTATAACGGATTTTCTGCCAGTCCTTTTTATCTGTGAGATATACCTCTACTTCGATTTCCGCATCTGCACCCTTGATTTCGGGAGTAACCTTAATACCGGGTGTACCGTAATAGTCAAGATCAAAGTGAGACTCGTGGACACAGATAAGGTTTACATCACGGTAAATACCGCCGTAGAAGGTAAAGTCAGCCATCTGAGGATAAACTCTGTCATTGGGTGAGTTATCCACATCGATTTCGATAAGAGCTTCATCCTTGAGCTCATCGGTGAGATTGACTCTCCATGTGGAGTAACCGCCGTGATGCTCAGCGAGCTTTTTACCGTTTGCATAAACAGTAGCCGAAGAGTTGGCACCCCTAATTTCGAGATAGTAGCGGTCTGCTTCGGGAAGATCTTTCTTTACGAGAGTTTTAGAATAGCGGCAGGTGCCTCTGTAGTAGTCTGCACCGCCGTCCTGTCCGTCGACAGCATTCCAGGAATGGGGAAGATTAACCTCTTCGGTTACACCCTCTTTGGTAAATGCCCATGAAGAATTCAGATTGAGAATTTCACGCATAATTTCTTACTCCTTGTAATGTTTCTTTTTTAATTATTAACTGTTTCCCGTTAAAATAAACGGCGACAGATTATTTACTTGCCACATAGCTGATAAAGCGCTCGAAGGCTTTCATGCCCTTTTCGTCTCTTTTGTAAACACCGGCATGCTCGAGAACCTTTACGAATACCTTTCCTACCTCATTTTTTACGATAGCATCAATATTTTCAGCAGTAAACTCATAATTATCTTTAAAGGAGTTTACCCATTCTGCATGCTTTGCGATGGCTTCGTCAGAAGAAATATCCTTTCCTTCGAGGATAAATTCTTCTACCCTTGCCAGCTCATTCTTAAGTCGCGAGGGAAGAACAGCCAGTCCCATAACCTCGATAAGACCGATGTTTTCCTTTTTGATATTATGTAATTCCTTATGGGGATGATAAACACCGTCGGGATACTCGTCTGTAGTGATATTATTACGAAGAACGAGATCGAGCTCGAAGTTATCTCCTCTTTTTCTCGCGATGGGGGTGATGGTGTTATGAGGCTTACCGTCGGTTTCTGCGAAGATAAAGGCTTCCTCGTCGGTATATCCTCTCCATGCATCGAGTATCTTCGAAGCAAGAGAAACGATTTTTTCTGTATCCTCACCGCTTATTCTGATGACGGACATAGGCCATTTTACGATGCCTACGGTAAGATCCTCATAGCCGCAGAAGGTGAAGGTTTTTTCTGTCTCTGCCTTTTCCATGGCGAATTCGTAGTTACCGCCCTGGAAATGCTCGTGTGCGAGAATGGAGCCGCCTACGATGGGAAGGTCAGCATTGGAGCCTAAGAAATAGTGGGGGAAGAGCTTTACGAAGCCGAAAAGCTTTCTGAAAGCACTTTCGTCTATTTTCATAGGTGTATGCTCACTGTTGAAAACGATGCAGTGCTCATTATAGTAAACATAGGGTGAATACTGGAAGCCCCACTGTCTGCCCTCGATTTCGATGGGAATGATTCTGTGGTTCTGTCTTGCCGGATGGTTGATTCTGCCTGCATAGCCTTCGTTTTCTACGCAGAGAAGGCATTTGGGATAAGAGCTCTGCTTAGCGTTTTTAGCTGCAGCGATGTCCTTCGGATCCTTTTCCGGCTTTGAAAGATTGACTGTAATGTCTATCTTACCGTAATCACTGTCTGTTTTCCATTTAAGGTCCTTACAGACTCTGTATCTTCTGATATAATCCGTATCTCTGCTGAGCTTATAGTAGTAATCGGTGGCCATTTCGGGAGATACGGCATAAAGAGCATCGAAATGGGAAATGACCTCGCTCGGTCTGGGAACGAGTGCGTTCATAACCTTGGTGTCGAAAAGGTCTCTGTTGGTCTGAGTATCCTCGATAAGACCGTTTTCGCAGGCATAATCGAGAATATCCTTAAGAATATCCTCTAAATTATCCCACTCACATACGGCAGGCTCCTCGTATTCATCCAGACAAAGTATTTCAAGAATACGGTTCACTGTATAGATTTTGTCCTCCTGCTCGATAAGACCGCAGTCAAGACCGTACTGAACTAATTTTGCTATGCTTTCACATATCATAAAAACATCTCCTGTCAAATTTTATTCATATAACATAATA
>JAZUOC010000120.1:0-9157 GCA_045604465.1 Acutalibacteraceae bacterium
GTAAATGATGAAATAGATAAGCTTCGTCATTCTGCTACATCTGCACTTTCGGAGAGGCGCGATGTCATAATAGTGGCGAGTGTATCCTGTATCTATACCCTCGGTAACCCTATCGACTACCGTAATATGGTTATTTCACTACGCGTGGGGATGGAGAAAAGCAGAGAAGAGCTGATAGAAAAATTAGTGGAAATTCAGTATGACAGAAACGATGTGAACTTCGTAAGAAATAAATTCCGTGTCCGCGGCGATGTAGTAGAAATTTATCCCGTGTACACCTCTGACACTGCAATAAGAGTCGAGTTTTTCGGTGATGAAATAGACAGGATTTCAGAAATAAACCCTCTTACGGGAGAAGTAAAAAACAATGTTTCACATGTAGCGATTTATCCCGCATCGCACTATGTCGTAGCTCCCGATAAGCTTGAAAAAGCTTTGGAAGACATTAAGCAGGAAATGGAAGACAGAGTAATCGAGTTCACAAAAGCCGGAAAGCTGCTTGAGGCGGAAAGAATCAAACAAAGAACGCTTTACGATCTCGAAATGCTGCGTGAAACCGGTTTCTGTAAAGGCATCGAAAACTATTCGAGAATTATGTCTGACAGACCTGCAGGTGCGGCTCCGTTTACGCTGCTTAATTATTTCCCGGACGATTTTCTGCTGTTTGTAGATGAATCTCACGTTATGCTTCCTCAGGTCAGAGCTATGTACGGTGGCGACAGATCGAGAAAAGAGTCTCTTATCGAATACGGCTTCCGTCTGCCGTCGGCTTATGATAACAGACCTCTGAAATTTGACGAATTTTATGATTTGGCAGGGCAGAAAATATTTGTCAGTGCTACACCCGGTGCATTTGAAAAGGAAAAAAGCAGTCAGATAGTAGAGCAAATTATACGTCCTACAGGTCTTCTCGACCCCGTAATAAGCGTGAGACCTACAGAAGGGCAGATTGACGATATAGTAAGTGAAATTAACATCCGTACTCAGCGCAAGGAAAGAGTTCTTATAACTACTCTTACTAAAAAGATGGCAGAATCACTGACAGATTATCTCGATAATTTCGGTATCAGAGTGCGGTACATGCATTACGATGTGGATACCATGGAGAGAATGGAGCTTATAAGGGATTTGCGCCTGGGTGAGTTTGATGTTCTCGTAGGAATCAATCTTCTCAGAGAGGGACTCGATATTCCCGAGGTTTCGCTTGTAGTGATTCTCGATGCAGATAAAGAGGGCTTCCTTCGTTCGGAGACCTCTCTGGTGCAGACTATCGGCAGAGCTGCGAGAAATGCAAACGGCGAAGTAATCATGTATGCCGATAAAATTACACCTTCAATGAGATATGCTATCGATGAAACCAAAAGACGTCGCGAAATTCAGAATAAGTATAACATTGATAACGGAATCGTACCGAAAACTATCGTAAAACAGGTGCGTGATGTTATCGAAATATCGGAAAAGAAGCTCGATACGGATAAGGCGTTTTCTAAGCTTTCACGTAACGAAAAAGAGAAGGTCATCAAACAGCTGACAGCTGAAATGAAGGAAGCGGCGAAAATACTCGAGTTCGAGCATGCGGCTTTCCTGCGTGATAAGATAGAAAAGTTTAAAAGTATGATGAAATAAGAGGTGCGTATGTCACAGAAAAATATAGTTATAAAGGGTGCCAGAGAGCACAATCTCAAAAATGTCGATCTGACCTTGCCGAGAGATAAATTTATCGTTTTTACAGGTCTTTCCGGCTCGGGAAAGTCTTCTCTTGCTTTCGACACAATTTATGCCGAGGGACAGAGAAGATATGTAGAATCCCTTTCTTCCTATGCAAGGCAGTTTTTAGGACAGATGGACAAGCCGGATGTTGATTATATAGAGGGCCTTTCACCTGCTATTTCTATCGACCAGAAGACTACATCGAAAAATCCCCGTTCTACTGTGGGTACGATTACGGAAATTTATGATTATCTCCGTCTGCTGTATGCGAGAATCGGTATTCCTCACTGTACGGTCTGCGGGAAAGAAATCAAACAGCAGACAGTTGATCAGATCGTCGATAAGGTTCTCGAATTACCTGAAGGAAGTAAAATTCAGCTTCTGGCTCCTATTGTAAGGGGCAGAAAAGGGGAGTATGTCAAAGAGCTTGAGGGCATCAGAAAGTCGGGCTTTGTACGTGTGAGAATAGATTCGGTAATTTATGATCTTTCCGAAACTATAAAAATCGATAAGAATAAGAAGCATAATATCGAGGTGGTTGTTGACCGACTCGTAGTAAAAGTGGGTATCAGATCAAGGCTGGCTGACTCCGTAGAAACAGCTACTAAGCTGGCTGACGGACTTTTGATCGTAGATGTTATCGGCGATGAGGAGGTTACTTTTTCGCTTAATTATGCCTGTCCCGAGCACGGTGTAAGCTTCGGTGAAATAACACCGCGAATGTTTTCCTTTAACAGTCCCTTCGGCTCCTGTAAAAAGTGCTCCGGTCTCGGAGTTTTTATGGAAATATCGCCTTCTATGATTATTCCGGACAGAAAGCTTTCCATAAGACAGGGTGCAATAAAAGCTTCCGGATGGCAGTGTAAGGATGAAAACTCTATCTCCGGAATGTACTATACTGCTTTAGGTAAAAAATACGGATTCGATCTGGATACACCTATCGAGGATATATCTGCTGAGGCTTTTGATGCACTTCTCTACGGCACTAAGGGTGAAAAGCTTAAAATGGAGAGAACCACCAGCTACGGCAGCGGAACGTATTTGGCTGAATTTGAAGGTGTCCTTAATAATATGCAGCGCAGATACACCGATTCCTCCTCTGAAGCATCAAAGAAAGAAATAGAATCCCTTATGACTGTTACGGAATGTAAGGAGTGTGGGGGAGCAAGACTCAGCAAGGAGGCTCTCAGTGTTACTGTTGACGGGAAAAATATATATGAAGTATGTTCACTGTCCGTCGCTGATGCACTGACCTTCATAAAAGAGCTTTCCGGAAAGCTTACGGAGCGTGAAAGGACTATAGCTAATCTTATTATCAAGGAAATCACTGAAAGACTGTCGTTTTTGAACAGTGTAGGACTCAGTTATCTCACGCTTTCCAGGCAGTCAGGCTCTCTTTCAGGCGGCGAAAGTCAGAGAATAAGACTTGCAACGCAGATTGGCTCTTCTCTCGTCGGTGTTCTGTATATTCTTGATGAGCCTAGCATCGGTCTTCATCAGCGTGATAACGGTAAGCTTATCGGCACTTTAAAGCATCTGCGTGATATCGGTAACACACTTATTGTCGTTGAACACGATGAGGATACTATGCTTGAAGCCGATTATATAGTAGATGTCGGTCCGGGTGCAGGTATTCACGGAGGAAACATCGTTGCTTGCGGTACGGTTAATGATATTCTTGACTGTGAGGAGTCTGTTACAGGACAGTATTTAAGCGGAAGAAAAGTGATTCCTGTACCTGAGGAAAGACGCAAGGGTAACGGCAAAGCGCTGAAGGTTTACGGCGCGGCACAGAATAATCTTAAAAATATCGATGTAGAAATCCCACTTGGTGAGTTTGTAGCTGTCACAGGTGTTTCCGGCTCGGGAAAGTCTTCTCTCGTTAATGAAATAATCAATAAGCATCTGTCCAATGAGCTTAACGGAGCAAAGCTTATCCCGGGAAAATTCAGAAAAATGACGGGAACAGAAAATCTTGACAAGGTTATAAACATCGATCAGTCTCCCATAGGCAGAACGCCCCGCTCAAACCCTGCTACCTATACCGGAGTTTTCACGGACATCCGTGAATTATTCGCGGCCACTACAGATGCCAAAGCAAAGGGCTACACGGCAGGCAGATTCTCCTTCAATACGAAGGGCGGACGGTGCGAGGCCTGCGAGGGTGACGGCATAGTAAAGATAGAAATGCATTTTCTTGCCGATGTTTATGTTCCCTGTGAAGTATGTAAGGGTAAAAGATATAACGCTGAAACCTTAAATGTCAGATATAAGGGTAAAACGATTTACGACGTGTTGGAAATGACTATCGAAGAAGGAATGATTTTCTTCGAAAACATACCTAAAATATATAAGAAGCTGAAAACTCTCTTCGATGTCGGTCTCGGTTATGTGAAAATAGGTCAGCCGGCCACTACTCTTTCCGGTGGTGAAGCTCAGAGAGTCAAGCTTTCTACTGAGCTTGCCAGACCGTCAACAGGCAAAACTGTGTATATTCTCGACGAACCTACCACAGGTCTGCACACTTCTGATGTTCACAGGCTCATTAATGTTTTGCAGGCACTTGTAGACAAGGGGAACAGCGTAATAGTTATTGAGCATAATCTTGATGTTATCAAATCTGCTGATTATGTTATAGATCTGGGTCCCGAGGGCGGTGACGGTGGAGGTACCGTTATCGCGACAGGTACACCTGAAATGATAGCAGCGAAAGTGGAGTCTTACACAGGACAGTATCTTAAAAAGCATTTCAATTTTAAATAAACTGTTAATAAGCATAAAGGCAGGTGTTTTTAACTTGCCTTTAATTTTTCATTATGTTATACTTGTTAGGTTAAAAGCACATTGTTTGTGTATTTTAGTAAAATCTACATTTTGAAAGGAAAAAGGAAAACATGAAAGTAAATGAATTTTTACACAAGCTGTTCGGTACCACACCGGGCAAAGGTGTTCAGCCGAAGGAAGCCGTAGCATACGGTGTAGCAGGCTTCGGTCAGAACTTCATATGTACCATCATCGGTTCATATATTACAGTGTTTATGACTGACGCTCTTCTTTTCGGTGCTGAAGGCGTTAAGGTCGGCGCTATGGATGGTGCGATTGCTGTTGCATTCCTTATGCTCGGTACCCGAGTATTTGACGCATGTAACGACCCCATAATGGGCTCAATAGTTGACAAGACAAGAACAAAGTGGGGTAAGTGCCGTCCCTTCCTCAAATGGATGGCTATTCCTATTGCTATCAGTACTATACTCTGCTTCCTTCCTGTTTATGAAGCTAAGGCAATGTGGACCTTCGCTACTATTTCTGTCCTTTATGTTATCTGG
Organism: Acutalibacteraceae bacterium; assembly: GCA_045604465.1. Taxonomy (GTDB): domain Bacteria; phylum Bacillota; class Clostridia; order Oscillospirales; family Acutalibacteraceae; genus UBA6857. The sequence goes on from JAZUOC010000120.1 coordinate 5,037, forward strand.
TCAGTTTTGTATACAGTTGCCGACGTTCCTTATTGGGGACTTGCTACATGTCTTACAAACGATACTACCGTCAGAGGTAACATTCTTACCGTTGTCCGTCTTGTATGTACCGTCGGTGCAGGTATCGTAACAGTAGGTGTTCCCATTATCACTAATGCAGTTACCGCTAAGTTCAAGTACACTGAGACACAGCTCGATCTCATTATGACTGATAAAGCTGAACAGATCGCTTCTATAGTAGCTCAGCAGGGCAAAACCGCTGAAGAGGCTGCACGTACATTCATCGGTACAGTTATGAACAGCAGTGTCGATGCTAACGCCAACACTCTTAAATGGACATATTTCATCTGTGCTGTTGTATTCGTAGTAGCTGCAGTTCCCATGTTCTTCTACGGCTTCAAAAACACAAAAGAGCACATTACCGCAGATTATGAGGATGTTCCGTCATTCGGTCACAACCTTGCTCTTCTTTTCAAAAATAAGGAGCTTCTTCTTATCGTTATTTCCGGTGTTCTCGGCGGTGCCAGAATGGTTTACTCATACACAGGCGGTCTTTATTTCGCAAAGTATGTTCTTAAAAACGAAGGCTTATACGGTATTATAACTCTTCTTGTTATTCCCGGTGGTCTCGTTGCTTCTGTTCTCGTTCCTTGGCTCACAAAGAAATTCACAAAGAAATATACATACATTCTTGTTCACTTATTCGGCGGTGTCGTAATGACCGTTATGTACTTTGTAGGCTATGATGCTCCCTGGAAGCTTCTCGTAGGTGCTGTAGGTCTCGTGCTTCTCGGTATACCTCAGGGTGTAAATAACATTATGAGCTATGCTATGATCGGTGACACAGTTGACTATCTCGAATGGAAAACAGGCGAAAGAGGCGAAGGTATCTGCTTTGCTATGCAGACACTTATCAATAAAATCGGTATGGCTGTTGGCGCATTCATCGGCGTTATGTCCATGAGCATCGCAGGTATCGACGCAGCTACAGGTCACGTAGCAAGTCCTGACAAGCTCTGGAATGTTCTCATTCTTTCCGGTGCCATCAGTATGTTTGCTTGTGCTGTTCCTATGTTCTTCTACACTCTTACAGAAAAGAGACAGAGAGAAATCGTTGCTGAGATCGAAGCAAGAAAAACTTCAAAGGCTAAATAAAATAATAACCGTAAAATTAAGAACTGCTCATTTCGGGCAGTTCTTTTTGCGTAAATTGGCTACGTGTGACTTAAATATCTGCTTCTCTACAAAGATACTTGTAATTTTGCTTCTGCTGCTTTATATTCAAGCTTTTACGGCTGCAGTATGATCTCACACTATTCGGTATCGGAAAGAATACAGAGGCGAATACGTAAAAAAACAGACACCCTTGATGAGTATCTGTAAAATATTAATATCCGATAGCTGTCCCGAGTATCATAACACCGACACTCGCTAAAAACTCCATCAGAAACAGCTTCCATGAAATTTTTATGTATTTGAAATATGAGATATTTATGATGCCGAGTGCTATTATAAGAAGTCCGTTTGTGGGGAAAAGCACATTACAGAGACCGTCGCTTAAGCAGAATGCAACGATAAGATTCTGTCTGCCGATGGAAAGCATATCCACGAGAGGGATAAGTATTGGCATCAGAAGGAAGGCTTTGGCTGAGCCGCTTCCGATGAAGAATTCGAAGACACAAATTACGAGGAAAATTATAATAATCGAAAGATAGGGATTTACACCTTTAATAAGATTATAAACCCAGTAAAGAAGAGTATCTATAATCATACCTTGCTTAAGTATGTAGGTTACGCAGATGATTAGTATTATTACGGGAGCGACGGGAAGAATGGTTTTAGCACCGGAAATAAAATTAGAAAGAAGCTCTTTACCCTTTATTCCCGAAATATATCCGGCTCTGATTCCGCCTACAGTGAACAGAATAGCCATAGAAATAAGAGGTGCGTAGCCGATTATATCCGAAACAGTTCTGTCTTCAATAAAGGTGTTCGTTATAAGACAGATTACCGTTATAATCAGAACGCCCAACAAAGCTTTAATAAAGGCTCCCGAAGCTTTGTTCATCATCGGGTTGCTTAATGCTTTTTCGGTTTCGGCTTTATTAAGGAAACGCTCACGTAATTCCTTGTCGCTTTCGTAGCAGAGTGATTTGCTCGGATTCTTTTCGATTTTTTTTGCGTAGCGTACGAGGAAAAGAGTAAGTATAGAATAAATTACCACGAAAACAAAGCACCTGAAAAGCACACCCGAAAACATCGGAAGATTAGCCATAGACTGCACGATACCTACGTTAAAGGGATTAAATGTGGCGGCAGAATAACCGAATGCCACGGCAATAAGACTGAAGCCGAGACCTACGAAGGAGTCCCACCCCAGAGAAAGAGAAATAGCTACGGCCAAGGGAACCAGGGTGATAGATTCCTCGAGTATGCCCGCAAAAGAGCTTAGAAGCATACAGAAGAAAATCATAACGGACAGAAGAATGTATTTTTTGTCGGAGAATTTATTGACGACTACATTCATCATATATTTAAGAACGCCGCTCTTATCGAGTATAAGGAATGTTCCGCCGATGAGGACTATGATAAGAATGATCGAAACACCCGTAAGAGCATCTGATGTCGAGTAAATGAATGTTTCGATGGGGGAGAGAAATACTCTCCAGAAGCTGTAGCCTACTTCTTCACGGCTTATTTCATGGTAAGTACCGTTAATGATCGTGCCGTTTGAATCAGTGTGATATACACCTGTCGGAACTACCTGTGTAAGAATACCTGCGAAAATCATAATAGCGAAAAGAAGCACTGTAATTCCTATTATGGTTTTCTTTTCTATTTTAATGCCTGAAGTATTTTTATCTTTTTTATCCATATTTTTATACCTTCTTTATATTTTTAATTCCAAAACTTCTCTGTTGACGTAAAAGTTGATACTGTCGAAACCGCAATCTTTCGCGATTCTCATTCCTTCAGTTATACCTTTGCCGCAGTCGTTGGCATCGTGAGCATCTGATCCTATCGTAAGAAGTCTGCCACCGAGGTCATGGTATCTTTTAATAAGATTTATGTCAGGCATAGTACGGCCGATTTTTTGCCTCAGTCCCGAGGTATTAATTTCCAGCGCTTTTTCATAGCTTATCATTGTTTTAAGAAGATGGTCCGTCGCTTTTTCGATTTCAGAATAATCAAAGTCAATGTTATATTTGCCTTGTATTCTTCTCATCGGACAGGTGATATGTGCCAGTGCATCACAGCCGTCCCATTTAGCTATCTCTGTAAGCTGGAGAAAATAATCCTCCATAAATTTATATACATCTGTTTTATCGTATTCGATTTCTTTTATGTCCTGTGTAAAGCCCTCAGGAGTGTGGATGCTTCCTAAAACATAATCATAGCTGTGGTTATTTACTATTTTATCTGCAAGCTCTATGTCACTGAGGGGCTGACCGATTTCAAGACCGATAAGCACAAGCAGTTCGCCCTCGAAAGCTGATCTTGCCTTACTCGTTTCAAAGAAAGAATGAAAAACCATATTATTATATCTTTCTTCAAAAAAGGTATCAACCTCACAGTGGTCAGTTATGGCAATTGCCCCCAATTTGTTTTTTACTGCACATTCACATATATACATGGGGGAATGCTTTCCGTCAGGGGAATTATCAGAATGAACATGCATATCTATTAATCTTTGACCGCTCATATGGACCTCTCATAATTGAATTTTTAGTATTATACAGCAAAAAGAAAAAATATGCAAGTTTTTCGGAAAAATATACATAATTTTTTATACTTTTGCATATTTTATTTTCCAAATAGTTACATTAATATATTTGACCGATAAACACAAAATATATTTGCAAACGCAAAAAGTATTCAGAAGGAGAGTGAAATGTATGTCCAGAAGCGGTTCATCTAAGGGTATGGTACCCGAAGCAAGAGATGCTCTTGACAGATTTAAGATGGAAGCAGCAGCTGAAGTAGGTGTAGACCTTAAGCAGGGTTACAACGGTCACCTCACATCACGTGAAGCCGGCAGCGTCGGCGGTCAGATGGTTAAAAAGATGATCGAATCTTACGAAAGAAACATGAAATAAATCTGTATTCATAAAGCCCTTCAC
>JAZUOC010000121.1:0-3936 GCA_045604465.1 Acutalibacteraceae bacterium
CTTATAGTTATAGCCGACGATGATTCGGGAAAGTCTTTCCTTAAGGTCTGTTACCGATGAGGCAAGACATAAAACAGCCATAACCTCACTTGCCACGGTGATGTCGAAGCCGTCCTCACGGGGAGTTCCGTTGATTCTGCCGCCGAGACCGTCGGTGATGAAGCGGAGCTGTCTGTCGTTCATATCTACACAGCGCTTCCAGGTAATTCTTCTCACATCGATGCCCAGAGCGTTACCCTGCTGAATGTGGTTGTCGAGCATAGCGGCGAGGAGATTGTTTGCACTTGTGATGGCGTGGAAGTCACCTGTGAAATGAAGGTTGATGTCCTCCATGGGAACTACCTGAGCATATCCGCCGCCTGCGGCACCGCCCTTGACACCGAAAACAGGACCGAGTGAGGGCTCACGGAGAGCTACGGTAACCTTTTTACCTATTCTCTTCATACCGTCGGCAAGACCGATGGTTGTTGTTGTCTTGCCCTCACCTGCAGGGGTGGGGGTGATGGCGGTAACAAGTACGAGCTTACCGTCTTTTTTATCTTTAGCATCGTTTAAAAGGGAAAGGTCAATCTTTGCCTTGTAGTTGCCGTACTGTTCGATGTACTTTTCGTCTACTTCGGCTTTCTTTGCTATTTCTGTTATGTGCTTCATTTTACACTGCTGAGCAATTTCAATATCGCTTAAATATGCCATAATGTTTTCCTCCTTGTTATCTGCCGAGGGCAAGATATATTATTAATAGTATATATTATTAAGTGAGACAAGTCAAGTGAAAAGTTGACACTTCCTCTGTCGCTTCGTGACAGCTTCTTCGATGAAGGAGCCAAAAAGTAAGCCTTCCTTGTATAAGTAGGGGAGGTGCATTTGCTTTGCAAAGACGGAGGGGTTGATTTGCTTTTACATAATACAAATAGTACCCCTCAGTTTTGAGAGGTACTATTAATCATTTAAAATGTATCATGTAAATCTTTAACACTCTTCTTAAGATCTTTTACACTTTTTCTTACTTCAGGATTTTTTATAACTGCGGTTACTCCACTTTTGATTTGATTGGTTTTTGCGTCATCACTAAATATCTCCTGCATTGTTCTGTTATCAATATAATATTTGACAACCTCCCCGCAAGAAGGACAAATGGAGTTTCTTTTAGAAACGTCACCTAGTTTGAAATAAATGTAAAGAAGATAAAATATCCACAACCCTGATGTAAAAGATAGAATCAAAATTATCCAATCTTTTTTCCTTAACATTTTTTCGGGTATAGTATCACCTATGTAACCACAGTTTTCACATTTTTGCATACCGAAACGCTCGATATTGTCGTTCATTACTTCATTGTAATTATCTGCTTCTGTACCGCAAAAAGCACATACGCCTGCTCCTATCGGTAATATTTGACCACATTTTTTACATTTCATTTTTTCTTTCCTTTCAATAAGTTATTTCCAATATCGGATATAATCTACAGATTCTCTGATATCTCTTGCTATTTGATTTCCTCTTTCCAATTCATCTAAAGCAGAAGCATAAAACTCACGGTTTTCTTTTTGTATGTCTGTTAAAACGCTTCTTTGCTTTTCCATTTCACTGATTATCATTTCACGGTGTTGGATCTTATAATAATCGTCAACAGCTTTTTGCAGAGACATTGTAGGATAACTTGAAAGTTGTTTGCGAACATATCTTAAAATGTCGATATGAGAAAGGTTTTTGTGGATATTATACTGTTGGCATAAAATAGTTGCTTTGTTTGTATACTCATTATATATATTGGTATAAAATGGGATATAGGCATAAATACCTGAAATGTATTTTTCTGTTTTGGTTTGATCTTCCTTGTTTTTCTTTTTGTAAACTTTGATTGCTAAAAACCAAATTAACAGCACAATTATTGTTATTGCAATGGCACCTATAATAAAAAGCGGAACTAATAATCCTAGTTCTTCTCTTTGCTCTTTTGAAGTCTTTTCTGCAATTCCGCATTGTTATACCCTCATCCCTCATTCCTTCCTTTATGCAACTTGCATAGTTTTCACCCCTTATTTTATACTTGCTTTTTTTCGGTAAAATTGATACAATATACGTAATATTGTATAATAAAATACGGAGTGACTATGGGAGCCTTTGACTTTTGCTGTAAGCCGACATTCAATAATATTTCTCCTGAAAAGAGAAATAAAATACTGACAGTGGCGATTAACGAATTTGCCTGTAACGGGTTCGAAAATGCTAACATAAATATCATAGCGAAAAAAGCACAGGTCAGTGTAGGCTCGCTTTATAAGTATTTCGATACTAAAACGGATCTGTTCCTGACCAGTGTGAATTACGGCATACAGAATTTAGAGGCGGTTATGGAAGATGTTATCGTCGGGGATGCTCCTATTATGGAAAAGTTCGAGAAGCTCATCAGAATCGCTATCGAGTCCTCACGTAACGATAATATTCTCATAAAGCTTTACAATGTAGTGACCAGTCAGACTAATTCCGCTGTAGCGAAAACTGTGGCGACGCAGATGGAAAGCATCGCCTGTGAGGCCTATAAAAGAGTTATAGCTGAGGGGCAGGCCAACGGAGAGATCCGTAAGGATATAGATATGGGTATGGCGGCTTATCTGGTGGATAATATTCTGATGAACATTCAGTTTACCTACGCCTGTGATTATTATAAGGAGCGCTTTAAAATTTACTCCGGTGACGATATATTCGAAAAGGATGAGGTAGTCATCGGGAACATTCTCCGCTTTGTCAAGGCGGCATTAAAAGCATAAATAATTCCTGAAAGGATGTTATAAATATGAAATACGCACTTGCTTACGACATCGGCACCACAGGCGTAAAAACCTGTCTCTTTGAAATCGGTGACTCTATCAAGCTTCTCTCAGACGCTAACGAAGGCTATAATCTTTACATTATGCCCGACGGCGGCGCTGAACAGGATCCCGATGAATGGTGGGAGGCTATGAGAAATACCACTAAAGCGGTTTTCTCAAAAACTGACGTAAAGCCTGAACAGGTTGACGGTATTTCCTTCTGCTCACAGGCACAGGGACTCGTTCTCGTCAATAAAGAGGGCAGACACGTACGCCGTGCCTTCAGCTATATGGATCAGAGAGCAAGAAAGGAACAGAAGGAGCTTATGGACCACGGTTTCCTTCATCAGATCGCAGGCGCTTCTCTTCCGAAGCTTCTGGTTTCTCTCGCTAAAACAGGTGCAGTAGCCGCTTCGGTAAAGGACCCTGTCTTTAAGTATAACTGGGTTAAGAATAATGAGTCGGATAACTTCGAAAAGGTTTACAAATGGCTCGATGTTAAGGAAGCACTTATCGCACGTATGACAGATAAGTTCGTTATGACAGAGGACTCTGCCTTCGGTACCCTTCTTTTCGACATACATAAAAAGAAATGGAGTCCTGAGGTCTGCAAAATCCTCAAGGTAAATATGGATCATCTTCCCGAAATTATCAAATCCACCGATGCAGTAGGCGGTCTTACAGCCAAGGCAGCTGAGGAGTTAGGACTCAAAGAGGGAACTCTCGTCTTCGGCGGCGGTATGGATGCTTCTCTTATCGGCGTAGGCGCAGGTGCAGTTAATAATAATGAAACTCACGTTTACATGGGTACCTCAGGCTGGGTTTCCACCGTTGTAGACAAGAGTATCGTTGATGCTTCGGCTATGATTGCCGCAGTAGTAGGCGCACGTCCCGGTTATTATAACTACTTCGCAGAGCTCGAAACTGCAGGTAAGTGTCTCGAATGGGTAAAGAACCACCTTGCACTCGATGAAATCGGTATCTATCTTAAAAAGACAGACGTATCCGAGGATATGGAAAGCGAATTCACTAACCTTTATCAGTACCTTTCATCAGTTATCGAAAAGGTGCCCGCAGGCTCGAACGGTGTAATGTTCACTCCTTGGCTTCACGGTAACCGTTG
>JAZUOC010000122.1:0-4491 GCA_045604465.1 Acutalibacteraceae bacterium
GGTGCACCGTTACGGTATCTCCGGGATAATTCATTTTCAAGCTTCTGCCTTTCTTCAAAGGTGAAGTAGTTGTGTTCGGCTAAATCTGGTTTTATGTTCTGCGGTAATTCAATACCTTCCGTCGGGTTAAAGCTCTGACCGGAAATTACCCGGTAATACCTGTGGCAGCCTGTTATCACTTCGTAGGCTTTCTTGATAGTAGAATAGGAGAGACCTCTGTTAGTCAAATCGTTGACCATATTCTGAATATCTTGGTATTTTAGTCTGTTTATCGGTATATGACCGATTGCAGGTATTACATATCTTGTTAATGTCTTTAATTTAGTGTGGTATGTAGCAGGTTTGAGCCTTAATTTTTCTCTTGTCAGCATCCAGTTCATAGCAAAGTTGTCAAACCTTAAATCGGAATCAACATTTCCTATAAGATAAAACTCATTTTTAAAAGCTTCTATTCTCTTTAAAAGGATTTCTTTTGTCTTTCCGCAAAAATTCTTTCTGTATCGCTTACCATTGACATAATAGCTCAATTCGCTTTTCCATAAATCTTGTTTTTCACTGTAATAAGGTTTGTATGATGCTATATGGTCAACGGTCTTTTCAGTTTTAATTCTGTTACCCAAGATTAAGTTCACCTCTGATTCTTTAACTAAATACAATACTTGTCCAAATCGTTAATTGCTTTAGCTTTCTGTTTGTTAATCACATGAATATAGGTGTTTTCAGTGAAGCGTACACTACTGTGACCTAATAGTTCGGAAATGATTTTGCTGTTACAGCCGTTTTCAAAAAGCATGCTGGCAAAGGTGTGCCGTAAACTGTGTGAACCACGCCTCTGGTCTTTTTCGATTATGTTTGCATCTCTCAATAACGCAGTCAGACAGTTGTTTATTTGTTGTATATTTGCCTGATTACCTTCAGGTGTGGTTATGACATATCTGCTTCCGTCAGCCAGCTTCTTCAGTTCAAAAAGGCACCACCGTGCCTTTGTTGTCATCGGAATGTTCCTTAAGCTGCACGATGTTTTACTTCCGTATTGAGTTTGCAGAACGGTCTTACCGTTTTCGTTTACTGATATTGTGCTTTTGTTGATGTCAATAAGCTTTTCTTTAAAGTCTATGTCCTGCCAAGTAAGTGCCGTAGCTTCACAGATTCTCATTCCCGTATACATCATCAGTACAATGGCAGGGCCGTACCGATAAATGTATTCGCCGTTTTTATCAAGTAAAAAAGCGGCTCTTTCTATAATTCTTCTTTCTTCGTAACGGTAATACAAGATATCTTTATTCCGCTTGATATTTCTTGGCAGCTCTATCCCTTCACACGGGTTGTATGCCTGTTCGGTTAACATACGGTAGTATCTCATGCTGCCTGATATAATTGAATATATTTGCTTAATAGTTGAGTATGCGTAGCCGTTACCCAAAAGGGTGTTAATGGTGTTCTGGATATCTGTGTATTTAATCCTGTTCATCGGAATATGACCGATGTAAGGGTTAAGATTATTCTTCAGATTTCTTAAACAGCCGTTTAATGTGCTTTGCTTTACTTTATATCTCTTTATGTTATACAGCCAAGCGACTGTAAAATGTTCAAACTTAATATCAGGGGATAGGAGTATAAGCTTGTTGAAAAATATATCAGCTTTGAATTGTTCTATCTTTTCTTCAATAATCTCTTTGCTTTTGGCAGCAAATTTCTTCTGATTTCTTTTGCCGTTTATGTAATATCCTACATCGGCTTTCCAGTACAAAGCATCGGCTGTCTGATAAATGTTAATTGAACTTATTTGGTCGGTCTGTTTTTCAGTGTTTGTCAATTTTACTTGCTCCTTATTTTGAATTACCGTCCAAGCTCAAAAAGGCAAAAGTACAATAATTATTTGAGGCATTTTTTCCGACTTTTTCCGACTTTTTTAAAATGCCCACCTCTAAAAATGGCTCTATATCAACGATTATAGCCCCTCGAAATGAAACTGCAAAACTCTGATCCCCCAGTTCAAATCTGGGTGGCGCCTCCAAGAACCAAAAAGTCTCAGGAATGGCTCTACAGAGCCGTTTGTGGGGCTTTTTCTTTTTCGTTTTTGTCGTTAAAACAGCCGTTTTTTATTGCTGTTTTAGCAATAAAAGTGAGGTTTTTCTCAAAATTTCTCACGTTTTTCTCACGATTTACACGCATTTTACTCACAATTTACTCACTTTTACTCACTTTTACTCACCTTTACTCACAAATACTCACACTTTACCCAAGAAGCTTGTATTTAAATATTTAAAGGTATGCCGATTTATAGTTATCGGCTAACTTTATATTTACCGTTTTTTACAGTTCGGCAAACTGTTTGATTTTTTTTTGGATTTTTCTGTTCTTGATTTTTTGTATCAGCTGAAAACATCACAGGCAAATTTAGCACCATGTCTAAAGCCTTCTTTGTAACTACACAGTTCCAAATCTACGCAGATAATGCCCCAAAGGTTTACATATTCAATAAAAAGCTCTTTTTCTTCGTCTGTAAGCCGATCTCGCAATGAATTCTCAATCTTACATAGTGAACCCATATCTTGCTTAAATGAGGCGTTTTCTTTAACATTTCGCAACTGCGGGTCTATGTTGCCATAGTAGAACTCTTCAATGAAGCTCATTGGCTTGTCCTCCTTTCCAAAAGATTTGGTGTATCAATATTCTAAAACATTTATTTGCTTCACGTCACGTTCTATAGCGCACGAAGTTTTACGCGAATTAAGAATTATGTCAGTCTATAGCGCACAAAACATCATTTTTATATTTCAAAATAACAACAGGGGAGAAGTGTCTTTATTTCGATATGGGACTTGAAAAATTTGAATTCCATTGTATAATGGATGTATATTTATAAATCCTTTTGAGTATCAGAGGTGAGATAAATGAATATACTGCATATGAAGTATGCCGTTGAGGTTGCGAAGGTTGGTTCGCTCAACAAGGCGGCAGAAAGTCTTTATGTGGCTTTGCCGAACATAAGCCGTTCTATTAAAGAACTCGAAGCTGATTTGGGTATAACAGTTTTTGATCGTACAGCAAAAGGAATGGTACTCACTCCGGAAGGTGAAGAGTTTATAAATTACGCAAAAGATATTCTTAAACAAATTGACCAAGTTGAGAATATGTACAAAAGCGGTCAGGTAAAGAAGCAGAAGTTTTCTGTTTCCGTTCCGAGAGCAAGCTATATTTCAGATGCTTTTACAGAGTTTTCAAAAATGCTTTCCAAAGACGCCTGTGATATTTTTTATAAAGAGACAAATTCACAACGTACAATAAATAATATTCTGAATCATGATTACAAACTCGGAATTATCAGATATGCCGAGAATTTTGACAAATATTTTAAATCAATGCTTGAAGAGAAGGCACTCAGCTACGAAATGGTTACAGAGTTTTCTTATTGTCTGATTATGAGTGCCGATAATCCGCTTGCGAAGAAAGAAGAAATCACTTTTGATGATTTGACAGACTATATTGAAATTGCACACGCTGACCCGTATGTGCCGTCGCTTCCGCTTTCAAAGGTTGTCAAATCAGAGCTTCCCGATAACATTGACCGCAGGATTTTCATTTTTGAAAGAGCAAGTCAGTTTGATTTGCTTTCACAGAATCCTGAAACATTTATGTGGGTTTCTCCCGTACCTGTTGAAACACTTGAACGATATAATCTTGTTCAGAGAAAGTGTGTTGATAATAACAAAGTATATAAAGATGTGCTCATTTATAAAGATGGCTACAAGTTTTCGGAGCTTGATAAAAAGTTTATAACGGCTCTTTGTCAATCAAAACGAAAACATATTAATAACGAAAAATCAAAGACTCGTCTGTAAAGGACGGGTCTTGATTTTTTTATATCGATACGAGGGTTATCGATATTGATAATACCGATTGAACATTTTAATAATTCCCAACTCCTTTAAGTTTTGTTAAGATAACTACGGTCCAAAGAGAGAGGAGGAATTACGGTGGAAAAAGCAGAAATGACTAAAGCTACATTGGGCAGACTTCCGCATTATCTTCAGTTTCTGCGAGAACTGTCGGCTGACGATGTTCCGTATATTTCCGCAACCGTGATTGCCAAAAAGCTTTCTCTCGGCGAAGTTCTCGTGCGAAAGGATTTAAGCATTGTAAGCGGCGCAGGAAAGCCCAAGGTCGGATATAAGACGGTTGACCTGATAAAGAGCATAGAAGCTCATCTCGGTCAGGGTGATATGACAAATGCCGTTCTTGTCGGAGCAGGAAAGCTCGGAAAAGCTCTTCTTGAATTTGACGATTTTGAAGATTACGGTGTAAAAATCATAGCCGCATTTGATTGCAACCCAATCCCGATTAAATACAACCGCTCTATTGAGATTTTGCCGATGAATGATTTTGATTCATTCTGCAAAAAGAATAACGTAAGAATCGGAATCATAACGGTAGGTACAGGGTCTGCACAGAATGTGTGCTACTGTATGAAGTCGGAGGCCAAGCGGT
>JAZUOC010000123.1:0-9702 GCA_045604465.1 Acutalibacteraceae bacterium
GCGGTCAGCAGCAGAGAGTTCTTCTTGCAAGGGCGCTCTGTGCGGGAAAAAAGATGCTTCTGCTTGATGAACCGGTAACAGGTCTCGACCCTATCGTTACTATGGATATGTATAATCTTATCAGAAGAATAAATAAAGAGCTCGGAGTTACGATCGTTATGGTCTCTCACGATTTACACGCATCGGTGGCTAATGCCGATCATATACTCCATCTTAATAAAACCGACAGCTTTTTCGGCACGGTCAAGGAATATCTTGAGTCAGATATTTACAGAAAATTCGGAGGTGAAGGTTAAGATGAATGAAGTGTTAAGCATTATCTTTACCCAGAATTTTCTCATTCGTGCATTGATTGTCGGCATTCTGGTTTCCCTCTGCTCTGCTCTTTTGGGTGTAAGTCTGGTTCTTAAAAAATTTTCTATGATAGGAGACGGTCTCTCTCACGTAGCCTTCGGAGCTATGGCGATTGCCTGTGCCGCAAATCTTGCACCGCTTTATTTTGCTTTGCCGATAGTAGTTTTTTCTGCCTTCCTTCTTCTTAAAATGAACGAAAACGGAAAAATTAAAGGTGATGCCGCGATAGCACTGATTTCTACCGGAGCTCTCGCTGTAGGTGTTATGGCAACCTCTCTCACTACGGGAATGAACATAGACATTTATAACTATATGTTCGGCAGTATTCTCACGATGACGAGAAACGATGTTATTTTAAGTGCGGTTCTGTCAGTGATAGTTATAACTCTTTTTGTGATTTTTTATAACGAAATATTCGCTGTAACCTTTGACGAAAGCTTCGCCAAGGCTACAGGCACAAAAACCTCTCTTTACAATATGCTGATATCTGCACTTACCGCTGTTACGATAGTGGTAGGTATGCGTATGATGGGAGCTCTCCTAATTTCTTCGCTGATAATTTTCCCTACAGTGACATCCATGAGGATATGTAAAAGCTTCAGAAAGGTAATAATTTCGAGTACTCTTGTATCGGTTTTCTGTTTTATTTCAGGCTTGCTTCTTTCGGTAAAATATGAAGCCCCTACAGGTGCCTCGGTGGTTTGCTTTAATATTTATCTGTTTGCGGCTTTTTCTGCCGTAAAAGCTTTAAGGACTAAAAATTTCGGCGGAAGAAAAGCACTCGCCAAAATCCTTTCGAAGGCTGCTGCTGTTACCTTCTCACTGGTATATATTCTGATTATGGCAGCAGGAGCACCTGTGAGCACCACGGATAACCAAAAGCTTTCGGTAGTGACGACTGCCTTTGCTCAGTATGATTTCGCGAAGAATGTAGTCGGTGAGAAAGGTGAGGTAACTATGCTGCTTTCTCCCGGAGAGGAAAGCCACACCTATGAGCCTACACCTTCAGACATAATGAAAATCAGAGAGTGCGATGTATTCGTGTATGGCGGCGGTGAATCCGAAAAATGGGTGGAAACTATACTCGATTCTTTGGGTGATGAAATTCAGACTGTAAGGATGATGGAAGCTGTCGAGCTTTTCGAAGAAGCTCATGATGAACACAGTGAAGAAGAACATAACCACGAAGAAAATTACAGCGAAGCCGAATATGATGAGCATGTGTGGACATCGCCTTATAATGCGATAAAAATAACCGAGAAAATATGTGAAGCTGTCATAGAAGCCGACGTAAACGATGCGGCTTATTTCAGAAAAAATACCGATAACTATATAAAAAAGCTTGAAGTACTCGACAGAAGATTCAGTGAAGCTGTAGAAAGCAGTAAGAATAATTTAATTATCATTGGTGACAGATTTCCGCTGAGGTATCTTACCGAGAGGTACGGTATCGAGTATCACTCGGCGTTCCCGGGATGCTCAGCACAGACAGAAGCTAATCCCGTAACCATTGCATCACTTATTGATAAGGTAAAGGAAAATCAGATACCCGTAGTTTTCAAGGTGGACTTAGGTGCAGGCAAGGTAGCCGAAACCCTGTCTGAAGCCACAGGTGCTGAGATACTGACATTATACTCCTGTCATATAGTTTCCGCTGAGGATTACATCAACGGTGTCGGATATATTGAGCTGATGGAAAGAAATCTTGACGGAATTTCTGCTGCTCTTAATTAAAAAAATTCAAAGAATTTATGTTGATTTAAATAAAGTATTGATGTATAATTACTCGGATGATTATATATAAACTAAAGGAATTGATTAAATGGCAATAAATGTAGTATATAAAAATTTACCCACTGTCGCATTGAGAGGGATAGTAGTTTTTCCCGGTATGCGTCTTCATTTCGACGTGGGCAGAAAGAAATCCATAGAAGCGATAAAAGAGGCTATGAACGGAGAACAGAAGCTCTTTCTGGTGACACAGAAGGATATTACCGTAGCCGATCCGCTTCAGGACGATTTATATGAAATGGGTGTAATCGCATCTGTAAAGCAGGTTATAAAAGCACCCGAATCTGATTTTATGCGTGTCGTGGTAGAAGGTATAAGCAGAGCTGTTACAGATGATTATGTCGGATTTTCGCCTTATATCACTGCCAATGTCAGAGAAAAGAAAAGTAAATCTATTAAAAACTTCGACGTAACCGAAACAGAAGCGCTTATCCGTAAGGTTAAGGATGCCTTCGACGAATATCTGCAGATTATGGCAAGAGATGTGGAGGATATAGCTGCGAGAGTTTTCTTCTCCGAGAATCCTTCCGAGATAGCTGACATTATCGCAGGTAACACCATTCATAATTTCAAGCAGCGTCAGGAGCTTCTCGAGGAGCTTAATCCTGTCACGAGACTTTATAAGCTTTATGCCATGCTCGTAAATGAGGTAAACGTACTCAGAATAGAGAATGACATTGAGGACAAGGTCGACTCACAGATGGAAAAGAATCAGCGTGAGTATTATCTGCGTGAAAAGATTAAGACCATTTCGGAGGAGCTCGGAGAGCACGAGGATTCGCTCACTGAAATTCAGAAATACAGGGAAAAAATAGCTGCTCTTTCCTGCAGTGACGAAATCCGTGAAAAGCTTTCCTCGGAATGTGATAAGCTTTCTAAGCTTCAGAACGGCGGTGCTGATGCATCCATCGTCCGAAGCTACCTTGATACAGCTCTGAATCTGCCCTTCGGCTCTTACACGCAGGATAATCTCGAGCTTGGGAGAGCATCTGAAATTCTCGATGATGATCATTACGGACTCAGTAAGGTCAAAGAGCGTTTTATAGAAATGCTCGCAGTCAGAAGCCGTACCGAAAATCAGAAGGGCAGTATAATCTGTCTCGTCGGCCCGCCGGGAGTAGGTAAAACCTCAGTGGTACGCTCCGTAGCGAAGGCTATGGACAGAAAATATGTGCGTCTTTCACTCGGCGGCTTGAGCGATGAGGCTGAAATCAGAGGTCACAGAAAGACCTATATAGGTGCTATGCCCGGAAGAATAGTGAATTCACTCGTTCAGGCGAAAACCTTTAATCCGATAATTCTTTTAGATGAGATTGATAAGCTCGGTAAGGATTATAAGGGTGATCCTGCATCTGCTTTGCTCGAGGTGCTTGATCCCGAGCAGAATTTCAGCTTCAGAGATAATTATATGGAGTTTCCCGTTGACCTCAGTAAGGTTCTTTTTATAACTACTGCTAATGATGCTTCGACTATTCCTCAGCCTCTTTATGACAGAATGGAAATAATCGAGCTTACGAGCTACACACCTGAGGAAAAATTTCATATAGCCAAAAATCATCTTATCAAAAAGCAGATCGCTCTTCACGGACTCAACGGAAACGATATCCGCTTCAATGACAGTGCGATAAAGATGATAATAGATTCATATACCCGTGAGGCCGGTGTCAGACGACTCGAGCAGACTATAGCAAAAATCTGCCGTAAGGCCGCTGTCAGACTCGACAGAGAGGATACAAAAAGAGTTTCAGTCAGCTGTGAAACCGTAAAAGAGTTTCTCGGTCCCGAAAAATATAAAAAAGATAAGCTTCTCTCTAAAGATGCTGTCGGTATCGTAAACGGACTGGCATGGACAAGTGTAGGCGGAGAAATGCTTCAGGTAGAAGCAGTAACCATGGACGGAAACGGTCAGCTTGAGCTTACAGGTTCACTCGGTGATGTTATGAAGGAATCTGCAAAAGCTGCTCTCAGTTATATTAAAAGCACGGCTGATAAATACGGAATAGAAGGCTCACATTTCGCTAAAAAGAATATTCACATCCACGTACCCCAGGGTGCTGTTCCTAAAGACGGTCCCTCTGCAGGTGTTACTATCGCTACGGCTCTGCTTTCGGTTCTTACAGGTAAGCCTGTGGACAGAAAGGTGGCTATGACCGGTGAAATAACGCTTACAGGCAGAGTTCTTGCCATCGGCGGGCTTAAGGAAAAATCGATGGCTGCATATAAGGCAGGGGTGAAGAAAATAATCATACCCGTAGATAATCTCAGTGACCTTTGGGAAATAGATGATGTAATTAAAGAAAACATCGAGTTTATCGGTGTAAGCCGACTTGACGATGTATTTACTAACGCTATAAAGGGTGCAGCTTTCACTGACGCTAAAAGAAGTGTAAAGTTTTCACCTCACGATGTTATAATAAAAAACAGGAGAGGTGAAGTCGATGAGATACGATAATGCAGTTTTTGAGACCTCTTTCGGAGTTGCTGCACAGCTCAGGCCTTCTGATCTTCCGGAAATCGCTTTTTCGGGAAAGTCAAATGTAGGAAAGAGCTCCTTGCTTAATAAGATTTTAGGAAGAAAAAGTATAGCACGTGTAAGCTCGATGCCCGGTAAAACCGTTACAATTAACTTTTTTAAGCTCGACAGCTGCAGATTCGTTGATCTGCCCGGTTACGGTTACGCTAAGGTATCACACAGTGAAAAGCTTCGCTGGGCTGAGCTTATGGAAACTTATTTTTCCTCGGGAAGAGACATCCGTCTTGTGGTTCAGCTTATTGATATGCGTCATAAGCCGTCGGACCAGGATCTCGATATGATAGAATATATGAACGCGAACGGAATACCCTTCATCGTCGCTCTGACGAAATGCGATAAGCTGAATAAAAACGAAAGAATGAATCAGCTTGAAGCTATCTGTGGTATTCTTTCGAAGTACGGAAACATCAGCGTAGTGCCTTTTTCGGCTTTGAAGGGTGACGGAACTGATGAGCTGAGGAGACTAATCGAAAAATCTCTGGCATAAGGAGGAGAAAAAGTGAAAAATATTTTCGAAAGCTGTATGGCCGGGAAGTCCATAATCGCCGGCGTAAAAAATATTGCTGACCTTGACGCTGCTTTAGAGTCTGAGTGCGAGATTATCTTTCTCCTCTGCGGCTCTATCTTCAATATAAAGGAATCGGTAGAAAAAGCAAAGAAAAAGAAGAAGATTATTTTTATTCACGTCGATCTCGTGGAAGGCTTTTCACGTGACAGTGTAGCACTTAAATTTATCAGTGAAGAAATTAAGCCCGACGGCATTATTTCCACTAAAAACAGCCTTCTTAAGGCCGCCAAGGCGCTCGGCTTGCTTACCGTACAGAGAGTGTTTATCATCGATTCTCTTTCCATCGGCACTGCAATCAAAGCTTCACAGACCATTAATCCCGATGCAGTCGAAATAATGCCCGGAATTATGCCCCGTATAACCAAGCTGATGAGTGACTCACTTGACGTGCCTGTTATAGTCGGCGGACTTATCAGCTGTGAGGAAGAGGTAAAAACGGCACTTGAAAGCGGTGCATTAGGTGTTTCCTCCTCATCAAAAGAGCTCTGGAGATGATTTAATATGAATAATATCAGAAAATTCGAAAATAAAGACAAGGAAAATCTCAGAAAAATCTGCATTGAGACATCCGGACTTCCTACCGAAACGGAAAAGGACAGAGAATTTCTCTTTCTAATGTATAACGATTACTATTCAGAGGTCGAGCCGGAAAATGTTTTTGTAGCGGTGAATGATAATGATGAGGCAGTAGGATACATTCTCTGCTCCGAGAATTTTGACAGATATTTATCTGTGTTCAAAAAAGCTTATTTACCGAGAATAAAAAAGTTAGGCTTTAAATATTATACCATGGCACTCGGTGAAATCGGGGTTCATAAGCTTTTCTCAAAAAAGTACAAGGCTCACCTTCACATCGACATTTTAAGTGAATGTCAGGGCAAGGGAACCGGAACCGCTCTTATGAACGAGCTGAAATCCCATCTTAAAAGCAAGGGTATTAACAGTATCATGCTTTCCTGCGGAGCGGGAAATAAGCTCGCCATAAAATTTTACAAAAAAAATAATTTTAAGCTTCACAGAAATATAATGGGAAGCTGCATAATGATTTCAGAATTTTAATGTATAAGCATCTTTTTTCGGGTAAAAATACTTTTAAAAGGAGTTGAGAAAAGATGCTTGACAAAATCGCGTTGATACTTACAATAATCGGTGGTGTCAATTGGGGACTTATCGGTATTTTCCAGTTCGACCTGGTTGCGTGGATTTTCGGCAGTCAGAGCTCGATAATAGCACGGATTATTTATACCGTAATCGCTCTCGCGGCAATCTGGTGTGTATCGCTCTTATTCCATGATTGCGGCAGAAGTGTTCGCGAAACCGAATAAGACACTCTGTCATTGAAATCAAGACAGGTATTTTAGGGTTCAAGCCTTTAAAATACCTGTTTTTATTTGTATTTATATTGATTTTTATATCTGATTAGGATATAATTATTAAGATTATAATTTATGATGGAGGTAGTGTTTCGTGGATTTGAAAAAGCTGTGTTTTGATCTTGCGGAAAAGAACGGCACATCCGGTGACGAAACAGCAGCAGCGCTGTTTGCAAAATCTGAACTCGAAAAGTATATGAATGCTGAAACTGACGTTTTAGGTAATGTCATAGGGAGATTCGGTAACGGTAAAACACACATTCTTTTAGACGCACACATTGATCAGATAGGACTTGTAGTCAGAGGTATAGACGATAAAGGCTTTTTACTCGTCGACAGAGTCGGCGGTCCGGATGAACGCATACTAATCGGAAGCGAGGTTACCGTTCACGGTAAGGAAGAGCTCTTCGGAGTTATCTGCTCCACGCCTCCCCATCTTTTAACTGCCGAGGACAAAAAATCGGGAGTAGACATTAAAAAGATGGCTGTCGATGTAGGTCTCAGTAAGGATGAAGCGGAAAAGGAAGTAGAAATCGGCGACAGAATAACTCTGAGATGCTGTCAGCACGAGCTTCTGAACGGAAATATTTCATCGGGTGCTTTTGATGACCGCTGCTCAGTTGCCGTTATACTGCGTGCTCTGGAAAAGGTACAGGGTAAAATCAATAATCTTACTCTTACCGTTCTTTTCAGCGTACAGGAAGAAACCGGAGGAAGCGGAGCGAAAACAGGCTCCTTCACTTCCGCACCCGATTATGCAATAGCAGTAGATGTAGGCTTCGGTGACGATCCTTATACTGATAAAACGATGACTATCGGTCTCGGAAAGGGACCTTCGATAGGAATAAGCCCCACTCTTGACAAGGCTCTTACAGATGAGCTCAGAAATATCTGTAAGGATAATGATATACCTTATCAGCATGATGTAATGGGCGGCCGCACAGGTACAAATGCCGACTCCATAAACAATACGGGTAAGGGTGTAAAAACCGCTCTTATTTCCGTGCCCCTACGTTATATGCACACAGGTATCGAGGTTATCAATCTTGACGACATCGAAAACTCAGCTGAATTAATTGCTGAATATCTTCTTAAAAAGGAGGCTGAGTGTAATGCTTGATTACTTAAAGGAGCTTTGCCTTATTGACGGAATTTCGGGCCGGGAGGATAAGGTGAGAAATTATGTGATTTCCCGTATAAACGGAAAATGTGAATATGAAATTGATCCCATGGGAAATATTTTGGCCTTCAAAAAAGGTCTGAAGCGCGCAGATAAAAAGGTAATGCTTTCCGCACATATGGATGAGGTCGGCTTTATCGTAACATATATCTGCGATAACGGCTTTCTTAAATTTACCAACGTAGGCGGTGTAGACAGCAAGGTAACTCTTGGAAAAGCTGTAACAGTAGGCGAAAAGGGAGTTAAAGGTGTCATAGGTAGCAAGGCTATCCATCTCTGTAAGGGTGAAGAGGAAACAACTGCACCTTCTCTCGATAAGCTTTATATAGATATCGGTGCGAAGAACAAAGAGGATGCAGAAAAGAACATCGAAATCGGTGACAGTGTGCATTTCGTATCTGATTTCGTTCCTTTCGGAAAAAGTAAGATTAAAGCCAAGGCTATAGATGACCGCTTCGGCTGTGCAATTATGCTTAAAATGATCGACAGTGAGTTAGAATACGACACTCATTTCGCTTTTCTCGTACAGGAGGAAGTGGGATGCAGAGGTGCTTCTGCCGCTGCATTTACGGTTAAGCCCGACTATGCTATTATTCTCGAAGCTACTACGGCTGCCGACGTTGCTTTCGTAGATGAGTCGGATTCTGTCTGCAGACAGGGTGGGGGTGCCGTCGTTTCCTTTATGGACAGATCAACTTTTTATAACAGAGATATGTTTAAGGGTGCTTTTAAGCTTGCGAAGGAAAACAATATTAAAATCCAAACTAAAACTACAGTTGCAGGCGGTAATGATGCAGGTGCTATTCATAAAAGCAACGGAGGAATTTATACCGTTGCCGTTTCGCTTCCTTGCAGATATATCCATTCCGCTACCTCTGTAGCCGACAGAGAAGATATGAAATCCTGTTATGAGCTTGCAGTGCTGCTTTCGAAGAATTATGCTCAGAATAAGATTAGCTGACAGCAGTGATTTAAGCGAGATTTCAGTCTTTTGCCGCGGTAGTATTCTCGGAACGAAGATAATGTGTCAGATTAATTCTTACGGTTTCGACAGAGGTTTTCTCTGGGTATGGTTATGTCTTGACGGTGAAAGAACCGAAGGTGTGATCTGTAAATTTGAGGACAGCATTACTCTTATCGGTTCCTTCGGTGAAAACAGTGAGGATGTCAGAACCTTTCTTGATATGACAGGCTTTTCGTCTCTTTGCAGTACGAATGAAGCTTTGCTGAGTCTAGGTTATGATGATACTGTTACTAAAAAGGCATATATATATTCCGGTTCTTATAGCAGTGAGACTTTTTCGGACTTATCGGAAGAGCATTACCGAGGTGCATACTCACTTATCAGCAGAAGCATACCTGATTCTTTCTCGGAAACCGAAGAGGCTTATCTTTCTTTTCTGTCCGATTTTACCTTTCGTCATAGAAGGAGCTCAGCACGGATTAAGGGATATACCGAAGACGGAAGGGTGATGTCCTGTGCTCTTACGAGTGCGGAAACGGATACATCTGCCATAATCAGCGGTGTCGCATGCGATATTGACTGTAGAGAAAAGGGTCTCGGAAAAAGGACTGTGCTTTCTCTCGTACAGGAATTAAAATCTGAAAATAAAACCGTATATGTAATAGCTCTCAATAAAAAAGCGGAGGGCTTTTACGAGCATATAGGCTTTAGTTTTAAAGAAAATATATCTTTTTTTGAAAGGAAGTAAAAATGTTTACTTTTAGCAGTAAGGTTACAGAGCTTTCGGAAAAGGCTCTCGAAACAGCAAAAAATGAGTTTGATTCTATTGACAGAATTACAGAATATAATCAGCAGAAAATGCTCAAGGCTTTTATAGATAACGGAGTAAGTGAAAATATATTCGCTGAAAGTACAGGCTACAAGTCGGATCGTAGCCAT
>JAZUOC010000124.1:0-2033 GCA_045604465.1 Acutalibacteraceae bacterium
AGAAACTATGCTTAAAATGAAGGCTGCTTATGAAGAATACGAAGCTCTTAAGGAAAAATATCTCCCCGCAAACTGACAATAACAGGTGATTAAATGAAAAACAAAGGCATAATGTTAAAATGGTTTTTACCCTACTTCAAAAAGCATAAAAAGGTACTCATTCTCGATCTTTTCTGTGCTGCTCTTACTACAGGCGCAGAGCTTATCCTCCCGATGATGGTCAGAGAAATTACTAACATAGCCACTACGGACATTTCGAAGCTGACTCTTGAGCTTATTCTGTCTATGGCAGCGGTTTATGCTGTGTTCAAGATAATCGATATGTGTGCAGGCTATTATATGATTTATGTGGGCCACGGAATGGGTGTAAAAATCGAAAGAGATATGCGTGAGGATATGTTCTCGCATCTTCTTACGGCACCCTTCAGCTATTTCGATAAAACCAAGGTCGGACAGCTTATGTCGAGAATAACTACTGACCTTTTCGATATAGCAGAGTTTTCCCATCACTGTCCTGAGGAGTTCTTTATCGCAGGAATAAAGGTGGTTGTTTCCTTTGCGGTGCTGACTACCATTAATCCTCTGCTTACGGTTTCCACTTTCGTGGTGATACCTCTTATTTTCTGGGGAACGATGTATTTCCGACGTAAAATGAGAAAGGTTTTCGCCGAAAGACGGGTAATAGCAGGTGACGTTAATGCTCAGACGGAAACTACACTTTTAGGAATAAGAGTAGTAAAATCCTTCGGTAACGAAAGCATAGAAAGAAGCAAGTTCAATAAAGAAAGCAAAAGACTTTCACAGGTGCAGACCGCTTCCTATAAATATATGGCAAGACTTAACAGTGTCGTCAGAATGTTTGACGGTCTTATGTACCTGATTATGATTCTTTTAGGCGGTATATTTCTTATTAACGGTAAGATTACTGCCGCCGATATGACAGCATATCTTCTTTACATCGGTATGCTTATTTCTGCTATCAAGCGTATAGTCGAGTTTACCGAGCAGTTCGAAAAGGGCGTTACGGGTGTAATGCGATTCGCAGAGATTCTCGAAACACCTTCGGAAAAGGGTTATGAAGCCACGGGCGAAATCACCGACGTAAAGGGTGATATTGACTTCGAGGATGTAACCTTCAGCTACAGCAGTGAGAAGGGTAATGTTCTGGCTAATATTAATCTCTCGGTGAAAAAAGGAGAAAACATCGCTATAGTAGGTCCCTCCGGCAGCGGCAAGACTACACTGTGCAGTCTGCTTTCACGCTTCTATGAGCTTACTGACGGTGTAATAAGGCTCGACGGAAGGAATATAAATGAACTTACTCTGGAATCTCTCCGTTCAGCCATCGGTGTAGTACAGCAGGACGTTTATCTTTTCTCGGGCTCTGTTCTCGAAAATATTCTCTACGGTAAAGACGGAGCTACACGCGAAGAGGCAGTCGAAGCCGCTAAAAGAGCAGGTGCACACGATTTCATCGAGTCCTTACCGCAGGGCTATGATACCTATGTAGGCGAAAGAGGTGTAATGCTTTCGGGCGGTCAGAAGCAGAGAATCAGTATAGCGAGAGTTTTCGTGAAGAATCCCCCCGTGGTAATTCTCGACGAGGCAACCTCAGCTCTTGATAATGAAAGCGAGCAGTACATCAAAAAATCCCTCGCAGAGCTTACGAAGGGCAGAACTACCTTTACCATAGCACACCGTCTTTCTACGGTAAGAAATGCCACCCGCATAATCGTTCTCACGGAAAAGGGCATCGAGGAGCAGGGTACACACGATGAGCTTATGGCGAAGGAAAACGGAATTTACAGACGTCTTAACGAAAATGAACAGTGAACACAGAGGACGGTTCTCTGTGTTCTCCTCTCTCGTCCTTCCGCCTTGTCAAACCAAAGAAAAAGGGGCTGTTGCACGAAAGTGTGACAGCCCTCACTTCATAACCCAAACCGAATATGGAAATGTTAAATTGTGGAAAAATGCAAGTTTTGCAAAAACAAACACACAGTGAAATAAAGGAGATAAAAAAATCCCCCTTT
>JAZUOC010000125.1:0-5761 GCA_045604465.1 Acutalibacteraceae bacterium
CAGGTGTTACCACTCTCGAAATGGCGGCGGGTTTTGCTACATTCGGTAACGGCGGCAGATATTACGAGCCCTACAGCTATTACAAGGTAACGGACAGAAACGGTAATGTACTTCTCGATAACACGAACAATAAGCCTGAGCAGGCTATCGCAAAAAATACGGCTTCCGAGCTTCTTTCGATGATGACTAAGGCTGTAACTGAAAGCTACGGTACTGCTTACGGCTCAAAAATCAGCGGCTTCCAGACCTTTGCCAAAACGGGTACCACCTCTGATAACTGCGATAAATGGTACTGCGGCGGTACTCCTCAGTATGTAACTGCTGTGTGGTACGGTTTCGACTACCGTTCAGATCTTCGTACAGGCTCATCTAACCCGTCAAAAACTATATTCAGACACATCTTCAGTCAGATTCATTCGGGTCTTTCGTCTAAAACCTTCAGCCAGGTAAGAGAGGCTATAGACAATAAGCTTGTAGATGTAGAGCAGTAAGGAGAAGCTATGGTTATTCTTTCGGTAGATTACGGTGATGTCAGAACCGGTATTGCCGTATGTGATAAAATGGAAATTTTAGCTTCGCCTGTTACTGTTATTACTCAGTCCTATGAGCCTAAGCTGATCGCAGAGATTGAAAAGATAATTGGTCAGTATAAACCCGAGCTGATCGTGGTGGGACTTCCGAAAAATATGGACGGCTCAAGCGGTGAAAGAGCTGAAAAGTGTAAAAGATTTGCAGCTGCTCTTTCGGAGAAAACGGGTATCGAAACAGTAATGATGGATGAAAGACTTACTACGGTTTCTGCACACAAAGCTCTTAATGTCACAAATGTAAGAGGCGATAAAAGAAAAGGGATAGTTGATGCCGTTTCGGCTGTTATGATTCTCGAAAGCTATCTTGCCTCAAAATAAAAAAAGTTAAGGAACAGTGATGCTGTTCCTTTTACTTTTTCGAAAATAAATCGCGTATTCCCATAGCCAAAAGAAAAATGCCGAAGGCCTTCGATAAATAATCGGTAGGTATAAAGCTGAAAACACCGTAGCCGACAGCTACTCCGAGCAGACCTGTAATAGTGAAGGGCTTCAGAATTTTCTTTTCGATAAGATTGCTTTCTGAGTATTTGTAAACAGAATATATAGCGCAGGGAATAAAGAAAAAGAGATTTATTCCCTGTGCTTCTTTCTGGTTGATGTCAAGAAAGGATGTCAGAAATATAATAAGCACGGATCCGCCACCGAAGCCCATTGAGCATAGTAATCCCGATACAAAAGAAGCTATTACGGTAAAAATATTCATAAGCTCACCTGAAAATCATGCGTACTCCGGACCATATCATAAATACAGCGAACGTTTTTCTGAGAAAATTATTTTTTACCTTCTCTGTAATTTTTACACCGATAACGGCTCCCGTAAAGCCGAAGGGAATATATTTAAGTGCATCTGCCGGAGAATAAAATCCGTTTATGGCATAAACGGCAGCACTTATTACTGTCAGCGGCAGTATCACGGCGAGGGTGGTTGCCTGTGCTTTTTTCTGTCCGAGGCCGTACTTTTTCATAGAGGGTACGATAACCATTCCGCCTCCTGCACCTATGGCTGAATTAATAATTCCGGCAAGAAAGGCATAAATATACATATACAGTTTCATTTTATCACTCAGATTTTTTGGGATTTTGTAGTATTTTTCCGAAAAAAGACTAAAAATATGTATAAAGAACTGAAAAATCGAACATTTTGTTTCATTAAACTCTTGTAAATCTAATTTTTTAGTGATATAATCTCTTTATAAATCTTAGGAGGATTAATTATGGTTTGTAAATTTTGTGGCAATGTAATTGATGACAATTCAGATTTTTGCTTTATCTGCGGTCAGAAAAACCCCGCAGAAGATACTCCTGCACCTGCAGAACAGAATAACGATATTTTCTCACAGGCTCCTGCAGACGAAGCCCCTGCAGCTGAAGCTCCCGCTTCTGCACCTGCTTTCGTAGCTCAGCAGACTATTCCCGTAGCATCCGAAGCACCTGTTTATGACGATGCTGCAGCACCTATCTATGCACAGTCAGCACCTATCTATGCACAGTCGGCTCCCGTGTATGCACAGCAGGCTATTATTCAGCAGGTTGCTCCCGCTCAGATCGTTAAAACAAAGTCATCGGATTCAAGTGTTGCTTCTAAGGGTATGAAATTCTTCGCAGCGCTTCTTTCTGCACTCTTTATTTTACAGTTTATTCCCTGGATGTGGTACAATAAAGCTAAAAAGGATGGCTATGAGCAGAAGTCAATAGATATTCTTAATTCAATTATGATCGGTCTTTGCATTTTTATGGCTGCTCTCGGATTATTCTTCATAAAGAGCTTTATGCTTTGATTTTTAATTGTTTCCCTTCTCGTTATGAGGAGGGATTTTTTTGTTTTAAAGCTGTGACATATAGCGAAGCTTTTCTGCATAGTATTTCAATGAAGAATTATTGAAAAGAGGATTTGCAGATGACGAACACAAGTATATATGAATCCATAGCTAAAAGAACAGGCGGAGATATTTATATCGGAGTGGTAGGCCCTGTACGCACAGGCAAATCAACCTTTATCAAAGGTTTTATGGATGAGTTTGTGTTACCTAATATAGAAGATGATGCTAAAAAAGAGCGCGCTATGGATGAGCTTCCACAGTCTTCCTCAGGCAGAACTATTATGACCACAGAGCCGAAATTCATTCCGGAAGAAGCGGCAGAGGTCAGGATAGGAGATTCAATGAATCTTAAGGTCAGAATGATTGACTGTGTGGGATATGTGGTTCCTTCGTCTTTAGGTTACATAGAAAATGAAATGCCGAGAATGGTTAAAACACCGTGGTTTGACGAGGAAGTTCCTTTTAATATGGCGGCAGAGGTAGGCACCAATAAGGTCATAACGGAGCACTCTACGGTCGGTCTTGTGGTAACCACCGACGGAAGCATAAGTGACATTCCCAGAGAAGAATATGCGGTAGCTGAGGAAAGAGTTATAAGTGAGCTGAGGAGTATTGATAAGCCTTTTATTGTGGTGCTTAACAGCCGTAATCCCGAGTCACAGGAATGCAGGAATCTTGTAAAAGAATTAAGAAAAAAATATTCTGCAAGTGTAGTTCCCGTAAACTGTCTTAAAATGAGCGTAGAGGAAATAAACCGGATTTTTTCCGAGCTTCTTTATGAGTTTCCTATAAAAGAAATGCTTATCGATTTTCCCCGATGGATTACGGGACTTGAAAAGGAGCACGATATACGGAAAAAACTATATTCATCTATTTCTGCTTCTGCTAAAGCTGTAAAAAAGGTAAAGGATTCAGCTTCTTTCGAAAAAGAGATGGAAAAATCGGATTTTGTTGTAGGCTGCCGTGTAGATGGTATCGAATTATCTACGGGCTCTGTGAGAATTAAAATAGAAATTTCTCCCGATTTGTTTTATACGGTTCTCAGCGAAAAGACAGGTCTTGACATAAAAAATGAACATCAGCTTATGAATTCTCTTTTAGAGCTTTCATCGGTGAAGAAGGACTGGGAGAGATTCCGTACCGCTCTGGATGAAGTAGAGGCTACAGGCTACGGTATAGTGATGCCGACGATGAATGAGCTTACTCTGGAGGACCCTGAGATAATGAAGCAGGGCGGAAGATACGGAGTCAGACTGAAGGCCTCTGCACCCTCCATTCATATGCTTAAGGCGAATATAAACACAGAGGTAGCACCTATCGTAGGAACGGAAAGTCAGTCCGAAGAGCTGATTATGTATCTTCTTAAGGAATTTGAAGAGGATCCGTCGAAAATCTGGCAATCGAACATCTTCGGTAAAACTCTGGACAGTCTCGTAAATGAAGGTCTTCATAACAAGCTTTACAGAATGCCTGCAGATGCCAGAATGAAGCTTCAGGAGACGCTCGAGAGAGTAATAAATGAAGGCTGCAGCGGACTTATATGTATTATACTTTGAATTATTACCCGTCATTTTTTGACGGGTTTTTCTATTGACAAATGTGTTATTGTGTTATATAATTATAACCGAACAAATGTTCTGTTGTGAGGCGGATAGGGATGGAAAGAGTTATAATTCATTCGGACATGAATTCCTGCTATGCATCGATAGAATGCAGTATGAACCCTGAATTAAAGGGTAAACCTGTAGCTGTAGGCGGAAGCGTGGAGGACAGACACGGAATTATTCTGGCCAAAACTGAACAGGCAAAGGTGTACGGAGTGAAAACAGGTGAACCTATATGGAAAGCTAAAAACAAATGTCCCGATCTTATCGTTGTCAGACCTCATTTCGAAAATTATCTTAAATATTTTTCGCTTGCTCACGATATATATGCCCGTTATACGGATAAAATAGAGCCTATGGGACTGGATGAAGCCTGGTGTGACCTTACAGGCAGCATTACGCTTTTCGGCTCAGCAGAAAGAATAGTGGATGAAATACGGGAAAGCTTTAAAAAAGAACTGGGACTTACAGTTTCGGTAGGTATATCTTATAATAAGATTTTCGCTAAGCTCGGGAGCGACCTTGCTGCTAATGACAGCGTATATAAAATTTCGAAGTATGATTTTAAAGAAAGAGTATGGCCTTTATCAGCGGGAGCTATGATGGGTGTAGGCAGAAGAACGGCAGTAAAGCTCGCTTCCTACGGCATAAAAACGGTAGGTGATATTGCTATGACATCTCCTGAATGGCTTGCTAAGGTTTTCGGTGTAGCAGGCAAGGAGATGTGGACTTTTGCCAACGGTCTCGACACATCGAGAGTTACGCCTGACGGTTACTGTCCGCCTATAAAAAGTATAGGTCACGGCATAACATGTACAGCTGACCTTGTAAATACCGATGAGGTGTGGAAGGTTTTTCTTGTTCTTAGTCAGGATGTGTCTAAAAGGCTCCGTAAGGCCTCTTTATCTGCTTCTGCGATACAAATCGCAATAAAGGATAATAAGCTCGTTACGAGGCAGTTTCAGCGTGATTTACCCTATCTTACTCAGTCTGCCAAAGAGATAGCTGACACAGCAGTAAGTCTTTTCTCAAAGAATTATAACTGGAATTATGATGTAAGGGCAGTCAGCGTAAGAGCGATTAACCTTAAGGATGAAAAAGCACCCGAGCAGTTAAGTCTTTATTCGGATTATAAAAAGCACGAGAAACAGCAGAAAATAGACGATACTATTATGGAGCTGAGACGGCGCTTCGGAGAAAAAGCTGTTTTCAACTGCTGTCTTTTAACTGAAAATAAAATACCGGGTCACAATAAGGATAAAATACCTCTACCCAAAAGGATGTACAGATAAGAAGGGGATAGTATGTGCAATAAAAAGGTTTATGTGGATGTGGTTGCCCGTATAGACAGTGAGGGTACGGTCACTCCTCTTACCGTTATATGGGAAAACGGTAAAAAATTCGAAATCGACAGGGTTTACGGTGTACAGAGAGCCTATGCTACCAAGGTAGGCGGAACAGGGATAAGATATGAAATTTCTGTTTCGGGGAAAAGAACTTACCTTTTTGAAGATGAAGGAAAATGGTTTGTTGAGGCTAAGACTTGATTTTTTCGTAAAAATAGTGTAAATTATAACTGTTGTGTTTATTTTTAGAAAGTTATACAATATTTGGTGTATAATTCCGAGCTTCAGATGAAAGGATTAAGATAAATAATGGCTAAAAAATCCGATTATTCAAATGACGATATTTTAATGCTGGAAGGTGCCGACAGGGTAAGAAAGAGACCTGCGGTTATTTTCGGCTC
>JAZUOC010000126.1:0-4933 GCA_045604465.1 Acutalibacteraceae bacterium
CCGATTCTCACCCGAAAGAGGAATACGTCTCACGTATGGACTATGAGCTGGACGTCATCGAAAGCATGGGCTACAGCGAGTATTTCCTTGTGGTGTGGGATTTTGTAAACTATGCAAAGAGCCGCGGAATTCCGGTAGGACCCGGCAGAGGCTCGGGAGCGGGAAGCCTTGTGGCGTTCTTACTCTCAATAACAGACGTGGATTCAATTAAATTCGACCTGCTCTTTGAGAGATTTCTCAATCCCGAAAGAGTAAGTATGCCGGATATTGATATAGATTTTTGCTACAACAGACGTGACGAGGTTATAAAATACGTTACCGAGAGGTACGGTGATGATCACGTTTGTCAGATAATAACCTTCGGTACTATGGCGGCAAGAGCGGCCATAAGAGATGTCGGACGTGTTCTCGGTCTTCCTTATGCTGTGGTTGATGAGGTGGCAAAGCTGATACCTCAGGAGCTTAAAATCACTATAGATAAAGCGCTGAAAATATCAAATGAGCTTCGCAATCTTTATCAGAATAACGAGGATGTTAAGAAGCTGATCGATATTTCAAAAAAAGTGGAGGGTATGCCTCGTCATGCTTCAACCCATGCGGCAGGTGTAGTTATTACCAGAGATCCTGTTTCGTCTTATGTTCCTCTTGCCGTGAATGACGAGAGTGTGGTTACGCAGTTTACCATGGTGACACTCGAACAGCTCGGCCTTCTGAAAATGGATTTTCTCGGACTTCGCACTCTGACAGTTATAAACGATGCCGTACAGATGGTGAGAATGAGTGTTCCCGATTTTTCGATTGACACCATACCTCTTAATGATAAGGCGACGTTCGATATGCTTTCCGAGGGCAGGACAGACGGTGTTTTCCAGTATGAATCTGCGGGTATGCGAAGCGTTCTTACCAGACTTAAGCCTGAGTCTCTCGAGGATCTTATCGCTGTCATTTCTCTTTACAGACCGGGCCCTGCCGATTCTATTGATACTTATATTCATAACAGGCATCATCCCGAAGATACTGTGTACAAAACAGAGCTTGTACGTGATATTTTGGATGTGACATACGGGTGTATGGTTTACCAGGAGCAGGTAATGCAGATATGCCGTAAAATAGCCGGTTATTCCTACGGAAGAGCTGATCTCGTGCGAAGAGCTATGAGCAAGAAAAAGCTCGAAGTTATGGAAAAGGAAAGAAAGAATTTTATATACGGACTGAAAAACGATAACGGTGAGACGGAGTGTGAAGGAGCTCTTGCGAACGGTGTCAGCGCGGAGATTGCAAATGAAATCTTTGATGAGATGTCAAATTTTGCCAAATATGCATTCAATAAATCACACGCTGCCGCTTATGCCTATGTATCGTATCAGACCGCGTGGCTTAAGGCTCACTATCCCTGTGAGCTTATGGCGTCTACGCTCACCAGTGTTCTTGATTCGTCGGTAAAGGTTTCGGGATATATCGCCGAATGTACGAGAATAGGAATAAAGGTTCTGGCGCCTAATATTAACAGCAGTTTCGAAGGCTTTACCGTAAAGCACGGACAGATCAGATTCGGACTGCTCGCTATTAAAAATCTCGGCAGAAATTTCATTAAGACCATTATCGATACCCGTGAGCAGGGAGGAAAATACACTTCATTTTATTCCTTCTGTAAAAGAGTATATTCCAAGGAATTTAACCGACGTGCAGTAGAAAGTCTCATAAAATGCGGTGCCTGTGACGGTCTCGATCTGAACAGACGGCAGATGCTTTATATGCTGCCTTTAATAGCAGGGGAGCTGGAGGCTGATAAGAACCGCAACGTCGTAGGACAGATAGGCTTTTTCGATGCTGATTCGGGCTTTTCCTTCGAAAGTGAAATGAAGGCACCTGACCTTCCCGAAATGCCTAAAAATGAGCTTCTTTCTTTCGAAAAGGAAATTACAGGCTTATATATTTCGGGACACCCGATGGAAGAATATGCCGCAATGGCTGAAAAGCTCAGATGTAACAGCATTACCGATATTTTAGAAAACAGTGACGGTTTTTCTGCTGAATATAAGGATAACAGTAATGTTCAGATTTTCGGTATTATTTCAAGAGTTGAAAAAAAGGTTACGAAGAATAATTCTACGATGTGCTTTATTGAGCTCGAGGATATCGGTGCATCGATTGAGTGTATAGTATTTTCTAAACTGTACGCGGACAGAATTAACCATCTGAAAGCGGGAAACATAGTTTTAATAAGAGGCAGACTCAGCCTGAGAGAGGACAGAGAGCCTTCCGTAATATGCGAGAGTATCGAGCCTAATCCTAAAAATCTTTACAAGGAATACCCGAAGATTAAAAAATATGTTTCGGTCAGCCTTAATGACAGTGCCGGCGAAGCTGAGAATAAGGCGAAAATTCTTGCAGGACTTTTTCCCGGAACAACATCTCTGCTTTTGAAATATAATGACAGTGACGGAAGGTCACAGGAATTTAAAATTTTATTGTGTGATGAAACATTAAAAGAGCTGAGAGTAATTTTCGGCACAGGTAATATTTGTATTTTGGAAGAATAATAATAAAGAGTTGCTGTTTTATGTCGATTTTTTTATTATAACTTGACTTTTATACAATATTGTGTATAATATTTCTAAATGTTTAATCAGTATAATTTCATCATTAACGATGTCAGGAGGACGTAATAATGCTTAAAACTATCGGTGTTTTAACAAGCGGCGGCGATGCCCCCGGTATGAACGCTGCTATCAGAGCAGTGGTAAGAGCCGGCTGTGAGCTCGGTATGAAGGTTTACGGTATCAGAAGAGGCTATAACGGTCTTATGGATGACGATATGTATGAAATGAATCTTCGTTCAGTTTCTGATATTATTAACAGAGGCGGTACTATTCTTTATTCTGCCAGATCTTCACGCTTCAAAACTGAGGAAGGCATGCAGGCTGCTATCGAAACATGTAAAAGAAGAGGCATCGAGGGCCTCGTAGTTATTGGTGGTGACGGTTCTTTCAGAGGTGCCAGAGACCTTTCACTCAGAGGTATTCCCTGCGTAGCTATTCCCGGTACTATCGATAATGATATCGGCTGCTGTGATTATACTATCGGTTATGATACAGCTATGAATACTATTATGCAGATGGTTGACAGAATCAGAGATACCGCAGAATCTCATGATCGCTGTGCAGTAGTCGAGGTAATGGGCAGAGGTGCAGGTTATCTTGCTCTTTCGTCCGGTATCGCATGCGGTGCTACTTCTATCCTCATTCCTGAGGTTCCTTATGATTTCGAGCGCGATGTAATCGAAAGAATGAAGAGAACTCAGAAGAGTAATAAGGTTCATTTTGTTATCATTGTTTCCGAAGCTATCGGCGGTGTCGAGGAGATGGCAAAGAGAATCCAGAGCGAAACCGGTGTGGAAGCACGTGCTACTATTCTCGGTCATGTTCAGAGAGGCGGTTCTCCCACATCTAAGGACAGAATTGTCGCAAGCCAGATGGGTTATCATGCTGTTCAGCTTCTTAAGGAAGGTATCGGTAACCGTGTAGTTGCTATTCAGAAGGAAACAGTTATGGATTTTGACATCTTCGAAGCCTTAGGTATGAAAAATTCAGTTGACCTTGATATGTACAAGATGGCTCTTGAAATATCTATCTGATTCTGTTGTTATAAAGATAAAATTGCGAGAGGTCTTGGTTTGAGATCTCTCGCTTGACTTTTGTTGTTGGAGAAACGAATATGAACGAGAAAAAATCTGAAGGCAAAAAGACTTTACCGGCCCATTCTCATAATTTTCACCGTAAGCATATGAGAGAAAGGTTTCATGAGGCCGGCTTCAGAGGTATGGCAGACCATAATGTTCTTGAAATGCTTCTGTATTTCGGTATCCCGCGTAAGGATACAAATGATATCGCACACGACCTTATAAACAGGTTCGGAAGCTACGCTGATGTTTTTGAGGCTAATCTGCACGATCTTATGAAGGTCAAGGGTATGACAGAAACTGCCGCATATCTTATTAAAATGATAATTCCCTTTTATAACAGATATGTCGATAATCTCTCCGAAAGGAAGCCTTCTCCCTTTACTACTGAGGAAATAGTGGAATTTCTTCGGCCAAAATATCACGAAGGCTCCTGCCGTGAAAGAGTTTTCGTTCTCTGCTATGACAGCTCCGGTCATCTGATTACATGCCGTCTTCTTAATGAAGGAGACATATCCTCTGCTGCTTTCGATATAAGAGAATTCGGCAGAATCGTTCTTGAGACAAACTGCTCGAGCGTTATAATTTCTCATAATCATCCTCATTCTATGTCTCTACCGTCAAATGATGATATAGCTGTAACGAGAAAAGTAATTGATCTGCTTGATGCGCTCAAGGTTACTCTCATAGACCATATAATAGTAGATGATGAAGGGTACACCTCTATGGCTAAGCACAGGCTTACCTTGCCGATGTTTTACGGTATAGAGTTACTCGATGAGGTTATAGAAAACGGAGTAAACGAAAAATAATTTCAGTGCCGCTTAACGCGGTACTTTTTTCATAAATTTCAGATTTTTGTTTACTTTTATCTGTAAAATGATATATAATAACCATAATATCTTAAGAAAGGGTGTTTGTATGGATTGTTTCAAGTTGGTTTCCGATTTCGTGCCTACAGGCGACCAGCCTGAAGCTATTGCGGCTTTGGTTGACGGTGTAAATAAAGGCTATAAAGAGCAGACTATGATGGGTGTTACCGGCTCGGGTAAAACCTTCACTATGGCTAATATCATCGCTAAGCTGAACAGACCCACACTCGTTCTTGCACACAATAAAACTCTAGCAGGTCAGCTATGCAGTGAATTCAAGGAATTCTTCCCTGAAAACGCTGTAGAATATTTTGTATCCTATTATGATTACTATCAGCCTGAGGCTTACATTCCTACTACTGACACATATATAGAAAAG
>JAZUOC010000127.1:0-3303 GCA_045604465.1 Acutalibacteraceae bacterium
CCGCCTGCGAGACAGATTACCTTTTTGGCATCGCGTAAAGGCTGATATTCGAAATTACCCGAAGGAGCCGAAACCTCAACCTCTGTGCCGACCTCCCAGTTATCAAAAATATACTTGGATACAAGACCGCCGTCAACGAGCTTTACAGTAAGAACATACCTTCCCTCAAGAGAATCCTTGGGTGAAGATGAAATAGAATAGGCTCTGGTTACAGGCATACCCTCTATGGTTTCAAAAACAGTGAGATACTTACCTGCGCCGAAATAAGCCAGAGATTTCGTTTTCTCACCGTCGGGAACGAGAGTATAGCTTCTGCAATCCTCTCCCCTTTCGGTAATCTTTTCTATTTTCAGATACTGACGCTTGGGATGAAGAGCCTTAGCTAAAGCCATAGCGTTATCTTCTATCTCAACAAGCTCCGCCTTCCCCTCGTTAAATCTTGCCTGGCGCTTTGGAAGCATAGATAAGAATTTTTTCGCCTTTAAGGAATTAAGATTACTTGCCATATTATTTACCCTCCTTTTCTATAGCCTTTACTACTATTCCGCCAGCTTTTTCACCTGTGTAATAGGCACAGCCGTAGCCGTCGCCTCTTTCCTGGGAAGCGCCGCAGAAAAGGAAGTTATCGAAGGGCTGATCCTGGAGATACTGAACTGTTCTCGGAATCATACTGTCCCATTTTTCGAGCATATATCCGTAAGGAGTACCCCACGGAGTATTAAGATATCTCGCAAAGGTCGGCGGCAAAGCGATTTCTATTTCTTCGATATAGGGCTTGATAGAAATATTAAGTGCTTTTTCGCAGGTTTCTATCATATCCTCAGCGACCTTTGTTTTGAACCTTTTATAGTCCTGAGGCTTTATATCCTTCATAACATCTCCGAATGTCATGGTAGTAAGGAAAAGCTGACAGGTACCCTCGGGAGTACAGTCGGGAATTATTTCGTTAAGACAGTTAATGATGCAGTAACCGCTGAAATAATTCTGTGCCGCTTCATACTGTTTGTCTGAGTCGGAATCGGGAGCAATAAAGACGGAATAATCGGTAATTCCAAGCTCTTCCTTTGTTTTGTTCATACCGAGATAAACGGTAGTAAGAGTGCAGGCAATCTTACGGGTATTAAGCATTTTAAGCTGCTTTTCGGGAATATCTCTCTTCGTAAAAAGATCCTTCCACACAGTATTCGGAGAAGAGTTACAGATAAAGTATTTACTGTAAACCTCTTTTTCTCCGTTTATAACTACGCCCTCCGGCTTTCCGTGCTTCATAAGCACCTTAGTAACCTCAGAGTTATACCATATTTCTCCGCCCGCATCACGGATAACCTTATCAATAGCGAGACTCATCTCATGGCTGCGAAGGCGCGGAATACCTGTTCCGTCCTTAACATAGCTGTGAAGAACTGCCATATAATAAAGGAAGTCAAATTTTGACCCGGGTGAACCCATATAACACCAATAGGTGCTGAAAATATCCTGAGCCTTTTTCGGCATACCGAGAGCGTCAAGAGTCTCCTTCATAGTATGGGATACCATCCTCATTATATCGGGTAAATCCTTTATACTTCCGGGAAGCTTCTTAAGATCGTCAAGACATTCAAAGGCCTTGAACATACGTTCCGACAGGTCAAAAGCCTTCATACAGCTTTCATAGGAACCGGGAACAAGCTCATCAAGCTTTCGTGCAAAGCTTTCAAAGCCTACAGGCATACGCGCATCAACGGCTACACTGACACCGTTTTCATTTACGAAGGCATCCTTGTCTCCTTCCTTAGCAGGAACAACAAGTCGGAAGGTAGAATCGTGGGTATGCCAATCCACATCAGCATTAAAGCGAGTGAACATATCCTCGATCTGACCCTTCCCGTCTTCGGCACCGACACCGGCCAGCTCGTGAAGTGAGGGCTCGAATTCAAATCTACCTCTCACAAAAGAAGAAGCTGAACCACCGGGAATATTATGTCTCTCCAGAAGTAAGGTGGAAAGACCTGCTCTGGCACAGGTAGCTGCTGCGGCAAGACCACCGTTACCCGCACCGATTACGATTACATCGTAGGTTTTCATCTGATTTCCTCCGTTTCTGTTTCTTTAAAATTATTATAAGCTTTCTTCTTATTCATTTTAACAGCTTGTAAAACATCTGTCAATAAAGCCGTATCAAATAATAGCCTTCCTGAAAAGCAGAAAAGGTTGCGACAGAGCAGACAGCTACGGCAGTATATTTCAGTTCCGCGAAGGATACAGTCAAAGGCAATATAAAAAGAAGTAATCCCGTTACCTTGTTCATAGACGTATGCTGTGAAATAAACTTTTTTTCAGAAGCATAGCCCCAAATGATATTACCAATTTTAATCACCGCAATGATACCTGCCCATATCAATAACCATAAAGGAATATGAATTGCGGGTAACAGCTTAATCAATGATGCTGTTACAAAAACAAAATCAGCGACAGTATCGAGCTTACTGCCAAATTCACTGTTACTGTTTGTTTTTCTTGCGATGGTACCGTCTATCATATCAGTAAAACCGCAGAAGATGTATAAGATATAAAACTCCGTGGAAAAAGCAGTAAAGAACAATAGCAGAATACTGCCGATAATACGGCAACCGGTAATTATATTTGCAATTTGCTTTGTCATTTTTTCACCTATAAATTATTTTTTCATCGGGATGATTATATCACACTAAGGCTTGCATATCAAAGCTTTATTATGTAGACTTATTCGGGAAAATGCTGATATGTAATGTCCT
The DNA here is from genome assembly GCA_045604465.1 of Acutalibacteraceae bacterium. Lineage (GTDB taxonomy): Bacteria > Bacillota > Clostridia > Oscillospirales > Acutalibacteraceae > UBA6857. The sequence continues at coordinate 2,754 of JAZUOC010000127.1, forward strand.
CATACTGCATTGTAACCTCTTCACGTGTAAAGATGTCGAGGTCGTATCTGTCTGAGTAGTAGTTATATTTATCGATAGTAAAGCTTGTATCCGGCTTACAGCTAATCATAGTACAGCCTCTCTGTGAGCCAAGCTTATCGATGCCCGATTATGCGAAATAGTCAATACTGTAGCCATAGCTGAAAGTAATACCCTTATATTCAAAGGTCGTATTATTAATGTGGTCGTGACCGTTGAACATAGCCTTTGTTGAATCAAGCTCAACCATTTTTTCGAAAAGCTGATCCTCACCGTAACCGCAGCAAACTAATCTGCCCTGCTCACCGATTATACCCTCAATATATTTGAAATCCTTTGTATCCTTGAAGCCGTTTTCCGAAAATTCCTTCCAGGCATCGTCCATTTCCACCAAGGGAATGTGGAAAAATGCAAGGGATTTTACAGGCTCATCCTTTTTAGTAATCTTTTTGTTTTCGGCATTCATACGCTTGATTTCCGATTCGTACCAATCAACCTGATTCTGATGGATGTTATCGTATGTACCCTTAAT
>JAZUOC010000128.1:0-4027 GCA_045604465.1 Acutalibacteraceae bacterium
CGATCCGACTTAAGGTACATAATTCAGTTATTTATATCCTCGACCGTGAAACGGGGGCCTATCTGAAAACCCTCGTTCTTCCCGACGATAATCATGTGGGCGGTCTCGCTACTGATGGTAAAAATCTTTTCATCGCAAAGAGTACGGATAAGCAGATAAGTATTATTTCCTCTGAGCAGATAGCTCTTGCTATGCAGACCAAATCCTTCACAGTCAAGGCATACTATGAGCTGTCAGTTGACTGCGGATGCACAGCCTCCTTTGTTACTTACCATAACGGAATATTATGGGTAGGTGTGTTCAATGAAAAGGATGACGGAGAGCTTAACGGCTTTAAAATGAACGGAAAGTTCAGCCTTGAAGAAATCTCATCCGTAAAAATTCCAGCTAAGGCAAACGGAGCCGCTTTTTATGACTACGAGGATGAAACCTGTCTCGTGGTAGGCTCATCCTACGGCAGAAAAAATCTCTCCAAGGCTTACCTTTACACGGTAGATTCATACGGTAATGAAAATATGAATCTTAAAAAGAAGGACACATACACCCTTCCTCCTACGGTTCAGAATTTCACTTTTTACGGTGATAAGGTCTACCATATTTATGAGTCAGCCGCTACCTGTTACAGTCAGGTTGAATCCTTATTTGAAATTAAATCCACTTCTTTTCCCATAGACCGTGTTTGTATCGGTCAGGCAGATAATTTGTTCAGTTGGCATAATGAAAATCTTTTCCTCGCACGCATTAGTGCTTTTGTAAGAGCAGTTAAATCAGTAGTTGAAAACATTTTTTAAAAGTCAGATACGGAGAAGGTTCGGATGAATATTTCTCCGTATTATTTTGTATAATTGATAAATAAATATGCAAATTATATTGACAAATATTATAAATGATGTATAATATTTAGAAAATATGCATTATTTATGTATAAAATTATAAATGAGGTAAATTATGGCAAAGGTATTTATTGACGGACAGGCAGGTACTACGGGCCTTCAGCTTAAGGCAAAGCTTTCGAAGCATCCTTTTGTCGAGCTTATCGAAATAGAAGAAAGCAAGCGCAAGGATCCTGCAGAAAGACAACGCCTTATGAATGAAAGTGATGTAGTCTTTCTTTGTCTGCCCGACGAAGCGGCAAAAGAGGCGGTTAAGCTCGTCACAAATCCCGAAACAGTAGTTATTGATGCCAGCACGGCTCACAGAACTGCAGAGGGCTGGGCTTACGGCTTTCCCGAGCTTTCTGAAAAGAATTATAAAGATATTAAAAATTCGAAGCGTATAGCTAATCCAGGCTGTCATGCTACGGGCTTTATTTCTATTGTTTACCCGCTTGTTTCCGAGGGAATTATTTCATCCGATTATCCTGTAACCTGTCACAGTATAACAGGCTACAGCGGCGGCGGAAATAAAATGATAGCAGATTATGAAAATCCCGACAGGGCAGAGGAGATAAGCACACCACGTCAGTATGCTCTTTCACAGGCACATAAGCATCTGCCTGAAATTAAGAAGGTTACGGGACTCAGTGACTACCCGGTATTTTCACCTATAGTAAGTGATTACTACTGCGGTATGGCAGTGACAGTTCCTTTATTCACTAAGCTTTTTGAAAAAGAAATGACATTGGAAGCTCTTTATGACTTCTACAGTGATTTTTACAAGGACAGCACTTTTATTTCAGTTCATAGGGCGGAAGCATCTATGCTTTCACCTATCGGACTTGAAGGAACCAATAAAATGAAAATTTACCTTTGTGGCGGTGACGAAAGAATTACTGTTACATCGGTTTTCGATAATCTTGGCAAGGGCGCATCATCAGCTGCGATTGAGAATATGAATATAGCTCTCGGATTTCCTGCTGATACGGCACTCAACTGAACGGAGGAATTAATATGGAATTTATAAATGGCGGTGTAACAGCGGCGAAAGGCTTTATTGCCTCGGGTATTCACTGCGGAATCAGAAAGAATCAGACTAAGAAGGATCTTGCGATGATTAAAAGTGAGGTCAGATGTCCTTCGGCGGCTGTTTACACGCAGAATAAGGTTTACGGTGCTCCGATTACTGTTACGAGAAATAATCTTAAAGACGGTATGTCGCAGGCCGTAATCGTAAACAGCGGTAATGCAAACACCTGTAATCATGACGGTGTGGAAAAGGCAGAGCTTATGTGTAAAATAGCTTCTGAGGCTATGAAGGTAGACGTGAAGGATATTATAGTCGCATCTACAGGTGTTATCGGTATGAGTCTCGATGTAACACCGATAGCGGAAAGTGCGGAAAACCTTGCCTCACAGATGACGGAGGAGGGTGGCCACGATGCCGCTGAAGCTATAATGACCACTGATACCGTAGCTAAAGAGTGTGCCGTTACTTTCACTCTTGGTGACAAGAAGGTTACTTTAGGTGCGTGCTGTAAGGGCTCGGGTATGATACATCCTAATATGGCGACTATGCTGTGCTTTATGAGTACTGACTGTGCGATTTCTTCTGCTATGCTTCAGAAGGCTCTGTCCGATACGGTTAAGGATACCTTTAATATGATTTCTGTTGACGGAGACACATCCACTAACGATATGGTCTGTATTATGGCAAACGGCAAGGCTGAAAACGCTTTTATAGACAGTGAAAACGATGATTATTTTGCTTTCAAGGAGGCTTTGACAGCGGTTTCGGTCAAGCTTTCACGTCTTATTGCCGGTGACGGAGAAGGTGCTCAGAGACTTTTAGAGTGTAATGTAACATCCTGTACAGATGAAAAGATAGCCAAGGATATAGCAAAAAGCATTATATGCTCGTCTCTCGTGAAAACAGCCATGTTCGGTGCAGATGCTAACTGGGGCAGAATCTTATGTGCCATCGGTTATACTGAGGGCGACTTTTCTGTGGATAAGATTGATGTTTATCTTTCTTCACGTAAGGGTAAGGTAAAGGTTTGCGAAAACGGCTTCGGCATAGAGTTTTCCGAGGAAAAGGCTAAGGAAATACTTCTGGAAGATGATATAATACTCGATATAGAGATGAATCAGGGCGAGTTCTCGGCTACCGCATGGGGCTGTGACCTGACTTACGACTATGTAAAAATAAACGGTGATTACCGTACTTAAGGTGATAAAATGGAAATGAACGATGCTATAAGGGCGAAAATTCTTACTGATGCCCTTCCTTATATTCAGAAATACTACGGTAAAACTGTCGTGGTAAAATATGGCGGAAACGCTATGATTAATCCTGAGCTTAAGAAGGCTGTTATGAGCGACATAATCCTTCTTTCCCTTGTCGGTGTCAAGATTGTTCTTGTTCACGGCGGAGGTCCCGAAATCAGCGGAATGCTCACTAAGCTAGGTATCGAATCGAAATTTGTGGGAGGTCTGCGTTATACTGATTCAGACACTGCTGAGGTTGTGCAGATGGTTCTTGCCGGTAAAACGAATAAAGATCTCGTTTCACTTATCGGCGTTTGCGGAGGTAAGGCCATAGGTCTGTGCGGAATCGACGGCGGTATGATAAAGGCGAAAAAGTTAGAAAATGCTAATTTCGATTACGGCTATGTAGGTGAGATCGTTTCTGTAGATCCGAAGCCCGTTATCAAGGCTTTGGAGGAGGATTACATTCCTGTTATTGCCACTGTAGGTGTTGATAGTGACGGACAGGTGTATAATATTAATGCTGATACTGCAGCGGCTGAAATCGCGGCTGCTTTAGGTGCGGAGAATATTATCACTCTTTCGGATATACCGGGTCTTATGCGCGATGTAAATGATAAAAACTCTCTTATACCTGAAATCAATATTGATGAAATAGATTCACTTATAGAAAGCGGCATAATTTACGGCGGTATGATTCCTAAAATAAAAAGCTGTGAAAAGGCCATCCGTTCGGGAGTTAAAAAAGCTGTTATGATAGACGGAAGAATACCGCACTCGATAATTATTGAAATGTTTTCTAAGGAAGGTATAGGCACGCTTATGCAGGGGAGTGAAGAGAATGAGTAATTTCGATCTGATAAAGAATGAAGACGAGAGCTATG
>JAZUOC010000129.1:0-27515 GCA_045604465.1 Acutalibacteraceae bacterium
CATAAAGCCGTTCATTGCGCCGTTGGGGTTGCTTGCCGCCGCTTCCATTGCGCTTGCCTGAGCATCCGTCATTCTGCCTGCCATCATAAAGGGATTAGCACCCATTGTTGCAGCATCCTCCATCTGGGTGATCTTCTTCATATCCTCATCTGTGAGGGTGATGGGGTTGAGGGCGATAGATTCCACAGAAATACCTCTGCGGTCTGTCCATTCAGCCTTAAGGGCAACATTCATTGCATCCTTGAGCTCGGCTGTGTGTGCGGGTATCTGAGCAGGTCTGAGTTCAAGCTCCGTGAGCTTCGCAAACGCAGGCTGAAGAGCCGAAATGAACTCGGTTTTAAGCTGCATATCTATGTCTTCTCTAAGATACTCATCACTGACATTACCCGCGACCTGAGTGTAAAACAGGAGAGGATTTGTCAATTTATAGGAATAAACACCGTTACATCTTACCTGAACAGTTCTGCTCATTCCTATTCTTTTGTTGACAACCTCAAACATAAAGGGATTAGCGGTGCCGAACTTGTTGTCCATTATTTCTTTGGTGTTGAAATAATAAACTCTCTGATCCTTGCCTGTGTCACCGCCGTATGTAAATCTTTTGCCTACTGTACGGAATGTTGCCTTAATGCTTTCCCCGCTTAATTTGCCTGTGAAAAGGCTGGGCTCTGTCGAACTGTCGTAAGTGAATTCTCCCGGCTCAGCACAGACCTCAACAATTTTACCTTGCTCAACGATAATCATACACTGACCGTCAGCTACGGCAATACCTGAGCCGTCTGAAATGATGTTGTCATTACCTTTTGTGTTTGATGAACGTCCGCTTACACGTTTTTGTCCTTTGGTCATAAGTACATCGTTTCTCAGGGAATCACAGTAGAAAAACTCTTTCCACTGATCAGCCAGGGTTCCGCCGAGTGCACCTATACCTGCTTTAATAAGTCCCATATCATATTTCTCCTTTCAGATAATTATTTTTCTGAACATTTTTTGCAACAAACTCCTCCACCGAGTTCGGCACTGTAGACAGTACAGTCCTCGCAAACCATATCACCGCAGATTTCGCATCTGTTGAGCTCAAGGCGAGCCTCGTTGTTTGCTCTTTCATAAGCTTTTCCGTGGTCGTTTGCATAAATAATCGCCCGTGCCTCTCTTTCATCGCTGGTTAAAAAGATTTTATCTTTAAAGCCTGAGATGAATTCGAGTACATCTGTTTTGATCGGTTTGCCGCAGCAATCACAGTAGAATTCAAATTCGAATTGCTTTATGGTTGATTTGTCGGCAAACCTTTTTGTAACTGCTTTGAGCATCGCATAACCATCTCCTTTTAAAGGTTAATTTAATTTTAATGCTTTAAAAACATAAAAATAAGTAGCCCTTAAGGCTACTTTTGTGAAAAAAGGGCTACTTTCAGGGCTACCGTGTCAAAAAATACTGTCTCTGATTGTACAGTTTATACAAAGGTATCTTCAGTTTGACACAGATTTCAAATTATGATATATTGTTACATATAGAGACAGGAAAAGGAGGGAGAATATGACTGCTCTTTACGGAATAGTGTCAGCAGCTGCTTTCATTATGCTCGGTGTTTATTTTTACATTGACCGTAAGCGTGATATATGGCTTATGCTGCTTTTTGTTTCAGTGGCTGTATGTGATTTAGGATACTTTCTGCTCTCAGTCTCAAAGACCTTGGAAATGGCACTGTGGGCGAATAGAATAGCTTATCTCGGCAGTGTATTTCTCGTCTACTTCATTCTGATGATGATAATGAATCTGTCAAGGTTTGCTTATCCGAAGTTTCTGCCAAGGGTGCTTATTGCAGTCAATACGATTATGCTTTTAATAGCAGTGAGCGGTGGGATACTTCCTGTTTATTATAAGAGCGTTGATATTGCTTTCATAGACGGAGCTGCTGTTCTTGTAAAAGAATACGGTTTTCTCCATATCACCTATAAGATATATCTTTTTGCATACTTTGCCGCTATGATAGGAATTATACTGTACACTGCGGTGAAGAAAACAGTTATATCCAGTAAGCACTCGATATTTCTTGCTTTTGTGGTTATCGGAAATATTGCGATATGGCTTGTTGAAAATCTTCTTGATACTGATTTCGAATTTCTTTCGATTTCATATATAGTAACAGAGGGACTTATACTTTTTCTTTACGGAATATTACAGGATTACGGTCTTGCAGACACGCAGAAAATTGTCGAAGCATCCGTTAAACCTATATCCTATGAAGCAGAAATGAAACATACGGATGTGATTAAATCCTTTAAGTCTGAGCAGATTGACTGTATTTTTGAAAAGTGTGAAGCAATAGAAACTCTTTCGCAAAGAGAAAAAGAAGTATTGCGTTTCATACTCCTGAACAAAAAGAGAAAAGATATTGCCGAAGAGCTTTTCGTAACCGAAAGCACTATTAAAAAGCATACATCGGGAATATTCCATAAGCTTGAGGTAACAAGCAGAACTGAACTTTTTGATAAAGTAAAAATGTATGTCAGCTGAAATCTGAGCTGAGTTCCGTTGCTTAAATAAATAGTGAAGAAGTGTCTTGTAAGGTGCCGCCTTGATTGTCGCCCTTCGGTCAAGCGGATTGACTTTTAAAGCAAAGCTAATATAATGGTTGTTGAGGTGATGTTTATGAAAAAGTCTGAAGTGACAGAATTAATAAATTCGGCATTAGAGAAAAAAGATATGTGCAGAATACTGTTCAAATACAACTATAATTACAGTTATCATTTTCCACTGAAAACAAGTGACAGACTTTTTCTTTCTGCCAATGAGGATGATTTCCTCATAAACGGTTTTTCTGTAAGACGTTTTTGTGATGTTAAAAAAGCAGAAATCAGAGATGATAAATATGTCGAAATAATAAAATTTGAAGGAGTTTTAGAAAATATAAAAGTTCCGGAAATAGATGTCACGGATTGGTATAGTACATTTTTATCACTTTCAGAATTAAATATAAATATAATTGTAGAAAAAGAAAGTCTGAATGATGAAGAATGTGAATTTGCTGTCGGTAAAATTGTAAAGGTGCTTAAAACTAAAGTTATATTCAAAGGATTTGATGCTGACGGTATCTGGGAGGAGGATTATTATGAGATTCCTTATTCACAAATCACCTCAGTTACATTTGCTTCTCGTTATGTAGATGTTTTTTCTGAATATGTGTAATCAGAAATCCGGCTTTAAAGCACGATATACAGCCGATTAGTTTAATATGTGCAGTAAAAACTTGACAAAACCACCTGTCACAAATATAATTATAGTACTAAACATAAGGAGGAAAGAAGCATGAAAAAGTTTACAAAGCTATTATGCACAGCACTTTGTATCTTGCTTTGTGCCGGTGTTCTTTTCTCCGTAGGTTCTGCTATTTACGGCCACAGCCACGACTGCATAGGTGAGGACTGTCAGTATTGTCAGGCTTTTTCATTACAGCAGGAGCTTATGAGACTTGTTCTCTTAGGCTGCTTCAGTGCATCCTTTGCTCTTATGCTTGTGCAGCTGATTATGAATGTGAATTCACGTGGCGGTGATAAAAAGCAGAACATTAATCTTGTGGTAAACAAGGTAAAGCTTACAGCTTAATATTATCCGCTTTTCGAGCCTTTAAAAAGCTAAGACACAGTATCGCTGTGTCTCTTTCGGCGTATTTAATGATGCGTCATGGTCTGCTTTTTATCGGGCTTGATTTTTTGTACCCAAAATAAAAACAAAGGTGGATAAATTATGATAAAGGTTAAAAATGTTTCTAAGCATTTTGCTAACGAAACTGCTATAGATTACTCTGATATTACATTCGAAAAAGGCAAAAGCTATATGCTTTTGGGCGCATCCGGCTGCGGTAAATCAACTCTTCTTAATATGATTGCAGGTATACTTTCTCCCGAAAGCGGAAGCATTGAAATAGCAGGGGAGGATATGACCGGGAAAAGTCAGAAGGAAAAAGATAAATTCAGAATACAGAAAATCGGCTATATATTCCAGGATTTCAAGCTTATTCCCGAAATGACAGTTATGGATAACATCGCGATTCTGCGGCTTGAAAAGGTTGATATATCCGATGCAGATAAGGTTCTCGACTCACTCGGCATTCTTGATAAAAAGAATAAGAAGGTCAAGCATCTCTCGGGCGGTGAAAAGCAGAGAGTTGCTATTGCAAGAGCTATCGTTAAAAGACCCGAAATTATTCTCGCAGACGAGCCTACGGGAAATCTAAACTTCGCTATCGGTGAAGCAGTGATAAAACAGCTTATCGAGGTCTCCAGGGGTAAAACACTTATTGCCGTCACTCACGATGAAAGACTCGGCAGATATTTCGACCATATCATAGATATGAATCAGGTGACAGGAGGCAGAAGAGATGTTTAAGTTTGCATTTAAAAATATGGCTATAAAAAAGGCCAAAATTGTACTTATTGTCATTTCGATTGTTATCTCAGCCTGTGTCGGTATACTCGCATATAATATCTCTGAGCAGGTTGACAGCGGCTTTAAGACGACTGCCGCATATTATGATATGATTATCGGACCGTCGGGTTCGTCTACCCAGCTTGCTATGAACACGATGTTTTTCACGGATAAGCCTCTCGGCACCATATCCTATGAGTATGTAGAACAGCTACAGAAGGATACAAGAGTCAATAAGGTTGTACCTTTTACAATGGGTGACTCATATAACGGTGCTAAAATCGTCGGTACCACTGCCGATTTTCTTGAGGGTAAGGAAATCGATGAGGGCGAGATGTACACCGAAAAGTTCCAGTGCGTAGTCGGTTCAGCCGTAGCTGAAAAATATGGGCTCTCACTCGGCTCGACTCTTGTCACATCCCACGGACTCACCGAAGGCGGTCATGCTCACGAGGGTAATCCTCTTACGGTTGTAGGCATACTCGCTGAAACTAAGACCGCTTACGATAACGTGATTTTCACTCCCTGTGAAACTGTATGGGCTACTCACGACCACGGCGATGAAGAAAGCGAAGAAGCCGGGCATACGGAAGAGCACGAAGAGGAAGGGCCTCAGGAACACGCCCACACAGATGAAGATACTCACAGTCATGAGCAGTCAGCCGATATCCACGAAGAGCACGGAGAGGTTTGTGCGATTCTCGTAAAAAGCAAGAGCTTCAACGCCTACAGTCAGCTTTCGGCAGAGTACGGCGAAAATTCAAAGCTCCTCGTTATTAATCCGTCGGAGGTTCTCCGTGAGGTTCTCGAAAATGTGGATATGAGTACACAGATTGTATATATTCTCTGCATCATCATTCTCATAATGAATATCTTTATTATTTCGGTTATCACCCTTCTTAATATGTATGATTCGAAGAAGGAGATCGCTCTTATGCGACTCATCGGTATCGGAATGAATAAAATAAACTTTGTTTACATAATACAAAACGGAATTATTGGCTTTATATCTACCGTATTTGCTTTCATCTGTTCGAGGCTGTGTCTGATCCTTATGGGCGGTTATGTGGCTTCGATGGGTATAGTTCTCGATACAGAGAAAATCTATCCTCTTGAAATTGCGATTATGGCGGTTGTTTTTGTAATCAGCGTGCTCCCGACGGTGGTATGCACACTCAATATGTCAAAAAAGGACGGTATAAACGAATGAAAAAGCTTTTGACCATATTTCTCTCTATAGTATTGATTCTCGGTGCCTTCACTGCCTGCGGTAACAAAGACAGCGGGGGAGAGATTGTTAATAACACATTAAGCTTTTCCCAGGCAAACAGTATCGAGGAAATGAAAAAGTTGGACGGACAGACAGTAAACATCATCGGTTATATGTCGACTCTTTCACCTATTACAGGCAGCTTTATGTATCTTATGAACCTTCCTTATCAGAGCTGTCCTTTCTGTGTACCCAACACAACACAGCTTTCAAACACAATGGCGGTTTATGCTAAGGACGGTGACAGCTTTGAATTTACCGACAGAGCCATTAAGGTTGTGGGTACTCTTGAGTTCGGCGACTACGCTGACGAGTACGGCTACGAATATGCCTACCGCATTAAGGATGCAACTTACGCTGAGGTCGATACAAGTGAAATGGGTGAGAAGCTTCAGCTCTGGCAGCAGCTTGCCTCGACAGACGTAATCTCCGATGTTTACAATATGTATGAGTATGTCAACTTCCTTTGCTTCTGGCCCACATATACAGCTGAATTCGAAGGCGGTAAAGACTATCTCTATCCTACAGATGCTCTTCACTTTATAGAGACAGAGGGAGCGCAGTATAACTACGGTTATGCAGACGGATACTTCGAGGATATGATAGCAGCTATCGAAGAGGTGAATGCCACAGAGTTCAGCGATCTTACAGACAATATCACTAAAGCTCAGGCTCTCGCAGACAAGGCTCTTACAGCACTCAAGAATGACGAATATACTTCAACATCTGAATATACAGATGTATTCGGTGACGGCAGAAGTCAGTATATTATGAATGATAATGCTTCCTATGAAGCTGAAATGGAAGCGATTTATACTGAGTTTGCCGAATGGCTTGCTGAATGGGAGCTTTGATTAACCGCTTATCAATAATCAGCAGATTAAGCTTACTGCCGTGGGGAAAACCGTGGCGGTAAGCTTTAATATCAGTTGACAGTCTTTATGCTTAAGCTGAAGCACGGATTATCTGAATCAACCTTCTTACCGAAATGTCGGTGCAAGCAGGAAGGTTGATTTTATTTTGCATTTTTTGTTGAAAAGGTCAGATTTATTTGATATAATCGGTTTATATGAAAAAAGGAGAAATGTATATGGGAAACGATGCTACAATTATTGCTCTTTCAGGTAAAGGGGGAGTAGGTAAAACCTCGATTTCGGCAGCTATAGTAAAGCTCCTTGTTGAGGCTTACCCCGATAAAAAAATTCTCGCTATAGATGCGGACCCTGCAGTGGGACTTTCGACGGCTCTCGGTATAGAGGTCAGGACAACTATTGACGATATAAGAAAAGAGATAGTTGCCACCGTCGAAGACGGCAATACAAGGGCGGCTATAGAGCTTCTGGGTGATGCAAGATATAAGATTTTCGATGCTCTTGTTGAAACTGACGGCTTTGCTTTTATTGCTGTGGGCAGACCTGAAAGTGCAGGCTGTTACTGTAAAATCAATGCTTATCTCAAAGAGGTTATCAGCATACTTTCGGCTGATTTTGACTATGTTGTTATTGACGGTGAAGCAGGTGTCGAGCAGATTAATCGTCGTGTTATGGAAAAGGTGACTCACTTGCTTCTCATCACTGATGCAAGTAAAAAGGGTACGCAGGTAATAAATACCATAAAGAGTGTAGCTGATGAGCTCGTAATGTATAAAAAGCTCGGTGCTATCGTAAACCGCATACCTGACGAGAGTATTATCAAGCATATCAATACAGGTGACATTCCCGTTCTTTCGTATATTGCCACCGACTCAAACCTTGCGATTTTTGATATTGAGGGTAAGGATATTACGAAGCTCCCCGATGACTCAAATGTTGTCGCGGGCGTGAGAAAGGCTCTCGAAAAACTCGGTATATTATAAGGAGAATGCTATGAAAGATTTAAAGCATCTTTATGAATTTGAAAAGCTTTTGCAGGAGGCTAACAATGAGCTCGTCCAAAAGGCTAAAGCTGACGGAGGTATCGCTTTAGGTTATACCTGCTATCATATACCTGAAGTGCTTCTGAATTGCTCAGACTGTTTTTCCGTCAGGCTCAGAGCACCCCGTACGGGCTCGATGGATATTGCGACCTATTATATGAGTAACTTCCTTTGCGGTTATTCGAAGGCTATACTCGAAAGAGCTATCGAGGGCGGTTTTAACTTCCTGGATGCACTTTTGGCTTCGGAAACCTGCTCCGAAATGAACAGAACAGCTGAGCACTTCGAGCTTCTGAAGCTTGTGGAAAAGGATAAGTTCTTTGTCACATTCCTTGATATGCCTTTTAAAATTGAAGAGCATACCCTCAGACATTATGTTAAGCAGTGTCGGGAGAAGATACTCGATAGGCTCACCTCGGTTTACGGTGTCGATACTTCTGATGATGCGCTCAGAAAGTCTGTCGAAGAGCATAATGAGGTATGCCGTCTTATGACAGAAATCGGAAACTACCGTAAGGAGGATAATCCCCGTATAACAGGCTATGAGTATCACATACTTAACCTTATTACATATTGCTGTCCCAAGTCTCTTATTCTTCCTATGCTTCGTGAGACTGCAGACGAGCTTAAAACGAGAGAGCCGGACGCAAAGAAAAACTACAGAGCTAAAATTGTAGTGGTAGGCTCTGAGATGGATGACCCGGATTTTACCTCTCTTATTGAAGACAGCGGTGCTCTTGTTGTTGCTGACAGATATTGCTTCGGTGCGTTTCCCGGCAGACAGGAAATAATGCTCAGAGACGGTGAAGATGTTCTTACACAGATTTGTCTTCACTATCTTAAAACAAGTCAGTGCCCGCGTTTTATGAGCCACGAAAAGGTTCAGGAAAGGCGCGACTTTGTAAAACAGCTCGTCGATGAATACCACGCAGACGGTGTTATGTATGAGCAGCTTAAGTTCTGTGAGTACTGGGGCTATGAGAGAGCCTTGGCATCGTATGTTATGACTAACGACTACGGCGTACCCACAGCGGCTGTGGACAGACAGTACACAGCTTCTGCATCAGGTCAGCTTCGCACGAGAGTTCAGGCCTTTGTAGAAAGTCTCGAAATCAAAAAAATTCAGAAGGAAAGGGTGACGAAAGGAAATGGATAATTACGGCAAGCTCTACAAAGAGCGTACCGCCATACTCAAGCACAGAGAATGGCGCGGCTTCAAGGATACAATGTATGATTATTACCGTTGGCTTGTCAACTGGAAAGATATGATTGTAATGGTGCTTAAGGCTCCCGTTTCGACAGTCAAGGGTATCTGGAGATACCGTTGGATGGCATCTTATCTTTCGACTCCCTCTTTCATTGACCGTCACGTCGCAGGTCTTCGCGGTCCCCATCTTCGTATAGCTCATCTGCACTATAATATGATCGTCAAGCACACAACGAATCTCATCAATATTTCTTTCCGTGCCGACGAAAAAATTAATCCGGGCAACAAGCTCTCAAAGAAAATCGTGCTTATGGATGAGATTGTACCTAATGAGGTTTTTACAGGCTTTCCTAATCTTATTCCCATTCCCTTACAGACACTGCCTATCTTCCTTTCATCGATGGTTGACCAGCAGATAACACCCCCTTATCTTGAGGTAACCGAGAGCTTTGGCGTTCCTGCTGACGTTTGCCCATTGCCCTCAGCTGAGGCAGGTGTTGCGATCGAGGACGACTATCCGAAAATGGGCTGCTGTATGATAGGTACAAATATGCCCTGCGACGGCTCGATTATGAATTCCTCATTCCTTGACAGAAGAATAAATCTTCCCACACACTTTTTCGGTATACCTCTTCGTTATGACAGTGAGGATGTTCAGGAATATGCTGTCGATGAAATCAAATCTCTTATTAAATTCATAGAAGATCAGACCGGTGAAAAGTTTGACTGGGACGAATACTTCAGAAGAATGAAGGACTATAATAAGCAGCTGGAGTATGAAAGACAGAAATGGGATATCAATAAGACGCCTTATCCTCAGATGACAGGTGCAGCATTCTGGCTTTACAGGATTTTTTACTTTAACCTTTCAGGCGGATCAAATGAAAGATTCCTTAAGGTTGACGAAAAAGTAAACAGGATTATGATGAAGGCCTACGAGAAAAAGACTCCTGTAGCAAGAAATATGAGGCACAGAGCCGTTGTATGGTCTTGCCCTGCAAACTACTACACTTCATTTGCCAACTGGCTTGAAAACTGTTGGGGTATAAACGTCGTAATGGATATGGAAACTATGATTTCCTATCTTGAAATTGATGCGGAGGATAAAGAGCAGTCTCTTAAAGATCTCGCGAAGACTTATCAGCGCTCGATTATGCGTAAGCACACGAAGGGCGGTTATCGCAACGTTGTCGATGAGCTGTGGAGAATCGTAGAAGAGTATAATGCCGACACGGTTATTATGTACGATCAGATTTCCTGTAAGGGCATGGACGGACTTCAGGGCATATTTGATGATCAGGCGAGAGAAAAGGGTGTCAACTTTATCTGGGTTCGTCAGGATCTTATGGATCCCCGTACTATATCGAGACGAGAAATGCGTGATCAGGTAAATAAGTATATGCAGACTGTTCTGCAGGAAGAGCCTGCTGATGCTTCACTTTTAGATTTTGAAGATGACTTAGCGTGGTAAAGGAGAGTAATCTATATGAAATATTTTGGCGGATGTGATGTAGGCTCGACCTACACAAAGTGCGTAATTTTAGATGAAAACGGCAAGATGGTTGCCAATGTTACAAACAGAAGCAAAATCAACCCCGTAGCAAGTGCTGAGATAGCTCTCGGCGATGCTTTGGCTCAGGTGGACGGTCTTGAGTCAGCAAAGGAGCTTACATATCTTATCGGTACCGGTTACGGCAGAAACAAGGTTCCCTTTGCTGATGAGAATATCTCTGAAATCAGCTGTCACGCTATGGGTGTACATGTAACGAACCCCGAGGTCAAGGCTATCATTGACATCGGTGGTCAGGACGTAAAGGGTATTGCTATCGACACTGACGGTACGGTTAAAAACTTCGCTATGAACGATAAATGTGCTGCAGGCACCGGCAGATTCTACGAGGCTATGGCTAACGCCTTTGAAATGACACTTCCCGAGTTTTCAAAGCTTTCACTCGGTGCTAAAAACACAATTCCCATTACAGCTCAGTGTACTGTTTTCGCTGAGAGTGAGGTTATCTCACTTGTAGGTGAGGGTAAGCCTATGGATGAAATCGCAGCGGGTATTCAGCTTGCAGTTGCGAAGAGATGTTTTGTTATGGCTAAAAAAGCAGGTGCTACAGACAGCATTACCCTTACAGGCGGCTGTGCCAAAAATGTAGGACTTAAAGCTGCCATTGAAAAGGTGCTTAAAATCAAGGTTGTCGAATTATCGACTGACCCTCAGCTTATGGGTGCTCTCGGTGCGGCAGAGTATGCGAGACAGAAAGGACTCAGCAAGGTGAAGTGATATGGATGTAATTCTTATTGTACTCGGTGTGATATTTGCTTTGTTTATTATCACATTTGCCATCTATTGGTTTAATCTTGATATGAAGCTTATCCGTGTTGTCTACGACTCGCTCTGGAAATATCGCTATGACAGAATGAAAAAGGACAAGAAGCTGTAATGGATTTTTTTGATTCGCTTATAAAGAAAGCCCTTGAAATGACTCAGGGGCTTTCCGGAATTAATTATGAATATGAACAGGAAAAAGCCTGGAAGGATGTGGGCTTCAGTCAGGTGATACTGCAAAAGCACAGTGCCTTTGAGCTCAGCGGGACGGGCTTTAATCTTGTAACCTCATCACCTGTTGATGATGGCATTACCCTTATCGGCAGTGAGCTTTCAGCCATTAAAAAGGACTGTAAATTCACGAGAATTTCACTCGTACAGATAGACGACCAGGAGAATGAGCAGAAAGCATATAATCTTATCAGAAAGATAGAATATGTCAAGTATCACTACTTTCCCGACGGTTATATGATAAGAACGTCTTCGCGCTCACATAAAGAAATAGTGAGAGTTTCAAAGGAAGCGGTGAAGAAGGGTATAAGCTTTCGGAGTGTCGGTAATCTGCTGATAAATAAGTATAAGGAAAATCCTGCAGTCAAAGCAGTCAGAGTCATCTTTATAACCTCTCCCGAAGCTGAACATAAAGCTTTTGAGTCTATGGCGGAAAAAGGTAATAATATAACAGAAACGCTAAACCATATTATGAACAGTGTTAATTTTGACTGTGACTCCTGCAATCTTAAGCCGATATGCGATGAGGTTGAGGGTATGAGAGAGCTTCATTTTAAAAATATAGGAATGTGATATGAATAAAAAAGATGTTATAGAGTTTTTTGACAGGCTGGCTCCCTGTTGGGACAGTATGCAGACCCGTAATGAGGAAGTAATAGCTGAAATTCTCAGTAAGGGCGGTGTCAGAGAGGGAGTGAAGGTTCTCGATGTTGCCTGCGGTACAGGTGTGCTTTTTCCCGATTATCTCGGAAACGGTGTCGCTACGGTGACCGGTATAGATATTTCCGATAAAATGCTGGAAATAGCAAAGGAAAAATTTCCTCAGATTAACCTCATCTGCGATGATGCGGAAACCTACTGCTTTAAAGATAAATACGATGTCATAATGATATATAATGCTTTTCCTCATTTCTCTAAGCCTGAAAAGCTGCTGGAAAATCTCAGTAAAGCTCTTAATACCGGAGGCAGATTGACGGTTGCTCACGGTATGAGTGAAAAAGAGCTCGAAAAATGTCATTCGGGCAGAGCTGAAAAGGTATCGCTTCCCCTTGTCAAAAAAGAAGCTCTTGCAGAGATGATGAGTCTGTGGTTTGAGGTAGATGTTATGATTTCCGATGACAGAATGTATATGGTCTCCTGCAGGAAGAAATAATCGCATTATAAAGCGATTTTTGCTAAGGAATGCCCTTCGGGTAAATATTTTTCGCTACTGTATCAATGTGTAAAAGTTAATTAAGCCTTATAAATAAAGACCTTTTAAGGAAAGCTGCTTTCCTTAAAAAGGTCTTTTTGTCATTTCGTGAGTTAATGGCTTACTGTCCGTCTTTTTATTTCACCCTTTGTAAGAGTTCCGTTCCACATCCATGAATATACAGGAAAGTAGTTATTGTCGGGTGTGAAAAAATTTTTTATGTCAAAACTGAAGACATTCATTATTTTTCTCCTCCTTTCCCTTTATTCTGAACCTTTTTAGGTGAGGCTCCGTAAACCTCCTTGAATTTTTTTGAAAAATAATTGCTGTCCTCAAAGCCGCAGCTTTCTGCAATTTTAGTTATGTTCGGTTTTCGGGTAGTTCTGAGAAGCTGTTCGGCGTGCTGTAATCTTAATGAATTAAGATACTTTGAAAAGCCGAGTCCGGTTTCTTTCTTAAACATCCGTGAAAAATGCTCGGGACTCACCGAAAACATTTCTGCTATGAAAGAAAGACTTACATCGGAGGCAAAGTTTTCTCTGATGTATGCTACAGCCTGTTCGATTACCTTGTTTCTGGAATCAACGGCAAGGCAGGTATCGGCATTTCGTATGAGCAGATAAAAAAGCGAATGGGTATGACAGGAAATAATCTCTTCGGAAAGAGAATCCTTAAGCGTGTATTCATTTTCGATTTTTTCGAGGATGTTTTTTATTTCATCCGTTACAGACGGGTTTCTGTAAAGATAGTTTTCCGATGCGATGTATGAACGTATCGAGGCAGGTATATATCTTGATGTACAGTTAATAAGTATTCTCGAATGATTTGTGTTATCGTATCTCGAATGGTGAATGAACCCGTCGGGGACTATAACAATATCGCCTGACTGTACATTATAAACCTTGTTATTTATAAAGTATGTACAATTACCCTCAAGGAGAAAATATATTTCATAAAGGGAGTGATAATGGGGCCATGAGGCACCCGTTTCCATAACTCTTTTACTTACACCGTGATGAAAATAGAAATTATCATCGGGATCGAATTTAATATAACTCAATGTATCACCTCTGTTCTCAAAAAGATAATAGCACCGCATATCAAAAAAGTCAAGAAAAACGATGCTTTACATCAATTTTATTAAGGAAAACATAATAAATTAGATGTATTATATAGTTGAAATATAATTATAAAGGAATGGTATGTATGAAAAAAGGTATGAAGGTTATTATTGCCGTTTTATCAGTGGCGATTATAGGGGCAGGGGGCTTTGTGCTTTATAAAAGCTCACAGGGTATTTCCTATGATGTTTCATCTGTAGAGAAGGTAGGTACAGATGTAGTGATTGTGTCAGAGGACAGTGACGGCGTTACAGTTAAAAAGGAGAATGACGGTGAGTTCAAGGTAGTTATGTTTACCGATACCCATATCTGCGGTAAAAAAGACAAGGACATAATGTGCGTCGAATATATTATTAAAAATATTTCAGAGCAAAAGGCTGATCTTGTTATTTTCGGCGGAGACAATATTTCAGGTGGCTTCACTGAAAAAAGAGCCGTTGAATTCGCTCAGATTATGGAAAATCTCGGCGTTTACTGGGCTGCGGTACTCGGAAATCATGAGGGCGAAGGTTTTCTCTCTGTGTCAAGAGAAGAAAACGTAGAGATCTTTTCCTCTTATGACCACTGCCTTATGCGACAGGGAAAAGACGGAGTTGACGGAAACGGGAATTATGCTGTCACTATTCTGAACACCGATAACTCTGTAAAAGAGGTGTTCTTCCTTATGGATTCGGGAAGCTATATGACACAGGAAACAAAGGATAAATACGGTGTAACCGATGACGGTGAGGTCTATGACGGTGTAAAGGAATCTCAGGTTCAGTGGTATAAGGATAAGCACGATGCCATTACTGAAGAGTACGGCAATTTTAAATCCGTTACCGTAGTGCATATTCCTCCTTATCAGGCAGAGGGAAATTACGAGAATGTGACTTTTGCTTATGGTGAAAAGCGTGAGGGTGTTTGCGAGTCAGGCTTTGATTCGGGACTTTTCGATGCACTTAAAGAAAAAGGCAGCGCTCAGGCTGTGTATTTCGGTCACGACCACGTAAATGATTTCGGCTATGAGTATGAGGGTATTCTTCTTTCATACATTCAGTCATCGGGTTACAGCTCATATAATATGGAAAGCAAATTTGATTCACCTGAAAATGAGTGGCTTCAGGGATGTACCGTGCTTAACATAAAGGAAGACGGTACATACACCGCCGAAAGAATATTCAATCACCGATAAAGGAGCATTATTTTATGAAATACATTGGTAATAAAGCGGAAGATGTAAAAATTGCCTACATTGGCGGAGGCTCACGCGGCTGGGCGTGGGGGCTTATGAGTGATCTTGCCATGGCAGGAGATATGAGCGGTGAGGTACGCCTTTATGACATTGACCTTGAGGCCGCAAAAGCAAACGAAACCATAGGCAATATGTATAACGGTCTTACCGAAACTGTCTCAAAGTGGAGCTACAAGGCTTGTGAAACAATAGGAGAAGCTCTCACAGGTGCAGATTTCGTCGTTATCTCCATTCTTCCAGGTACATTCGATGAAATGGAAAGTGATGTCCACGCTCCCGAGGAGTACGGCATTTATCAGTCTGTCGGTGACACGACGGGCCCCGGAGGTATTGTACGTGCCATGCGTACTCTGCCGATGTTTGAAGAAATCGCGGAAAACATAAAAAAGTATTCGCCTGATGCATGGGTAATCAACTACACTAATCCCATGACTTTATGCGTGAAAACACTTTACAGAGTTTTTCCGGAAATCAAGGCCTTCGGTTGCTGTCACGAGGTTTTCGGAACTCAGGATGTGCTGGCAAAAATGGCAGGTGTTCTCTTTGACGGTGATGTCAGCAGAAAGGATATCAAGGTAAATCCTGTCGGTGTAAACCATTTTACCTGGCTGACAAGTGCGAAATACAGAAACATTGATCTTTTTCCGTACTACAGGCAATTCTGCGAAAAATATAAGGACGGATGTAAGGAATATGTGGATCCCGAATGGCTTAAAAGCTTTCACGGTAATGCCCACAAGGTTAAAATAGATCTTTTCCGCCGTTTCGGTTACATAGCTGCCGCAGGTGACAGACATCTTGCTGAATTCTGTGAGGGTAAATGGTATCTGTCCTCACCTGAGAGAGTAGAGGATATGCTTTTTCATCTTACACCCGTGTGGTCGAGAAAGGATGAGCTCAGGGAACGTCTCGCCAGAAGTAAGCGACTTTTAAGCGGTGAGGAAGAACTGAAGCTTAAGAAAACAGGTGAGGAGGGTGTTAGGCAGATGAGAGCACTTCTCGGTCTGGGCGATTTTGTTACAAATGTCAACCTTCCCAACCGCGGACAGATTCCCAATCTTCCCCTGGGCGCAGTTGTTGAAACAAACGCTTCCTTCACCTCGGGTAGTGTTACACCTGTGGTTGCAGGTGATATTCCTAAGGAAATCTATCCTCTTATCTCCCGTATCTGTACACAGCAGGAGCTTCTGTCCGATGTAATTGCCGAAAGAAATGTTGACGGAATCTTTGAAGTGTTTGCGAACGATCCTCTCGTTACTTGTACTCTCAGTGAGGCAAGAGAGCTGTTTGATAAAATGGTAAACAACACAAAAGCTTATCTTAAAGATTACGATATTTAACAGAGCTACGGAGAAAATATGAAAACATTACCTTTGATTTTTGCCGTAATTTCAGTTCTGATGCCTGTCATAACGCAGAAGACGGGGCTTTCGGAAAAGTACGGCTTTAAAATGAAAATGCTGTGTGCGTTTATGTATCTTGTGACAGGTATTGTTTCGGCTGTTTCGATTTACAGAACTACCCATTATTCGATTATGCTGTTCAGCGCTCTGGTTTTCGGTGTTCTCGGAGATTTTTTCTTAAGCTACAGGAACGAAAAATATTTTACGGTCGGAGTAATTTTTTTCGCTCTCGGACATCTGCTTTACAGCTATACCTTCCTGTGTGTCGGTGACTATAAGGCATTGATTCACATAACGGCTGTAATCGGTATCACTGTTGCCGTGACAGCGGTCATTATGATTTTTGCGAAGACGAGACTTAAGCTGCGGGGCAAGAAAAATATGCTTTTGATATATCTGCCTGTTCTTGTTTTCGCCTTTGCCTGTGCTTTCATAAAGGGAGTCGTAGCCGGCAGGGCGGGAAATCTTTCGTTCGGTCTTTGCCTTATATCGGGCGGTACGCTTTTTTTCTTGTCAGACATTATGATAGGTATGGGAAAAGGCGGTATCAAACGTCCGGATTTTCTGCATAACGCAGTTTCTTACACTTATTTTGCGGCACAGACACTATTTGCTCTTAGTATATATTTTCAGTAACGAGGTGAATGTATGAATAAAGATTTTATACCTCTGCTTCGGTTTGTTGCCTCCAGTGATGCTCACATAGAGGGCGTTGATACTATCGGTTACATAAGACTGAAAAAGGCTATAGATTTTTCCTTGACCCTTTCTCAGAAGAATGAGAAGCATCAGAAGCTCGATGCGGTACTTATAGCAGGTGACTTTACAGACCACGGAAGGCCCGATGAATTTGATGCCTTCGGACAGATTTTTGACTATGCTAAGGAAAAAGGAATACCTGTTTTAAGCATTGTCGCCAGAGGTCACGAATGTATGACTGTCGGAAAACGGTCGCTTGCTTATTTCAGGCGCACCACAGGGCAGGAGACTGATTTTCACAGGGTAATCGGCGGATACCATTTTATCGGTCTTTCTACCTGCAGAATACCGAAGCTGTATTACACACCCAAGCAGAAAAGATGGCTGAAAAAACAGCTTGAATTAGCAATAACGGACACACCTCAGAGGCCTGTATTTTTAATGCACCATGAGCATGTCAGAGATACGGTTTACGGAAGCAGTGAATTTGACGGCTGGGGCAATCCGTTTTTTACGGAAATACTCAAGGAATACCCGAATGTTGTGGACTTTTCGGGCCATTCACACTATCCCGTAAATGATCCGCGCTCTCTGTGGCAGAATGAGTATACTGCGCTCGGTACGGGATCGCTTAAATATGTTGAGCTTACCGTTGACGGTGAAAGGTGCGTGCATCCGCCCACATATAAGCACTGTGCTACCTTCTGGATTGTCGAAGCGGATAAGGACGGCAATCTGCATCTTATCGGTATAGACTGCGAGGCGGAAGAAATACTTTGCGAGTATTATCTCGAAAATCCTGCCGATATAAATAACCGTGAGTACACTTGTGAAAAACAGCGTTCACGCAGTAAGCCTCCGACATTTCAGAAAGACGCGGAAATCAGTATTAAGGAAGAAAACGGTGTTTACTCCGTCATATACCCAAAGGCGGAAAGCAACGACGGTATGCCGGTGGTTATCTACAGAGCTGTCGTAACCGATGAAAAGGGGAATATAGTCGCACGGGGTAAAACGGTTCCGTCTTATTATCTTTACAAATCGGAGGACATAATCTGCACAGTGCTCGGTAAGCTTCCGAAGGGGAAATACAAGGTAAAAGCCGTAGCTGAAAATTGCTACGGTATGCAGTCGGAATACATTGAAAAAGAGTTTAAAACAGAAGGAGAAAATCAAAATGGCTAAATTAAAAGAAAAACTTCAGAAATTTATGGAAAATCCTGATGTAGCCTTTAAGGAGCAGATGGGCTATGTATCCGGTGTTTTCGGAAACTGCATGGGACAGGACTCTGTCAGCACCTATACCGATCAGTTTATGTATGACTATATGGGTCTTAAATCAAGCCATGTGGTAGCTATGAAATCAACCACTACAGCGGCAAACATTCTCATCGCACCCATCGTTGGTGCAATGCTCGATAATAACCGCTCCGGTAAGGGTAATGCCAGACGCTTTATGACGGCATCTGCTATTCCCTTTACTCTCGCTTCAGTGCTTCTTTTTGTGGTGCCGTCAGCATCACTCACCTTTAATCTGATTTGGAGCTTTGTGCTTTATCTTACCTTCAATATTGCTGACACTTTCTTTGATGTGGCACTCTCGACTCTTTCGGTAAGAATGACAGCCAATGCTAAATCCAGAAAGAATTTCTATACCGTGGCTCAGGTTGCCTCCACACTGGGTTCAATGTTCCCGGGTTGGCTGGTGCCGATTATTATCGAAGCTATGGACGGTGACTACAATACGGAAAAATGGGCGTTTTTCACCGTAGCTCTTCTTTTCGGTGTTCTCGGTCTTTTTACGATGCTTGTGCCTTGTATGACACTGAAGGAGCGGAATTTAGTTCTTCCCCCGAAAGATGATAAAAAGATTAAGATCGACTATAAGCTTATTCTTCTTAACAGACCCCTTCTTCTTCTGTGCTTAGCTAACTGCATCGAATCGGTAAGAAAGGTATGCTATAATTCACTTCCGTTTTTCTATAAGCAGACACTTGGCAGATACGGTATGAAGACTTATGTTGAAATGGGCAGTACAGCACTTTCTTACGGTGGTCTCTTCTCCGTACCCTTCATCGGCAAAAAGCTTTCATCGAGAGATATTCTTGTCGTGAGTTATATGCACACAGCTATATGCTACATGCTTCTGGCTGTTTTCGGTTATAAGAATCTTTGGATTGTAGGCATCCTTATCGCTCTCGGCGGTCTTCCCAATGCAGGTATGAGTGCTGCGAAAAGAGTTCTCCTTGCTGACTCCACTGATTATATGGAGTGGAAGAGCTATCAGAAATACGGCGTAGCACAGCGTAACGAGGGTATGGTTTTCGCTTTCAGTACCATGGTGTCAAGAATTGCTGATCTTTGGAAGGAAATTCTTGTCAACGGCGGTCTTGCACTTATCGGTTATCAGAGTGCACAGATGATTGACGGTCAGATGGTTGAAGCAGTCCAGACTCCCGAAACTCTTCACGGAATCTTCCTTTTAGTTGTTGTACCCGGTATCGTTGGTAATCTTATTCCCGGTATTATTATGATGCTTGATAACTTCACAGGAAAGCGTAAGGAAAAAATTATGGCTGAGCTTGAGATTATCAGAGCAGAAGCCAAAACACAGCTCGAGAAGGCGTAACAGTATAAAACAGAACTGATAAAAGGAGAAAAAATGAAGGACAAGAAAGAAAAAAGAAACGGGAGAGCTTACTTGGCTTTAAAAATAGCGAAGATAATATTCATCTGTTTATTGATAATAGCTGCATCTGTTTTCGGCCTTTATAAGCTTGTTACTTATCGATGGCAGGATGAACCTCTTAATTACGATACAACCAATCAGTATATTACACAGCTTGGTGACACTATGGTTTCGGCTCATCGCGCAGGCAGAAAGCTTTTCCCGCAAGGAACGATGATGGCTTTCGAAGGATGTGTAAATTCTCCCGACTTTGAAACTGATGTTTTTGAATTTGATCTGCACATAACAAAAGACGAAAAGCTTATAATTCTTCATGATGATACACTAGATGAAGCAACTGATGCAGCCGAGTTTTTCGGTAAGACTGAAAACTATCCCGAAAATTACACTTATGAAGAAATTTATAATCTTAATTTCGGAGAAGCCTTTAAAAATAAAGACGGCGAAACACCCTATAAGGGACTGCGCGGCGAGGACATACCCGATAATCTGAGGGCTTTAACTGTTACAGATGTACTTGATTTTCTTGAAAAAAGCGGCGGGTATTATTACAGTATTGAAATTAAAAACAGCGGTGAACTCGGTTTCAGAGCCGCAGATATTCTTTACGGTATTTTATCGGATATGAAGCTGATTGACAGAGTGATTATTGCCTCCTTTGATAAGGAAATTCTGTTATATCTTGATGAAAACTACCCCGACCTTACCCGTATTGCCTATAATGTGGAGGCTGCCGGATTATTTTTTGATGCTCTCCTTGATATTGACAGACCTGAGGGCTATTATAAATTTGATGTTTTGCAGGTGCCGCCTGACAGATACATTGTAAATATGGGCACGTCAAAGCTCGTAAATTATGCTCATAAGAATAATATCGCCGTTCATTACTGGACGATCAATGATGCAGAAAAAATGACGTTTCTTCAAAGCATCGGAGCTGACGGCATTATTACGGACAGTCCCGATGTCGCTTATGAGGTGCTCAAGACAAACTCTTAATAAGCATCATAAAAAAAGGAGAGGTTAAACAGTTATGATTCCTTGTAAATGGGGTCAGGGACAGTTATTTGTTTATTCTGCCCTTGACGGAGACTCTTTTTTTACCGACGATTTTACGGGAACTCTGTCGGGAGATAAAATCGGTGTGATTTTTCACACTCAGTGCCGCAGAACCCTTTTCTTCGGAAATATGAATAAGTATATCGAACCGTGTTTTAAATGTGTCGTATCTGATATGATTACAGTCGAAACGCTTTTGGGTAATCTCAGTATGATTTTTGCCGAAAGACATCTTGTGGTGGGTGAATATACGGATGTAAACGGTGTGTATGTAAGCACTGACGGTGAATGTGAAATCATAAAAAACGGTGATACGGAAATTCATTACACAAAAGACGGTGAATACACTGCTTTGCTCAGACAAAATGGCAGGTTTGCTTTCTCTTACGGAAAAAGCATTGATGTTGTAGTAAGTCTGTGTAAAAAAGGAATCAATGCAGATATTGAAGAGCTTAAGGCAAAGAAGAGAAGGCCTTTTGAAAACGGACTTCCCGAAAATAATAAATATTCCGCTTTGTATGCTAAGTGTGTAAGCGTAATGAAAAGTCAGCTCTATTCACCTGAGGGCAGAATAAAAAGAATATGGTCAACTCCTGACCGTCTGCCTCACAGAAATTTGTGGCTTTGGGATTCGGTTTTTCACGCTGTCGGACACAGGAATCTCGACACAGATGTAGCTCAGAATCTTATTCTTGCCCTTTTTGATGTTCAGAGCGAAGACGGCTTTATTCCCCATATGGTAAGACCTGATTTTATTTCGGGTATTACACAGCCGCCGGTTATTGCCTGGGGTGCGTGGCTTGTCTATGAAAAGAGCGGGGATAGGGAGTTTCTGAAGGCGGTTCTCGAAAACAATAAGAGCTTTTTGCTGTGGTGTCAGAGCAACAGGAGAAAAAGCGAAAAAGAGCTTTATTCATGGCACACCAATGCGGAACTCAATAACCGTTGTGATGAATCGGGAATGGATAATTCTCCGAGATTTGACACTGAAAGTGACCTTTATGCCATAGATTTTTCCTGTTATATGGCAAACGAGGTACGATTTATGAAAAGAATAGCCGACGAAATCGGAGATAAAGAAAATGCTCTCTTTTTCGGAAGCTGGTACGAAAAAATCAAAGACGACATAAACGACACCTTGTGGTGCGGAGAAGAAGGCTTTTACTATGATTACGACATACAGAACGGCTGTTTTAATAAGGTTCAGTCTGTATCGTCCTTTCTTACGCTTTTTGCAGGTGTAAGCGATAAGGCGAAAGCAGAAAAGCTTATAGCTCATCTTGAAAATCCCGATGAATTCGGCACAGAGCTTCCCGTTCCGAGTATATCTGAAAAAGATAAAACCTTCGGTACAGATATGTGGAGAGGTCCTGTGTGGCTGAATTATAACTATATGATCATTAAAGGACTTATTGACTACGGATATATTGACTTATCAGACAAAATAGTGGATAATACATTAGAGGCTGTAAATCTCTGGTATCAGCGTACCGGTACGGTGTTTGAATTTTACGACAGTGAAAATCATATTCCGCCTTATTGCTTTAACAGAAAGGGAGAGGTCTTTGAGCCCTACGATTTCAGAGTAAAGTATCAGTCTATCAGGGATTACGGTTGGAGTGTAACACTTACCTTTGACCTGCTCAATAATAATCAGGAGTGATTTTATGGCGCATTTTATTTATTCCGCATTCTGCGACGAATCGGGAGAAGCATCGATTGGCGGTCAGATGGCCGCATGTAAACGAAACGGAATTACACATATGGAGCTTCGCGGCTTCGGAAAGAGGCTTAATATAAATAATCTTTCTGTAACCGAGGCGAAGGCGATGAAGGCCGAAATAGACAGAGAAGGCATGAAGGTTTCTTCTGTCGGTTCGGGCTACGGAAAAATAGGCATAAAAGAGGATTTTGAGCCTCATTTTGAAGCTTTTAAGAATACTGTAGAGGTTGCGAAAATTCTTGAGGCAAAATACATAAGACTGTTCAGCTTTTATTTCAAAGAGGGCGACTCTCACGAAAAATACAGAGATGAGGTCATCAGACGAGTAAAAGCTATGACCGACTATGCCGCTGCAGAAGGCTTGGTATGCTGTCACGAAAATGAAAAAGGAATATACGGTGACACAGCTGAGCGTTGTCTGGATATTCTCGAAGCCTGTGAAGGAAAGCTGAGAGCCGTTTTTGATCCTGCTAACTTTGTTCAATGCGGTGTTGACACTCTGAAAGCTTACGATTTACTCGAGGAGTACATAGAATATTTTCATATTAAAGATGCTCTATATGAAAATTCAGAGGTCGTTCCTGCAGGTCAGGGTGACGGAAATGTTACGGAAATTCTCAGAAAATACGATAAGCACAAAAAAGTAACAGTCCTTTCTCTGGAGCCTCATCTTAAAGTTTTTGCAGGACTTTCGAATCTTGAGGCCGAGGGTGAAAGCTCGAGAGAAATGAAGGTTAATGCTTATGCTTCTCATGCCGAATCCTTTAAGGCGGCAGCCGATGCTATGTACGGTGCCGTAAATAAGGTGCATCCTATCCGCTTCGGCATTATCGGTATGGGAAATATGGGTACCTCTCACGCGAAAAGCTTTCTTGACGGCAGAATAAGAGGAATGAGAATAACTGCCGTGGCTGATACGGCGGAAGGAAAGCTTCAGTGGTCGGAAGAAAATCTCCCTTGGACTAATAGATATAATTCAGCGGAAGAGCTTATGAAAAGCGGTGAGGTTGATGCGGTAATAATCTGTACACCGCACTATTCACACCCCGGACTTGTGATCGAAGCACTTAAAAACGGCATACACGTAGTTTCGGAAAAGCCTGCAGGTGTTTATACGAAGCAGGTTCGCGAAATGAATGATTTCGCTTCGAAGCAGGATAAGGTCTTTGCTATGATGTTCAATCAGAGAACCAACTGTGTTTACAGAAAAATTAAGGAAATGGTTGACAGTAAAGTCTACGGTGACATCCGCCGTGTGAATTGGATAATCACTGACTGGTACCGGACTCAGGCGTACTATAACTCGGGTGGCTGGCGTGCGACCTGGATAGGTGAAGGCGGAGGTGTACTTCTGAATCAGTCTCCGCATCAGCTTGACTTATGGCAGTGGATCTGCGGTATGCCGTCAAAGGTTCGCGCCTTCTGTCACGAGGGAAAATGGCACGATGTCGAAATCGAGGATGATGTTACTATCTATGCCGAGTATCCGAACGGTGCTACGGGCGTATTTATCACTACTACAGGTGATTATCCCGGCTCGAACAGACTGGAAATCACTATGGATAAGGCAAGAATTGTTTGTGAAAACGCTGAAAAAATAACTCTTTGCGAGCTCAGTGAAGGTCTTTCGGAGAATATTGAAAGCTGTGAAAGCGGCTTTGCAACCATACCGTATAAAGAGACCGTTGTCGAAACTGACGGCATAAACGATCAGCATCCGGGCGTGCTTAACGCTTTTTCGGATCACATTCTTTACGGTACACCTCTTGTTGCCGAGGGTGAAGAAGGTATAAACGGATTAATGATTTCAAACGCCGCACACCTTTCATCCTGGAAGGGGGAGAACGTTACTCTTCCCATAGACGAAGACGAATTCTACAGTCTTCTTATGGAAAAGGTAGCTTCCTCGAAAGCGAAGGAGGATGTTGTTTCGGTGGTCAATGAGGATATGAGCCGTACATTTTAATTAAAAGCTGGTGAAAATGTGAGAGTATCGGTAGTGGGATGCGGGGCTGTTTCGGGAAATCATCTCAAAGCACTGAAAAAGCTTTCTGCGGTTCGGATATCGTCTGTTGTTGACATAAAAAAAGACCGTGCCGACTATTCGGCACAGAAATATAACTGTAAGGCTTATTATGACTTTTACACTATGCTTAAAGAGGATAAGCCTGACTGCATTCATATATGTACGCCTCATTATCTTCATGTGCCTATGGCTGTTGAGGCCTTGAACATGGGTGTGAATGTATTATGTGAAAAGCCCTGTGCCATATCTGCCGAGGAGCTTTCTTTGCTTCGTATGACTCAGAAAAAAAGTGCTGCACAGTTCGGTGTCTGCTTTCAGAACAGATATAACGAGGCTGTTGTCGCCGTAAAGAAAATGCTCGGCAAGGAAATCTACGGAAGGGTTACCTCTGCCAGAGCGGCGGTACATTGGAGCCGTGACGAAGAATATTACAGTGACGGTTGGCACGGCAAGATAGAAAAAGAGGGCGGCGGTGTTACCGTAAATCAGGCCATACACACTCAGGATTTACTGAGATATCTTATCGGTGCCGATGTAAAATCCGTTACTGCTCATGTGTTTAATGATCATCTCAAAAATATTACAGAGGTTGAAGATACGTTACACGCTCTGCTTACATACGAAAACGGGGTAACTGCCCTTTTAGATGCTACTACTGCCTTCAGTGAAAATATGCCCTTTTTTATTGATCTTATCTGCGAAAAAGCGGTATTACGAATAGAGGGTAATAATGCGTATATAATCAGAAACGGTAAAATCAAACAGCTTCGCCTGAAAAACAGCACATCATTTATCGGTAAAAATTATTGGGGAAACGGACATATCGGTCTTATCCGTGATTTTTACAGGTGCATCGAAGAAGGCAGAGCATTTCCTGTTGATGCCTTTGAGGGCGGAAAAGCCGTAGAAGAATTTGTGGCGATTTACAGATCGTCTGAAACCGGTGAAAAAATAAATCTGAAATGAGTGAAAATATGAAAACTCTGAAGCCTAAGCTTTACAGCGCGGAGTGTATCAAAAAAACAGAAAAGCCTGTTCTTACAAAGGATGATATTCCTTATGATGCATCCCTGGTTTTTAATGCGGGAGTAGCGAAGTACAAGGGAAAATATGTTATGGTTTTTCGTAATGACTACGGACCTACGGAAAAGACCTATCCCGGGGTCCGCTTCAACACCTCTCTCGGCTTTGCCGAAAGTGATGACGGCATAAAATGGAAGGTACACGATAAAGTGATTTTTGATAATAAAAATCAGCTTCCTACAGATGAAATCAAAAGGCTTTATGATCCGAGAATTACGGTTATAGACGGTAAGCCTTATCTTTGTATGGCTATGGATACCCGTCACGGTATAAGAGGCTGTATTGCCGAAATTGATGATAGCTTTGAAAAAATCAATATAATCAGTGCTTCTGCACCTGATAACAGGAATATGGTGCTTTTCCCCGAAAAGATAAACGGAAAGTATGTCCGTCTCGAAAGACCTTTTCCTGTTTATTCCAGAGGCGGCAAGGACAGATTCGACCTGTGGCTTTCGACCTCACCTGATCTGAAATTCTGGGGCGAAACTGAGCTCGTTCTCGCGGTGGAGGATGTACCTTGGGCAAACGATAAAATAGGCCCTGCCGCACCGCCGATAAAGACAGATAAAGGATGGCTGACGGTTTTTCACGCAGTAGACAAGAATAACAGAAGACGTAAGAACGGCTGGGAGAGAGCGTGGAAAAAGAGATACTGTGCGGGTATAATGCTTTTAGATTTGGAGAACCCGTCAAAGGTAATCGGTATGAGTAAGCTGCCTCTTATTGCTCCCGAAACATACTACGAAACCTCTGCAGGCTTCCGTCAGCATGTTATTTTCCCGGGAGGTATGATCGCCGAGGATGACGGAGAGGTAAAAATCTACTACGGTGCGTCAGATACTGTAGAATGTCTTGCTACTGCAAATATTGACGAGCTGATTGCACTTTGCAAATAACGGAGTGAAGCATAAAAAAGTACGTTAAAAGCGTAAAACGTAAAAAATAAACCGAATAAGTGAACTGTCCCGAATTGTACTTTCTGTGCAATTCGGGACAGTTTATTAGTCACTATGCTTGAAGGGGGGAGCTCGCTTTGCCTTATTCTTTAGGATGTAAGACGATAATTTGTTCGGAGCACAGAGCATTTTAATTTGAAGCTAAGCTTTCCTCTACTGCTTTCTGAGCCTGAGCCTTTGCGATTTCCAGAGCCTTGAGATTGATCTTGCCTGCCTTGATTCTGTAGAAGCTGAAGGCGAACAGGAAAACAATCATACCGATAATGAAGTATTGGTCGCCAGCCTTGAGGGTGGTAAAGAGTGCGACACTGATAAGCAGATCTGCGATAATCGCAAGTACTATTGCTATATTGAAAGCGATTTTCGGCATATGGAAGAAGCTGTTTTTCCAGGCTTCGGGGTACTTTTTGAGAAGCTTGAACATAAGACAGTTGTTGACGAGATTGAGAATCATAGTGGGAATCATCATCAGAGAAATAAGCTCACTGAGTCCCATGTCGATAAAAACAGGTACGACGGCGATTACATAAAGCACAAGCATCATAACCCAGGGATAACCCTTTTTGTTTTTCTTGCCGAGAAAAGCGGGAAGCCAACCGTCGTCGATGGTGGCAAGCATAGGATGCTGTATACCTGCAATAGCACCGTATAGAGATGTAGCGATAGCAAAGCAGGCACCGCCGAGGGTGAAGATAACATAAACAGAGTGGGGGAATATCTGCTCTGCGACGACACCGAGGTTCTTGTTTGCTACCTCCTCTATGGGAAGCACGCCTGTCGTAACGACAGCGATAAGCACGTAAACTATCATAACCGCAAAGGATGCAATAAGAATTGCCTTGGGAAGAGAGCGCTTAGGATCCTTGGCATCGGGAGTCATTTCTATGGGCCTTGTGGCACCCTGACAGGCGAAGCTCATCATAGCTACTGCCATAATGAAACCGAAG
>JAZUOC010000130.1:0-8258 GCA_045604465.1 Acutalibacteraceae bacterium
CGTCTTAATCATATCACCGTCGAAATCAGCACCGCCAAGCCTTTCGGCAAGGAGTGAAACAGAGTTTACCATAATTACATCCGTAAGACCTGAAAGGTACTTTTCTCTGTAAGTGCCTATCTTCCTTAAAGGCTTAACAAGAGCTTCTTCATTTCTTGCAATGTGAGGATTTCGAAGAAGTGCATAGATATTCTGCTCTGAATATACAGCACCGGGAGCATAAAACTCATTCGTATCAAGAAATTCATTTTTTATGTCCGAGTAGATATCAGGTCTTCCACCGTTATCTCTGATAAGCTCATAGAATAGCTCCATAATATCAGCCGAAAAGAATCGGTTGTCACCGTCAACAAGTAAGCGACCAATGGAGTAATCCTTAAGTAGGCTCTCTGCCGCATCGTCAAGCTGACGGACAAAATACGGCTCATTGATAAACTTGGGATTTTTTCTTAAAAGCTCTGCAAGATGATAGCTTCTGCTTTTTCTGCCGAAGGTCCATTCATCAGCCTTATCGGTAAAATACCTTATACGGGCATCATTATCACTGCGAAGGTCATAGTATCTCTGTTCGGTTGGTTTTGTCAGCCACGTTCTTTCATCTTCAGAGGGAGAATGATCCCAACCCAAAGGTAAATCATCAGGTCTGAATTCAGATGAAAGCATTTTTACCGTATTGAGGAACTGATAATTAAGCTCGGTTGTATCCTCAGCTTCTGTCTTACTGACATTTGTGATGTATATTGTGTGTTCATAAGCACGGCAGAGCTGTACATATGTCTGCCAAGAAATATTATATTGCTTAAGCCACTTGTAACCCTTGAACTGACTTTCGGTAAGTATCATACAAAGGGTGTCCACATTGTGCTTTATTCCCCATATATCGGTTATTGTTTCAATGCCTGTTTCTTTGAATAAGGCTTTGAAATCGGTTTTATGTACCATTCCCTTAATGTAGGGCATGCGAATCTGAAAAGAGGTGTGTTCTTTTTTACTGCCTATTTTACTGTCAAGCTCACGGGCAAATTCAGGTGAAATCAGTCCCATACCGTCAAAGCGTGTAGTTTCAATATCACCTGTGCATTCTGTTCTTTCATATTTTCTTATACTGCCTTCACCTGTAACATCTGCAACTGTCACATAAGAAACATCATTTGTGATTTGCTTCAGGTTAGGTACAATAGCGACATTTTCAAGGAAGAACTTAACATCAGGCTCAACTCTGATACCTGACGAAAACAGAAGTCCGTTATATGCATAGAGCTTTGAAAGCTCACAGACATCAATTTTTAAGTTAAGGGTTATTCTGCGTGTAATTTCATCATAGAGATCAGCACGGACAAAGGAGAGCTTTGCGTTTCTGCTCATAGAAGCAGAACGCTCAAAGGCAAGGTATTTATACTGCCCGCCACCAAGGTCAAGAGTAATGCCTTCGGGGCGGAACATAGATTCAGACTTTTTCTGTCTTAATGCATTTTTTGGATACTCTGCACTTCTGTCGAAAATACCGTCGAAGTCAAGATAGATAATGGCATCGTACAAATCCTCGATTATCAGCTCATCCTCTTTAGGCGAATAACCGTCTCTGTGAAGCATAGACATAAGCTGATAGAAAACGGCGTTATCATCCTGATATGTTTCGCCGTGATTCAATAATACGCTTGCAGTTTCCGCTTTGTTGAGATTGAAAGAGTATATATCTTCGCCAACAGGCTTTGCGTAGGCAAGAATTGCCTTTGCGGACAGCATAGGTATTTTGTATCTTACACTGGTCATAGCTTCACCTCCTGAAATGATTATCACAAGTATACTACACAACGACATAAATTTCAATATTCCGGTATATGAATACTGCGTCACATTTTTTGAATGATATACAAAAACTGCCCTCACAGGGAGAGCAGTTGGATGTTAACGTGTTATTTTAACGAAATCAATATAACTTTCTTAATCTCTATTTTAAAAAGTCTTTTTTTACGCTTCCAACTTCTTCTTTTAAAGACTTCTTCATTTCTTTAAACAGTTTTTTCATATGATTGTTTAACTCAGTATCTACACTTTCACAAGTAAATTTAGAAAAATAATCGAGTTGTGTATAAAGAAATAGAGTTGAGTTTCGTACAAGATTATAACATTCTTTTTCCTCGGATTCACTTGTGAAATCTTCACCTTCAACTGTAACGATGCTTTCAAATATTTTCGTGAATATAAACAAAACAACAACTCTCACCAAATATTCATTTACGACTTTATCGCAGGTATAACCATCATCGGTTCCTATGTAATAATATAGTGTAGAGAAATTACAATGGGCAAAGTCACATAAGTATGCATACAAATCATAAAAATAATTTTTGTCTTTTCCAAGTTTCATTTGTGAGGGATTTCTTTGATAAAACTGTATTACTTCATTAGTTCCTCGTACCCTTGCTTCTTCATTTTCATAAATAACTTTTCTTTGTGCAATTAATTGTGGTATGAAAATAAAATCATTCAATAAATCATCATTGTACTCTTCACAAATATATCTACTTGCTAAATAGCCCTCAAACATTGTTCTTGCAAGCACAAAAACATCTTCAGTATGTCCTATATCCAATAACGTTCTAATGGATTCAAGGGATTTTGTACTTTTGGTAAGAACAAAATACTGAAAGTCACTAATAAAATCTGCAGTTGGTTTCTTGCCAATCGCATAACTATATTTTCCGTATTGAAAACATCCGTATTCAATAAACTTTCTTGCTCTCAAGATGTATTTGTTTATAAGTTTATCACACTCGTTAATTTCATTTTGTTTGCACATACTATTACCTCTTTGTGTTTCAAACTTCATATGAAAAGTATAACACAATAATACTGTGTTTTGCAACCTACATACATAGCACTCGTCAGATTTTTGACGGGTGCTTTTTTATGCCCAAAATCGCAGATTTTCGGTATATGAATACTGCGTCACATTTTTTCGCAGTCATTTAAAAATATAACTAAAAATTTTAAGAAAGGAGGAACCCCTCATGCAAAAACTCAAGCTTACCCTTAAGCAGTTTGCAGAAATCAAGACAATGATTAAAAGCCGATGCTGTAACTGTTATCAGGGCAACTGTCTGCTTCTTGATGACGGTGACAGCCACACTTGTCCGCAGCTCATAACACCGAGCCATATTATCTGCAGATATTTTCTCGCCTGTGTGCTGCCAAGTGATAATGCTTTGCTTAAAAGCATTACAGGTCAGACACCTGTCGAAACTGTTGTCTGTGCATTGTGTGGCAGTAAAACAGAGAGAACAGGTAGAAATCAAAAGTTCTGTCCCGACTGTGCAAAGAAGAAACAGCGACAGAGAAATGCAGAATATATGTCTGCAAAAAGGTCACGGGTGGATGTTTATGATGCCTTTAAGTCGCCAAAATAAAGGCTTAAAAAGTGCAGAAAGACAGAAGCAATATACTTTTATGTTGTTGCGTTTTAAAACATCCACACACAATGGGTAAACATTATACAACAAAAACCTAAAACCCGAACAAACGAACAAATTGCTATGAAGCCCTGTGCTACTGCTTTGCGGCGTTCGGCTTTGTAGCGAACACTGTGGCACATTGTACGGATAAAACCCGAACAGATAAATGCTTTGTTCGGTTGGTTTATGTACGCCTTGTACGGATGTTCGGAAAATAATTCTATGAAAGAGGTGAAAATTTGGAAAACTATTTATACTATTCAGACCCGTTCTTTGCATATAACAACTCACTGTATATTGAAAAGACGATAAACGGTAAGCCGGTAAACATTAAGCTCAGTAATTTCCTTGCGAGGATAACCGAGGATATCACCTGCACCAACGGAACCGAAAACGAAAGATTCCTTTCTATTGTCGGTACAGATGATAAGGGAAAGGACCTTAGAAAAATCACAGTACCCCTGAAAAATTTTGCACAGCTCGATTGGGCGCAGGAGTATTGGGGTATCAACTGTGTTATCGAATCAGGTTACGGCAACCGTGACAATCTCCGTCAGGCAATTCAGTCAACGGCAAAATATGCAGAAGCAAAAACTATTTACGGAACAACAGGCTGGTGGGAAACATCAAAGGGTTGGCAGTTCTGTATGCCCGGTAACAGTAACGCAGAGGTTGAACTGACAGAAAAGACAAAGGGTTATTCCTTTAAAACCGATTCAGACATTATTGAAACAATGACAGTTATGAAAAATTTTCCTTACTCCGTTGCACCGAAAGAAATTATGTTTCCTATGCTCGCTTACACATTGGTAAGCATACTCGGTACCTTTATGGCGAAGGCGGGTAAGGAAACGAAAACGGTCATTATGCTTTACGGTAAAACAGGCTCAATGAAAACAACGCTGTCACTTTTAATCAATTCCCTTTTCGGCAGGTTCAATGAAGATAATATCCCGATGAATTTCCGTGATACACCGAAGAGTATATTGAACTATTGCTTCACACTTAAGGACTGCGCAGTTATCATTGACGATTATCATCCCGGCTCAGGCAGAGAACAGTCAGCGCAGGATGCAACCACTCAGGCACTCATACGAGGTATATGTAACAGAGAAGCAAGAGGTGCTCTTGATAAAAGTGGAAGACAGAGAGCAGCCAAAAGACCCCAGTGTAATGTGATAATGACTGCAGAGTATCTTCCCAATGTGGGCGAAAGCGGTGTAGCAAGATTCCTTTCTCTTGAGCTGAAGCCCGGTGACATTAACCTTACGGAACTGACAAAGTATCAGAAGGAAGCAGAGGAAGGAACATTATCTCACTTTACTTTCCTTGCAACTGAAATGCTGAAGGCAAAATTTCTTGACAAAGAAAATGGAGTGAAAGAATTTTTAGAAAAACTCAAAAGCGGTTTTCTTTCTAACAGAAAGTTTTACAAAGCCAAAGCTGATGAAATGAATTTTCATATAAGACCAAGATTATGTGACGACCTTGCAAATTTAAGAATCGGTTTTGAACTTTACTGTGAAACTCTTTTGTACTATGAAGGCATCACAGCAGAAACAAAAACTCAAATGTTAAATGAGATTGACGGAATTTTATTAAGGCTCGCTGTAACACAGCAGGCACTCACGGAAACTGAACAGCCCACAGAAATATTTATCCGTAAGCTTCGCAGCCTTATTGATGTAGGTAAAGTAAATCTTGTTGAGCGAATGATAAGACCTATTGATATGCCGAGAAACCTTGTCGGTTATTATGACGATGAAAACTTTTATTTCGAATCAGATGCAGCTTATGCGGCAGTCATAAAATCCTGTTATGATGTCGGTGAGCATTTTCCTTTGACACAGAAGGCGTTAATCAAAGCACTGAAGAATGAAGGTGTCAGCATTTGTTCAAAGGGAGAATGCACAAGAAATGTCAGAGTGTTCGGCACACCAAAGGGACTTATCTGTATTTCAAAAGAAACATTTAATAAGAACTTACCGCCCGAAGAAGAAACTGATGAAGAGTTACCATTTGGTCCCGGTAAGATAATAGTCACTGAAGAAAGCGAGCCTGAACAGCTCGCCTTTTCTTATGCGGCAGGCAATTAAACGAGGACAAACCAATGCTTACTATTACTTTTTGGATTTTGGTCCGAAGTTTAGCAAGCATTGGATTTGTATCCGCAAATCCGTAAAAACAGAGCGTTTTTACCACCACACCCCAACACAAAAATCACAGAAAGGAAAATTCTAATGTCAAAACGAAAAAGAGAAATTGATTTTCATGTCTATCTTAGTGAAGAAGAAAATGAAGTATTAAACAAATTTTGTAAGGTTATGAAAACTGACCGAAGCAAAATTATCAGAGCTATGATTTTAGGTACAAGGCTTGTTGAAGCTCCGCCTGTTGATTACAAACAATTTATTATTGAGCTTCGCAGAGTAGGTACTAATCTTAATCAGCTTACTGCTAAAGCTAATGCAATCGGGTTTATTGACCGTGCTGAATGCAGAGAAGTTTTATCAGATATCCGTTCACTTGAATCGGATATCGCAAAATATTTTAAACCGGGTAAAGGGAGATTTGTTTAATGGCAGTTACAAGAATATGGCCAATAAAAAATAACATTCATCAGGTTGTGTCTTATGCCGCAAACAAAAGTAAAACTGACTTATCAAAATACTCTGATCTTGTTTCTTCGCTTCACTATGCCGCCGACAAGGATAAAACAAATCTTGAAAGTGAACAACGACTTCTTGTTGACGGCATTAACTGTGACCCTGACATTGCTGCACAGCAGATGATTGATACAAAAGAAATGTACGGAAAGATGGGAGGTATTGTAGCCTACCACGCATATATTTCTTTCAAGCCCGGAGAGGTTACACCTGAAGAAGCACAACAGGTTGCAATGGAAGTTGCTAACAAGATGTGGGGAGCTGATTACGAAATGGTTGTTGCCACCCATCTGAATGCTAATTGTGTTCACTGTCATATCGTCATTAATTCTGTTTCAATGACTGACGGAAAAAAGATGAATGAAGACAGAGCGATGTACCGACTGTTCAGAAAGACAAGTGATGAAATCTGTCTTGAACACGGATTATCTATTATTGAAAATCCGAAAGGCAAACGCATACCCTACAATGTTTACAAAGCAAAGCAGAAAGGTATCAAAACAAAATATGACTATATGCGTGAAGATATTGATTACGCTATTCCGAGAAGCAGAAGCATAAAACAGTTTTTCAAAATTATGAGTCAGAAGGGTTATTGGTTTGATGACGGAAAGATTAGTTACCGTACCGATAAGCACGGTGTTAAACTTTCAAACCTTGGTGATGAATACTCTTATGAAAATCTTTGGGATAGGATTAATCATCAGAGGCTTTATGAGGTGGATGAAAATTTTTATAACTATACCCGTGCAAATAACTATCTTAAAAATCAAATTTTTGTTTTCGATTACAGAGGATATGAGTTCAAAGAATCAGCAGAGCATTACCGACATCCTGAACCCTTCAGCAGAACTGTTTCAGATTTTACAAAAATGCTTGTGGGCGGTGCCGTACTCGGTGCACCTGTTGTTTCACTTTTCTTTCTTGCTCTTCTCTTTGTGGGAGCAATAGCCGAGAAGAACAACTGCAATCCTCATCCGTTCTCACCGAAGATGAAATACTCTGCACCGAGGATTGAGTTTATGCATAAGCAGATTGAGCTTGCAATAAACGAAAAGCTTTATGACTTTGCCGAGGTTGATAAGTTTATTTTAAAGACAGAGATTCGCTTGGAGGAGCTGAAAACTCAGCGTAACAAAATTTACAATCAGATAAGAAGATGCAAAGACCCGACGGACAAGGAAGAGCTTATTGACCGTCGGGATTTTCTTACGTCTGAAATATCTGCATTAAGAGAAAAGATTAACATTGCAAAACGCATTATCAAGGACAGACCGGGGCTTGAAGAAAATCTTGAAGCGGAGAAGGCACTTATCCGTGAATGGTACTTCCCCGAAAGAGCTCAGGTCAAAGAAAAACACTATGAAGGGAGGTAGATATTATGAATGCTGAAGAGCTTTGCAAGAAAATGCAGGAAGAGAAAAAGGCTGACAGTGATGAGTATTATGAAGAAAAAATGTCTTCGCAGGAATATCTTGATAAATATTTTTGCACACCGTATTTTTCAGTCAGAAAATTCTTTAGGTTTTGCGATGAAGAGCGAAGAAAGTTTAAAAGAAATTATTAATCAAGCCAAGGTAAATCTTGGATTAAATTCAATAAAAACGACAATAATTATTAACGAGAGGAAGTGATAACTTAATGCTCACAAAATCCCAGCTTGACCTCTGCAAGGCTGCAGAGATAGCTCTTTGCGATAAAAACACTCTGACTGATTTAAGAGATATTACTGTAGATAAAAGCAAAAGCGTTATGGAGAGAATAGAGAACTTTACCGGTCAGGTAAAAAATCCGTATCTCTTTAAAGTCGGAGATGTTATCGTAAAAGTAGCATATAGCGGCGGTAAAGATTTTTCAGGTGCTTTGAGCAGTGCTCTTAGTTCCTGCTGAAATATTTGCCAAAAGCTAAATTAAAATTTTTATTGAAATATAAGCGGAAGTATGCTACAATTCATTTGTAAGATTTGTGGTGCTTCCGCTTTGTTTATTCAGATAAACAAACGGAGGTTATACTAATGTATTCAAAATATAAGGATTACTTAGAGCAGCCTCATAGGGAACTTAAAACCTGGAAGGCTGCTCTTTATATTCGTCTGTCCCGTGAGGACGGAGATAAATCAGAAAGCTATTCCATCAC
>JAZUOC010000131.1:0-2899 GCA_045604465.1 Acutalibacteraceae bacterium
GGCAACAGATGAACCTGAAACCATACCTTCCATAGCTGAGGCAACAACTGCAACCTTTGCAGGACCGCCTGAGAAACGGCCTACAAGAGCATTTGAAATGTTGATAAAGAAATCTGCAATGCCGGTTCTTTCGAGGAAAGCACCGAAAATAATGAACATTGCAATATATTTTGAACATACGTTTACGGGAGTTGAAAGAATACCTTCCTTAGAATAGAAGAGAACTCTTACATTTTCCGTAATACGTGCGAACATATCAGGGTTGGTCGAGCCCCATATAAGAGCATAGACAAGCAGAACTCCCGCCACAATAAGAATAGGCAGACCTACGCTTCTGCGGCAAAGCTCGGCAAGGCAGATAATACCGACAATACCGATAATAACCTCGGGGGTTGTAATTTTGAATCTTGCAACAATTTCTCACGCATTGAGTGCGTAATATAAAAACGAGCCTGTGCCCGCTATCATAAAAATAAAATCATACCAGGGAATGTGGTTGGCTTTCTGAACACCTTTTTTAATAGGGAATACCAGATAACCGATAAGCATAATGAATGCCATAAATGATGCAAGTCTCAGTTCGTCAAGCCATGTGGCAAACAGTGTAACATAAATGCAGAAAACCGCAAAGATCGCAAGAACACAGTTTACAACTATTCTGGGTGTTCCGGTCCAGA
Organism: Acutalibacteraceae bacterium; assembly: GCA_045604465.1. Classification (GTDB taxonomy): domain Bacteria; phylum Bacillota; class Clostridia; order Oscillospirales; family Acutalibacteraceae; genus UBA6857. The sequence continues at coordinate 678 of JAZUOC010000131.1, forward strand.
CACGTGTGTTTGACTCACGGTCGAACTTTTTCATAACATCATCAAGATTCATATTTTCCGGCATTACTTCTGACGCTTCGGAATTCTTTTTCTTGAAAAGTCCCATAATTGCCTCCTTTATTTTGCTGAATTTTTAGAAAAAACAGGCTGCAGTTGTTTCGACTGCAGCCGATAAGTTTCAGAGAAAAGGTCAATTATTTTGTTTCAACGGTAACGCCTTTTTCTGCAAAGTACTTAGCAGCACCTGCGTGGAAGGGAGCGGTCATACCGCTTGTTGCGTTTTCAATTGAAAGCTCAGCGCCCTTTGCGTGTGCAGCTGTGATAGCATCGATGTTGTCGAAGATGCCCTTTGTGATGTTGTAAACATCTTCTTCTGAAGCAGATGCGCTTACGATAAGAGTAGCCTTAACTGTAACTGTTGTAACAGCTTCTGTCTGACCGTCGTATGTGTCAGCGGGAATTTCGTAAGCTGTGTAATAGGGTGAAGATTCCATAAGCTTGTCAGCGATGTCGCCGTCGATGGGAACGAGGTATGCATCAGCTGATGTGCAAAGCTCCTGAATAGCGGGTGTGGGAGCACCTGCAACGATGAATGCAGCGTCGATCTTCTTATCCTTGAGAGCGTCAGCTGAATCACCGAATGACTGATACTGAGGGTGAATGTCTTCCACTGTAAGACCTGCAGCAGCAAGAACGTCAACAGCGTTGAAGTAAACGCCTGAGCCTGCAGCACCGATAGAAACCTTCTTGCCCTTAAGGTCAGCAACGGTCTTGATTTCGGGATCCATTGTGATTAACTGAACTGCTTCTGCATAGAGACCGCCGATAACGCGGAAGGATTCAAGAGCACCTTCGGTTTCGAAAGTACGTGAGCCTGCCCATGCATAAGCCATAACGTCTGACTGAACGGTACCAAGCTGATAGTTGCCTGTGTCAATACCGAGAATGTTTGCCTTTGAACCGTCTGTTGAAACAACATTTACTGTGATACCTGTAGCTGCTTTAAGCTGGTTACCGAGGATACCGCCGTATGCGTAGTATGTACCCTGTGTACCGCCTGTACCCATTGTCATTGCTGTTGTTGATCCTTCACCGCCGCCGCATGCTGCAAGTGTGCAAAGCATAAGAGCTGCGAGAAGAACTGCGAGAATTTTTTTCATAAATATTCCTCCGTAAAAATTATTTTTCCTGAGCTAAGCCCGGATTTTGCCTCATTTAAAATGAATAAATATGAATTTAATTTATTCATTATCCACAAGTGTCTTTAATATATTAATATATTTGACACCTTTTTGTCAAGTCTTGCAAAGAAATCTTAATTAATTTCCCCTGTTTTTTTCTTAAAACACTGTCCCTCTTGCATTTTAAGCCGTACAAGTGGTAAAATGTCTATGCAAAATAATGAAAATTTATAAAAAAGAGGTGCCTTGTGAATACAGGAAAATCTTTCGCCGATAAAGAGCTGATAAAGAGCTTTCTCAATGAAAAAAACAAAAATATCAGCATAATAACCCTCAAAGAAACCTCATCCACCAACGACGAGGTTAAAAGTCTTGCCCTTATTGAAAAGAATAAAACCCTTCTCTGCGTTGCCGACAGCCAGACAAAAGGCAGAGGCAGAATGGGAAGAAGCTTTTTTTCTCCCGACGGAACGGGCATATATATGAGTCTTCTGCTTCACCCCGATTTAGCTGCAGAGCAATGCCCTCTCCTTACTCCCCTTTGTGCTGTTGCTGTCTCCGAGGCTATAGAAAAGGTAGTCTCCGTAGAAAATAAAATCAAATGGGTCAACGATATTTATGTCGGCGGAAGAAAGGTTGCGGGAATACTTACGGAAGGTGCCTTCAAAAACGGCAAAATCGACTATGCCGTAGTGGGAATCGGTGTAAATCTTTCACTGCCTGAGGGAGACTTTCCCGAAGACATCAGAAGCATTGCCGGTGCCCTTACCGAAAATACTGCAGATTTCAAGAATGAACTCATAGCGGAAATCATCAACAGATTCATGTATTATTATGAGCTTCTTCCCGAAAAAGAATTCCTGCAGAAATACAGAGAAAAGCTTTTCTTTTTAGGTCAGGAGATTACAGTTATTTCATCTGACGGAAGCTACAATGCCGTAGCAGAGGACACCGATGAAATGTGCCGTCTTATCGTCCGTAACCATAAGGGCGAGAGAATAGCTCTGGGCAGCGGAGAGATAAGTATAAAAATTCAATAAC
>JAZUOC010000132.1:0-1561 GCA_045604465.1 Acutalibacteraceae bacterium
TAGAGAGAATCTCGTCCAGAACAGGCTTATATCCCGACGGCATCTCTCTTCCCATATTTACTACCACGAGATTCCAGTTTTCCTGTTCGGGATCTACGATAATTCTACCCGTTTCTTCATTGATGTTTTTCGGCTCAGTAACAGTCTGTGTCGTTTCTGCTTCGGTAACGGTGGTCTCTTCTCTGAAAGGCACATCTGCGAAGGGTTCTTTTACCCTATCCGACAGAGACATAAATACCGCCGTCGAAAACACAATCGCGAACACAGCAGTTATTATAACTGTAATAATATTTTTCTTTTTCATATTAAGCTTTCACTACCTGTTTTTTTGTTTAATTATATCATTATCGCACCTTCAAGTCAATTAATTTATTCTTAAGAAAAAACAGGTACCGCCTGAGCAATACCTGTTTTACATCAATTAATAGCTTTCCTTAAGTCCCTGTTCATCATAAAGGAAAAGTGTCTGAAGTGCGATATCAAGACATTTCTCGATAGTCTTCATATTCATATTATCAGCCGTGTCACCTCTCGTATGATAGTATCTTGGAGGACCGGGATCCATGGAAGCGAGTGTAACAGCGGGTACTCCGAGCTTCTGAACTGCAGCACCGTCAGATGCACCGACATAAACTGAGCTGTAGGGAAGGTCTACACCTGCGAGCTCACCGCCTTTTTTAACGAGAGCACAGACTCTGGGATCCATCTTTACAGTACCTGTCATATCACGGGCATAAACAGCCATGCTTTCATAATCTCTGAAGGTTTCGAGACCGATAAATACAGTGGGGATAGCCTTAAACTCGTCAAGATGACGCTTTGTGTAATTTTTCGAACCGCGAAGACCTGATTCCTCTGAGCCTGCTGCGAGAGCAACAACTTCAGTATTCTCAAAACGGATATTATTATCCTCGAGGTATTTCATAATGGCAACAGATGACATTGTACCTGTAAGGTTATCGTTTGCACCTTCTACAGTAAGATTGAAGTTTACGAAGAACATTACCAGGATACCGCCGGGAATACAGGCAATCTGTGTCCATCTGATAATCTCATATGTTTCAGGCTTTGCAACAGCAATAATAGATGAAACAAGAAGATAAAGCATACTTACGACACCATAGCCACCGACTGCGAAAAGAAGAATCTTACCGCCGAGACGTGTGTACGTCCACTCATGTGAAGAGTCAACATGGCCTGAGAAAATTATTCTCTGTTTGGTTTCACCGCTTGCTTTTCTGACACCTGCAGTGTTATGTGATATTTTCTTCGGGAAAAGGAAATCATAGAATTCCCAGTACATGAGAAATTCACAGAACAGAAGAACGAGCGCGATTGCAGTAAGTGCAATTGCCACAGCGGGGAGACCTAATAAAGAACAGATAACACCGATTATAACAAGTGCACCGTCAATTCTTACCCAGCTCATAAATGCTTCCGGGGCAAGCTTGAACTCCTCGATTTCAACCTCATCACAACAGGTTTTCATTTCTTCTGCTATGTACTTGTGTGCTTCATACTCGGCATCGCTACCGGCAAGTCTCGGTCCGATGTCTTTGCA
>JAZUOC010000133.1:0-2942 GCA_045604465.1 Acutalibacteraceae bacterium
GTGACGGCTATATCAGCAAAATGGATGCGGAAAAAATAGGTTCTTCAAGTGTAATCTTAGGTGCAGGCAGAGTCAATAAAGAGGATTCAATTGATTTTTCTGCAGGAATTATTCTTCACAAGAAGACGGGGGATAAGGTAAACAAGGGCGATATCCTTGCTGAGCTTCATACAAATTATGAAAGCAAAATTCCCTCAGCTGAAGCACTGTTCCTTGAAGCACTTTGCTTCAGTGATGAAAAGCCTGAGGAGAATCAGCTGATTTATAAGGTTATAAAATAAGGAAGTACACTTTAAAAGGAGAACAGAATATGAGTATAATAACAAAAATAACAAGCATAATTCTCAGCGTGTTCATTTATTTTGCATCACTTATGGCACCGTCCTTTGTAGCACCTGTTCCTGAAATAGCGGAGGATGATTTTATTCCTGTTATGCGATTCGTAGCTACCAGTGATACACATATAGAGACTCTCGGTGATACGGGCTGTAAAAGACTTTCTGCGATGCTTAAAACAGCTTATGCTGTCAGTGAAGCTGATAAGGACTATAAAAATTTAGATGCAGTGGTGTTTTCGGGTGATATTACCGACCACGGCTTCAGCAGTTCATTTTATTCCTTTGCCGCTATGACAGACAATGAAATCCGTGAGGGCACAGAACGTCTTGCCGTAGTTGCCAAGGCTCATGACAGCTATACATTTTTTAATAACAGCCTTAAGGTTTTTGAGGGAATAACCGGTCAGGAGCCTGATTTTCACAGAGTAATCGGAGGATTCCATTTTATAGGTATTTCCCGCAGTAAGACACTTGAGCATTACACCGAAGAGCAGGTGAAATGGCTTGACGAAAATCTTGCTGCTGCAGTTAAGGAAGATCCCGGGAAGCCTGTTTTTGTATTCCAGCATGAGCACGTAAAAAATACAGTTTACGGAAGCAGTGATACTGACGGCTGGGGACTTGATGTCTTTACCGAGGTGCTTTCAAAGTATCCGCAGGTTGTACATATTTCCGGTCATTCTCATTTTCCGGCAAATGATCCGAGGGCTGTATGGCAGGGCGCTTTCACAGCCATAAATGATGGCGGACTTGCTTATTTTGAGCTTGCCGTAGACGGCAGAAACGGACAATTCCCCGAGGGCAAGGACAGAATGAGTCAGGCACTCATTATTGAGGTTGATGCTGATAACAGAGTTCTTGTGAAGGTTCTCGATGTGGACGCAGGCAAGATTATGAGGGAGTTCCTTATAGATAATATCGCTGAGGAGAATAAGACGAAGTATTCCTTTGATGCGAGAAAAGAAAAGGCTGTTGCTCCCGTATTTTCTGAGGGCGCAGAGCTTGAATACGAAAAGAAGGGTCTTATTCATTACATAACCGTACCTCAGGCAGAGGTAAGCGAGGATAATGAGGTCTTCATTTACAGAATTACTGTAGAAGATGAAAAGGGTAAAACCGTTCATGAGGATTGGGCATTTTCACAGTATTTCTTCTCAGATATGCCTGAAAGCATAACCTTTGACGGCTTTATGGCATTTGGTAAAAGCCTTACCGTAAAGGTATGTGCCGAGGATGTCTGGGGTAACAGAAGCGAAGCACTGGAGATAAAGATTTAAACTGCATAAACATAACCGATACAAAAAAACAGGTATCCTCAGTGATACCTGTTAACTTTTTATTCAGCTTTAAGGTTGTATCTTTCCGATACATCAAGACTTGTCCAACTGTGTATAATCTCAGGATATTCGAAGATTTCATCGAGCTTCTTTGTAAAGGGGATAATGTCACCGAAATCAAGGGCTCTGTGGTCGAAGGCGATACAAAGTGGGAGGACCTTACCGACCCTTACAACATCGTTGCCGTTTTCATCTTCCTCGACAACAGCTCTCTTCTGCACAGCACCTACACCGATAGCGCATACCTGAGGGGGAATAATCTCAAGAAGAGCAATTGTACCTCTCTGACCGAGATAAAGGGAACCTATATTGGAGATTGTGATTGTTCCCTGCTCAATATCCTTGTCACCGAGTCTTTCGGTTTCGGGAATTGAGTGGTAGTCCTTTTTTGCCTGACCCTTAAGAGTTCTGATTCTGTGCTTACCGGTTTTTGCACCGAGAATTCTCAGAATTGCTTCTAAGAATCTGCCTTCCTTGATTGTTTTGACTGTTCTGTTAAAGGAAACGGTGTACATAGCTTCGTTAAGGTCAGACTGTTCTGCTCTTCTGCGAAGGTCCTTTATGTAGGCTGTCATTTCGTCAAGGTCTTTTCTGTCGAAATCACGGCAGTTCGTGGTCATCATCTCACCGGAGGGGAGAATAGTAGCCATGGAAATATTGATATCCTCGTATGTTTTTATTGTGCCCTGAACAAACTTAGGTGAGTACTCGATATGTGAGTTCATAATGGGTGCGGCCTTAATGCCTTCGGTTATTACTTTTACCATAAGAGTGTTGAAGGTGATTTTTTCTTCAGGACTGCGACCCTCATTCAGCTTTTTATACTCATCGAAAAATTTTGTAACGTTGGGCTCATAAATATATGTAACGTGGGGAATGGTCTTCCATGACTCTTCGGTCATAGCGGCAACCATTTTTCTCTGAATTCCGAAATGTTCTTTTTTGATAAGTCTTCTGCTCATTCTTTTACCTCTTTTCCTTTTATTCTCTCTTATATTCTAAAAAATAACATTGTTTATCAATTTTTAACATATATTAAAGTATTAATTTAAGCATTATGCAATAACAATATGAACAAAATGTAAACATTACTAAAAAGAGGTTAACAGAAACAAAGAATTAGTAACATTTGGTAAACAGTTGTAACAATAAAAACATATAGCATCAAGGTGTTGCATAACAGAAAAATATGCCGTTTATCCTATTATAAAGAGGAGGGTAGAATATAGAAGAAGACATAAAAAAACCACGGGCGAACCCGTGGTTT
>JAZUOC010000134.1:0-8564 GCA_045604465.1 Acutalibacteraceae bacterium
GACGGTATGTTCTGTCAGTTCGGTATCGTATTCGAGGATCTGGATGCCTGCTTTATTTCTCTCGGCGGTGAGGTTCACGAGCAGGGTATGCGTGATGTGATATGGGAGTATTTCCCGAGAGCCTTTACCGAAGCTGATAAAAATGAGGGGGATAATGAGGAAACAGTGGCACTTTCTCTTCCCGCTTATCCCAAAGCACCCGTCAAACCCCGTTCTCTTGCATTAGAAAACAGAATCGCTGAAAATAAAATCAAATTCAGAAAGCCTGTTATCGTAAACGTCGCAGGTTATCCTGTTTCGGTAGTGCCCCTTCCCGCTCTGTTTATGGAAAGTGACAAGGCAGGTAACATTTCTGAGGTAACCTTCCGCTTCGGAGACGATGATATGTATATGACCTGGGTCGAGGGTGACGAGGTTAATACCGTACATATCGGCCTGGATGGTGAATACCGCTGGGATAACATCATAATCGGTAAGATACCTTACACTACCTGCAGCACAGGCTGTTGGAACAGCGAAAGTGAGCTGGAGGTACACATCCGCTGCATCGAGGTTCCCTCCGAGCGAGTTATTAAATTTAAAATAAACGGCGACAATGTCATTATGCGTCCCTCATCAAATCCGGATGTAGGCGTTATGGCAGAAACTCTCAAGGAAACGGTTAAGGACGTAATCAAACAGCCTATGTTCCAGACAGCGGTAAGCAAGGCCATACCTCATCTCGCTCCTATAATCGACTCGGTTCAGAGAGGTAAAATCAAGGTCGAAACAGCAGGCAGAAGAAGATAAAGAACAGGAGAGATAGTATGTTATTGAAAATTTTACTCGGCCTTACAGTTCTTGCGGAATGTGTGACGGTGCCTGTATTCCTTAAGTATTACTGGCCTGACAGATGCAAGAAGTCCTTCATTTTTAAAACAGTAGGTGCAGCACTTTTTGTTCTTTGCGGTTTTCTTTGTATGAAAATTTCAGGTAATAACACACCTTATGCTTCACTGATGATGTGGGGACTTGTGCTCGGATTTTTCGGTGACGTGTTCCTTCACTCGCTTCAGAATAAAGCCTGGCATTTCGTCTTAGGCTTCCTTTCCTTTCTTGTCGGACACATCGTTTACATCGTGGCATTCTGGAAGGCTATCAAGACCACCTATCCCGGTTCACCTGTTTTCACATGGTATGAGCTCGTGGCTACATTTGTCCTTCTGGCGATTATGCTTGCCATAATGCTTAAAATGGGTATTTTCAAAGGCAAAGAGGTTCTTCTCGCAGCCTTTGGTGCCTACGGCTTCATCCTGTTTACGATGCTTACCAAGGGACTTCGCTACGCTATAGGTGAAGTAGTTTACGGCACTAACGATAATATGCTCGGTATTTGTCTTACCGTGGGACTCGGTGCGGTGCTCTTTACGGTTTCCGACGTTATTCTCGGCTTTACCATTCCTATGGGCAAGACAACCAGACTCGTGCGTAACATCAATATCGGCACATATTTTGCCGCACAGATTTTACTCGGTATCAGTATTCTCTTTGTATTCTCAGCGTATCCCTTATACTAAAAAACGTTCTCTCTCCTTAAAAGGGGAGAGATGTTTTTAATTTTTCCTGTTTACAAAGAAAATGATTTATGTTAGAATAATATGGTAAAAATATTATTACCATTCGGAAAGGAAGATTAATTATGATAGCATTAGGTGCAGATCACGGAGGCTTTTATCTTAAAGAAGAAATTAAAAAGCATCTTGAAGAAAGGGGCGTGGAATATAAAGACTTCGGTACCTACAGTCCCGAATCCATCGACTATGCGGCTATAGCCTACAGAACCTGTAATTCCGTTATAAGCGGAGAGTGCGAAAAAGCGATTCTCTGCTGCGGTACGGGCATCGGAATTTCTATGGCAGCAAACAAGGTAAAGGGCATCAGAGCAGCCTGCTGCAGCGACTATTTCAGTGCTAAGTTTACCCGTCTTCATAACGATGCAAACGCTCTGTGCCTCGGCGGCAGAGTCGTAGGTGCCGGTCTTGCCATTGAAATGGTGGATGTTTTCCTTGACACAGAGTTCGAGGGCGGAAGACATCAGAGAAGAGTAGACCAGATTATGGCTATTCAGGACGGAATTTTTGAAGGATGATAGCAGAAATATTGATTTTGGATAAAAGGAGTATTAAATATGGCATTTATTAAAAGTATAATCGCATTTATGACAGCAGTGATTTCGTTGGTATCCGGATTTTTAGGTGTTGACTTTAATCCCGGAGATAATGCCGACGAAGTATTCAAAGTAAAAAGCTATGTAATCTGCGACAGAATACAGGATCCGTCAAGTCTTTGCAGCGAGGATTTCGACATTATCACTGATGTAATTCTTTTCGGTGTGGCCACCTTTGACAATAAGGGTAATGTTAACGTTGACAGAAAAACTTTAGAAACAGCTCTTTATAATCTTAAAACTGTAATAGGTGACAGAGATATAGAGTATACTCTTAACTTCCTTGGACCCGGCAGTACGAGTTCATCTTCTGACTGGTACGAGCAGATGGAGTCTTTGGGAAAAGAACACAATAAGGCATTCAGAAGTCCTAGAGTTAAGCGGAATATTATCGATGTTCTGGACGAATATGATTTTGACGGTGTACATTTCGACTATGAATATCCCACAACAAACGGTGCATGGTTCGCTTACAATAAATTCCTTGTTTCACTCGGCTCGATGCTTGGTGACGATTATACCTTGAATGTTGCCGCATCAGACTGGTGTCTGCAGTATTCAGATCTGGCTGTTGAGTTTGTTGATTCCTTTGAGCTTATGTTTTATGATGTTTTTGACGAAGAAGGTAAGCACGCCACTTTCGATACTGTTGCCACCCGTTCACAGTGGATAAAGGATTCAAATATCCCTCTCGAAAAGATAACCTTCGGTCTTCCCTTCTATGCCAGACCTACTGACAGTGACGGTTATTGGTACGATTATGCCGGTTATGCAGATAAGCTCGATGAAAACGGCTTCTATACCGATGAGAATATCGGCAAAACCTTCTGGTTCAATACTCCTGATGTTATCACACAGAAGACACAGTTTGCTATCGATGAAGGCTATGCGGGTATGATGATATGGCACTATACCTGTGATTTTCCCTCTACCGATGAAGCATCTCTTCTTAAGGCTATCGGTGACACGATAGCAGCAAACTCTTAAATAAATGCTTGACAAAACCTTTATGCGGTGATAAAATAAACATTAATGAAAAATGAATATCCCATTTAAATCGTTGACGGAGAGGGCTGTTTAAGGAGCATTCAGAGAGCCGTACATTTGCTGTGAGTACGGTATGTTCTGCGGACTGAGCCTACCACTCCCGAGTGTGTACCGAAATAAGGTATGACGTTTGCCGCGTTAAGGCATAAGAGTGCCGCTTATAATGGCGGAATACGGGTGGAACCGTGGAGTTAGAATTATGACTTCATCCTGTGCAAAAGCATGGGATGGAGTTTTTCTTATTAATGAATAATGAATGATGAATAGTGAATAATGAATAATTTCGGTCGCGGATTAAAAAGTGCTTAAAAAGGTCTTTGCACCGCATAGGGGCAGTTCGTTGTATTTGAATATTTATTATAAAATATTCATCGGAGAAAGGATGTTAATTATGATTAATGTAACGCTCAAAGACGGCGTAGTCCGTGAGTACGAAGAAGGCGCCAGCCTTATTACCGTGGCAAAGAGCCTTGGTGCCGGTCTTTATAAGGCCGCATGCTTGGGTAAAATCGATGGCGAAATCTGTGATTTAAGAACAGTTCTTAAATCCGACTGTCAGGTAGAAATCCTCACTTTCGACGATGAGGAAGCTAAAAAGACCTTCTGGCACACCTGTTCACATATTCTCGCTCAGGCAGTAAAAAGACTTTACCCCGATGTGAAGCTGGCTATCGGCCCTGCAGTGGATAACGGCTTCTACTATGATTTCGACAGCGAAGTAAACTTTACTCCTGAAATCCTCGAAAAGATTGAAGCGGAAATGAAAAAGATAGTCAAGGAAGGTCTTTTCCTTGAAAAATTTGAGCTTTCTCCCGAAGAGGCTATTGCACTTATGGAATCAAGAGGTGAAACCTATAAGGTAGAGCTTATTAAAGAGCATGCCGATAAGGGCGAGCCTATTTCATTCTACCGTCAGGGCGAATTTGAAGAGCTTTGTGCCGGACCTCACATTCCCGACACTTCACGTGTGAAAGCTTTCAAGCTCACCTCCTGCACAGGTGCTTACTGGAGAGGCGACAGTAAAAATAAGATGCTACAGAGAATTTACGGCACAGCCTTTACCAAGGCGGCAGACCTTGAAGCACATCTCGCACAGATAGAAGAAGCTAAAAAGCGTGACCATAATAAGCTCGGAAGAGAGCTCGAAATCTTCACCACCGTTGACTATATCGGTCAGGGACTTCCCATTATGCTTCCTAAGGGTACACACATCATTCAGACTCTTCAGCGCTTCGTAGAAGACGAGGAGAAGAGAAGAGGCTGGCTCCGTACAAAGACACCTCTTATGGCTAAGAGCGACCTTTATAAAATCTCAGGCCACTGGGATCATTATAAGGACGGTATGTTCGTAATGGGTGATGAGGAAACTGACGATGAGGTATTTGCTCTTCGTCCTATGACCTGCCCCTTCCAGTATCAGGCTTATCTTAACAGAGCACGTTCCTACCGTGACCTTCCCATGAGACTCGGCGAAACCTCCACTCTTTTCAGAAATGAGGCTTCAGGTGAAATGCACGGTCTTATCCGTGTCCGTCAGTTCACTATTTCCGAAGGTCATCTTATGTGTACACCCGAACAGCTTGAGGACGAATTCAAATCTTGTCTTGAGCTCGCAATCTATATGCTTAAAACTCTCGGTCTTTACGAGGATGTTTCCTACCGCTTCTCACAATGGGATCCCGATGACACGGAAAAGTACATCGGTACTCCCGAGCAGTGGGATGAGGCTCAGGGTATGATGGGCAGAATCCTCGACAAGCTCGGCATCGACTATAAAATCGGTATCGGTGAGGCTGCCTTCTACGGTCCGAAGCTCGACATTCAGATTAAGAATGTTCACGGTAAGGAAGACACTCTTATTACCATTCAGATTGACCAGATGCTTGCTGAAAAATTCGGCATGGAGTATGTGGCTCCCGACGGAAGCAAGAAAAACCCCTACATCATCCACAGAACCTCCATCGGATGCTATGAAAGAACACTCGCTCTTCTTATCGAAAAGTATGCAGGCGCATTCCCTGTATGGCTTGCCCCCGAAAAGGTTCGTATTCTTCCTATCGCAGACCGTCATCAGGATGCCGCTTATGCAGTTAAGGAAGCGCTTATGGCTGCGGGTATTGATGATGTTGATATTGATACAAGAAGTGAAAAGCTCGGCTATAAGCTTCGTGAAGCACAGCTCGAAAAGATTCCCTATATGCTCGTTATCGGCGACAAGGAAGCTGAAGAGGGTACAGTATCCGTAAGAAAGCGCGGTCACGGTGACCAGGGCTCCATGTCTACAGAGGATTTCGTAGCTCTTATCAAGGAAGACATCGCAACCAGAGTAATCTGGTAAAATAGATGTAATAAAAGAAAAGGAGAAAACATTATGTTATTCGGTGACGGATCATCTGCTGCAATGGCAGCTGCCGATGCGGCGGCTCAGGCAGTCAGAAGCACAGACAATTTCAACTGGACCTTCATTACCCTTCTTGCCTTGGTTGTGTGCGGTGTTTACATCCCGCAGATAAAAAAGAAAAACTACAACGGCATAGCGGCGGCTCTCGCTCTTTACGGTGTTCACTGGCTTTATGAAATAGCCAATGCCGTAATCGCACATTTTTCCGGTTATGCACTCTGGACGGTAAGTCCTGAAAGCACCTCCTTTATCCTTCTTATCGGTGTAAGCTGGGAGCTTTCACTTATGTTCTCCATAGCCGGCTTTATGGCAGAGCTTATGCCCGCTGACAAAAACAAGAAAATTCTCGGTATAAACAACAGAATAGCCTTTGCCATAGGTAATGCGGCTTTCTTCTCCATATTCGAGATTTTCCTTGCCTCCACACCCGCATTCATCTGGGTTTACAAATGGTGGGGTGCACTTCCCGTATTTATCACTACATACATTCCCTTCTTCCTGGCTTCAAATCTCATTTATGACAAGCCGAGAAAGACGCAGATAAAATTCCTTGCAGTCGTATGGGGACTTGTTGCGGTTTTACTGGCAGTGCTTATTCCTCTCGGAATCATCTGATTTTTTCCACGGGACTGTTGCATTAAATTGCGGCAGTCCCTTTTTTGCTTTAAAACTATTGACAAACGGAAAATAATGACTATAATTAATTTTAGCACTCTAACAATGCGAGTGCTAAAATTATTTTTTTGAGACAGGAGTTAAATATAAAATGGCAAAGAAACAGTTCAAAGCAGAATCAAAAAAGCTTATGGATATGATGATTAATTCCATCTATACCCATAAAGATATTTTCCTTCGTGAGCTTATCTCTAATGCGAGTGATGCTCTCGATAAGAGATACTACCGCAGTCTTTCACAGGGAGAAAGCGGCAGTGCGAGAGAGGACTATAAGATTAATCTTGCTGTAGATAAGGAAAGCCGTACACTTACCGTTTCCGATAACGGGTGTGGTATGAGTGAAAAGGAGCTTGAGACTAATCTCGGAACTATCGCTAAAAGCGGTTCTCTTGACTTCAAGAGCGACATCGAAAAGGACAGTGATGTGGAAATCATCGGCCAGTTCGGTGTAGGCTTCTACTCTGCCTTTATGGTAGCTGATAAGGTTACGGTAGTAAGTAAGGCTCTCGGAGAGGATAAAGCATACAAATGGGAATCCGAAGGCGTGGACGGCTACACTATCGGCGAGGCTGAAAAGGAGAGCGAGGGTACGGTTATCACTCTTAAAATCAAAGAAAATACCGAAAACGAAAACTATGATAAATATCTTGACCAGTACGGAGTGCAGGAGATCGTTACTAAATATTCCGACTATATCCGCTATCCCATTATGCTCGATATGAGTCACACACAGCTTAAAGAGGGTACAGAGGATGAATATGAAACAGTGACCGAGCCTACACAGCTTAACAGTATGGTGCCTCTCTGGAGGAAGAATAAAAACGAAATCACGGCCGATGACTATAATAACTTTTATATGTCTAAGTTCTATGATTTCGAAGCACCGCTGAAAACCATCCACTCTAAAACTGAGGGTCAGATTTCCTACGATGCACTTATGTATATTCCTTCTCACGCACCCTTCGATTTTTACTCAAAGGATTATGAAAAGGGTCTTCAGCTTTACTCGAACGGCGTGCTTATTATGGACAAGTGCAGTGACCTTCTTCCTGATTATTTCAGCTTTGTAAAGGGTCTCGTTGACTCGGCTGACCTTTCACTTAACATTTCCAGAGAGCTTTTACAGCAGGATCACATTCTTAAGGTTATCGCTAAAAACGTGGAAAAGAAAATCAAAAATGAGCTTTCTAAAATGCTTACATCCGACAGAGAAGCTTACGAGAAATTCTTTACCGCCTTCGGTATTCAGCTTAAATACGGTCTTTACACCGATTACGGTATGAATAAGGAAACTCTTAAGGATCTTGTAATGTTCTTTTCTTCCAACGAAAAGAAGCTTACCACCCTTAAGGAATACACCGAAAGAATGAGAGAAGAGCAGAAGACTATCTATTACGCTTCGGGCGAGACTATGGACAAGATAGACCTTCTTCCTCAGGCTGATGCAGTAAAGAGCAAGGGCTATGAGATTCTCTATTTCACCGACGATATTGACGAGTTTGCCATTCAGATGCTCCGTGACTACGACGGCAAGACCTTTACCAACATCTGTGCCGCAGGTCTTGACCTTCAGAGTGACGAGGAAAAAGAGGCTGTAAGTAAAAAGAACGAGGATGAAAAGGAGCTTCTCGATTTCCTTAAGGAGAGCATAGGTGACAGCGTAAATGAGGTAAGATTTACTTCTTCTCTTAAGAATCATCCCGTATGTCTCACCACAGAGGGTATGCTTTCACTCGAAATGGAAAAGGTGCTTTCGGCTATGCCCGGTGCAAACGGAAACGCTAAAGCTACTCTCATTCTCGAAATCAGCACAGAGCATCCCATCGCAGAAAAGCTCGTAAAGCTTTACGGTGAGGATAAGGAAAAGACAGCTAAGTATGCGAAGCTTCTCTATGCACAGAGCTGTCTTATCGCAGGAAGAACCATAGATAATCCTGCAGAGTTCAGCGAGATGATTTGTGAATTAATGTAATAATAAATGCGAAATGCGAAATTCGGAATGCTAAATCGCGGGGAAACATTATGTAAACGATAAAGCGATACACCGCCGAATTTACGGTGCATAATTTAGGGCGGGATAACCTTATCCCGCCGCAGACTGTCGAAAAAGTCCAGTAATAACTGGGCTTTTTATCATATTTATGGTATAATAAATATGGTGATGAAAATGTTAGAAGAAAAAAGAACAGGCGAAAATAGAAACGACGGAGAAATTGTAAGTTTAGACGCATTGGT
>JAZUOC010000135.1:0-5033 GCA_045604465.1 Acutalibacteraceae bacterium
GTCGAAAAGGGTGAAAATGCCACCTGTTATGATTTCGACGGTAAGGAATATATTGATTTTTCCAGCGGTATCGGAGTAAACTCCTTGGGCTTTTGCGATAAAGGCTGGATTAACGCTGTGACCGAGCAGCTTAATACATTACAGCATATTTCTAATCTGTACTATACTAAGCCTTGCACCGAAGCGGCGAAGCTTCTCTGTGAGAAAACAGGAATGAAAAAAGTTTTTTTCTCTAACAGCGGTGCCGAAAGTAACGAAGGTGCTATAAAGTGTGCCCGTAAATACAGCTACGAAAAATACGGTAACGGCAGAAGTAAGGTTATTACCCTTCTGAACTCTTTCCACGGCAGAACGGTAACGACTCTCGCCGCTACGGGGCAGGATGTATTTCATAAGTATTTCTTTCCCTTCACAGAAGGCTTTGAATTTGTACCTGCCAATGACATAAACGCATTAAAAGAGTCACTTGACGGAACTGTTTGTGCTGTTATGCTCGAGCTTATTCAGGGTGAGGGAGGAGTTATGCCTCTTGACACAGATTATGTGAAGGAGATCGAAGCAGTCTGTAAAGAGTATGATCTTGTTTTTATCGTGGATGAGGTGCAGACCGGTGTAGGCAGAACGGGTGAGCTTTTCGCTTTTCAGCATTACGGAATCAGTCCCGATATTGTTACGACGGCTAAAGGCTTAGGCGGAGGTCTTCCTTTGGGCTGCGTTATGTTCGGTGAAAAAACAGAAAATGTATTCGCCCCCGGTGACCATGCCACTACTTTTGGCGGTAATCCTGTCGCTACGGCAGGTGCGGTATATATACTTTCGAGACTTGACGATGCTTTCCTTTCTGAGGTCAAGAAAAAAGGGGAGTATATGCGTGAAAAAATTATGCAGATGCCTCACGTTGAAGGAATTGACGGACTGGGATTAATGATGGGAGTGCGTCTCGATGAGGGAACCAAGAGTGCTGATGTGGTCAGAAAAGCCATCGGGAAAGGTGCTCTGCTTCTTACTGCTAAGGCTAAAGTCAGACTTCTTCCGCCGCTTACCATTACTTATGATGAAATAGATAAAGGTCTTTCGGCTATGGAAGCAGCTCTTAATGAGTTTTAAGATTTAAGTCACGGTTTTCCGTGGCTTTTTCTATTGTAAAAGCTCAGACGATATGTTATTATAATCAAAATCTCATTTTGGAGTTAACTTATGAAAATTGAAAAGCTTGACAAAAAGACATTAAAAAAGATGGCACTTATGGCAGCAGATGCCTACACGGATGATCCCGTGCATATGCACTGTACTAAGGTTCCGCTGATAAGAAAACGCTTTCTTTATCATTTTATGACAGAACGCTTTTCTTCTTCAAACGGAGCGGATTACATCTGTCTAGATGAAAAAGAGAGAGGTATGTGTATCTGGAGAGATGCGAAAAACGATTATACGGTGTGGGATTTTCTTAAATGCCCTCATTGGATTTTTCTGGTTCTTTACTGGGTTTCTACAGTGCGTACCCTTATTATTTATTCCGGACGCGATTTATCGGTGTTTCCCGATAACACTCTTCTGATTGAGCCTGTTTTCGTAGGAAGAGAATTTCAGGGTAACGGAGTGGCTACTAAGCTTATTGAACAGGGGATAAGTGATCTGGTGCCTCTTGGCTATAATCTTGGCCTTGAAACACAGAATCCCGATAATCTGCCTCTGTATGAGCGACTCGGCTTCCGTGTGATTTCAAAGCAGGTGTTAAAGAAGGATAAGATAATCAACTATTCAATGCTTTATACGGCGGAAGATTCAGAATAAAAACAAAAGGCGTTTTCGCTGAGCTAAAACAAAAAATATAGCAAAAACAGGTGTGCTCAAGTTAATTTGTACTTGGACACACCTGTTAAACTGTTTTTTATTCCCGTGCGGAAAAAAGTGCATTCTTCAGTTATTTCGCCGGATTTTCGCTTAGTCCCAGTAAATAATCGGCTGAAACATTGAAAAATTTGCATAAAGCTACTATATCACTTAAGCTCGGCTCGAATTTATCACTTTCAATATATGATATTTTTCTCTGAGTAGCATTGATAGCCTGACCTAAGTGCTGTTGGGTTATTTCAGCATCCTCACGAAGATTTTTAATTTTTTCACCAAAAGTCATATCCATTAAAATCACCGTATTAATTCTACATTAGATGTAAAGTTTCTATTGACATTTAGACATAAAACATCTATAATAGATGTATAAGAATTATTTTTTTAATTCTTGTAAGTTTTTTATTCTCTTTTTCGTCTTTATAGTATAAGAGAATAAATTATTTAAAATCAGGAGGAAAAAACATGGAAAGGAAAACAACAAATTATTCAAAAAAGATTATGGCGGTTATTATGGTTTTCGTAATGTGCTTCTGTGCCGTTCCTTATGCAGGATTTTTAGGAATGGAAGCTCATGCGGCTGATTCGTCTGAAAAAACACAGGGGAGCTATATTTACACGGTTAAAAACAAAGAAGCCACTATTGTTTCTACCGACGGTGAGCTTCGCGGAAGTGTTAAAATTCCTTCTAAGCTCGGCGGTTATCCTGTAACGGCTATTGATAATCTTGCTTTTATGTTCAATACTTTTATTACAGATATTACTATCCCTGACAGTGTAAAAACTGTCGGCTCGGGAGCTTTTGCGTCCTGTTCGCTTCTTCGGAGTGTAAAGATAGGTAAGGGCCTGAAAAAATTAGCGGACAATCCATTTTCGGGATGTGAGCAGCTTTCTAAAATCGTGGTAAGCGCTGATAACTCATATTTTACTACTGATGAAAACGGTGTGCTGTTTGACAAAAACAAAACTGTTCTTATATCATTTCCGGCCGGTCTTGCTGTTTCGGAATACACTGTTCCGGAAGGTGTTAAAACTGTAGGCGTTTCAGCCTTTGCCGATAATTCAAAGGTCGCAACCGTTACACTTCCGTCAACTGTTACGGAAATCGGTGATCAGGCATTTAATTCCTGTCTTTCACTCAAAACGGTTAATGCACCCGATACACTTATTAAGGTGGGTGAGGATGCATTTTCTGACACACCCTGGTTTACCGCAACACCTGATTCTGTCGTTTATTTAGGAAAGACAGTCTGCGGTTATAACGGCGAAGGTGCTTCACCCTTAAAGCTCGAAATAGCTGAAGGAACTCTCAGTATTGCTTCGGGAGCCTTCGCTTATATAACAGACACACAGGAGCTTCATCTGCCTGCATCTCTTAAATATATAGGTGAGGCAGGTGTGATGTCCGCCGGCTTGAAAAGATTTACTGTCGATCCTGCGAATAATTATTTCACCGCAGATGCTTCGGGCGTACTTTATTCGAAGGATATGAAGACGGTTATAGCATATCCTGCGTCAGCAGCTTCAGCTCTTTATAAGGTTTCTTCAGGAACGGAAAAAATCGGTGACGGTGCTTTCGGAGCAGCTATGTATCTTTTAGAGCTTGAGCTTCCGTCATCTGTTAAAAGTATCGGTGAAGGTGCATTTGCAGCTGCGATAAGTATGGAAAAGATAAAAATGAGTAAAAACATTACATCTATCGGAGAAGGTGCATTTTCGTTCTGTATGTCGCTTAAAAGTATATCAGTGCCCGACGGAGTAAAGAAGATTAAAGACGGTACCTTTTCATTCTGTACGGGGCTCACTTCCGTAAAATTCGGTAAAAATGTTACCACAATAGGTGAGATGGCATTCAGCGGCTGCAGCTCTTTGAAAAAGATTACTCTTGGCGGCAAAATAAAGACAGTAGAAGAGGATGCCTTTAACAGCTGCTCTGCCCTTACTTCTGTCAACCTCGGTAAAAATGTTAAGACTATTAAGAGTAATCCTTTCGGTGGATGTGAAAGCCTTAAAAAATTCACGGTAGACAGCGGTAATAAGTATTTTGCTGCCGACGGCTTCGGAGTTCTCTGCAATAAAAAGCTTACAAAGCTTATTGCATATCCCACCGGTATGAAAAACACCGTATATTCTGTACCTAAAACTGTAAAGAGTATAGGAGATTACGCGTTTAAGGATGCGGTAAAGCTTAAAACAGTGTCACTCTCCGAAAAGACCAAGACTATCGGTGATTATGCTTTCGCTGATTGTATAAAATTAAAAACTATCAACCTTACTTCTGTTTCAGAGATAGGGGAATATGCTTTCGATTACTGTGAAAACCTCGAAAAAGTCTATTTCTCCACAAAGATTAAGTCTGTGGGTGAAGGTGCATTTGAAGGATGCTATGATCTTTCGGATGTTTATTACCAGGGAACTAAGAAGCAGTGGAAAAAAGTTAAGTTTGAGGAAGGGGAAGGCTTATTCGGTGATGAGAATCCTGTCGATGAGGCCGATAAGCATTACGTGCACAAGCACACATACGGAAAAGCTAAAACCTCTGTAAAGGCAAATTATCTCCGTAACGGCTTTAAAACCTACACATGCAGTGAATGCGGATGCGTCAAGACGGCAGACATCGCTAAATTAAAATTAAAGAAAGTAAATATCAAATCAGTCAAATCCTCTAAGAAAAAGCAGATTACAGTTAAATGGGATACAGATAAAAATGCATCAGGATATATAATCAAATACTCGACATCCGAAAAGTTTACCGATAAGACATCGGATACTGCGACCGTAAAGAAAAACGATACATCTAAATATACTGTTAAAAAGCTTAAAAGCGGTAAGAAGTATTATGTGAAGGTCAGAGCTTTTAAAACAGTAAGCGGCGTTAAAGTTTACGGCTCTTACAGTAAGGCCATGACTGCTAAAGTAAAATAATTGTCTGTATAAGAACAGCCTGCAGATTAACATAAGTCTGCAGGCGTTATTTTGATATAAGCAGTAAAATATTTTCAGAAAACAGTTGATTTTTCTTTTGCTTTCGTGTATAATTCATTAAGCACGTCGGGGTGTGGCGAAGTTTGGTATCGCGCTTGGTTCGGGACCAAGAGGCCATGGGTTCAAGTCCCGTCACTCCGACCACTCAAAACCGCTCTATATCAACGATTATTGATGTAGAGCGGTCTTTTTTATGC
>JAZUOC010000136.1:0-4138 GCA_045604465.1 Acutalibacteraceae bacterium
TCGAAGCGGTAATATGGATTTTGCAAACATTCCCGTTGACGGCTCATCAAAAATGGATGATACTCTTATGGAATCAATTGAGCCTTTTAATATCAGTGAAGCAAAGCCCTTCAGCACTGCTTATATGGCAGGCTATCTTGCCGATAAGTATGATATTGACCTTGATTCGAGCATTCCGAGAGCCAACGAAAGAGTCAAGAACAGTGTTGTAAGTGCCCTTGAGAGAAATGTAATGTCTGCAGGCTATTCTGTGGTTATACCTCAGAATTCACAGATTGAAATTGCCAACGGCTCTTATGCCTATGCTCTTTATCCCGTATGGATACTCAACACAACCTGGAACGGGAAAAAATATACCTTTGCCATGAACGGTCAGACAGGTAAATTCGTCGGTGACCTTCCTCTTGACAAGGGAGCTTTCTGGAAGAAGGTTGCTATGTTTACACCGATTATGAGCGCTGTCGCATACGGTATCCTTTGGGCATTAGGAAATATGTAAGGAGGTAGGAACGATGAAAAATAAAGTATTTGCTCTTTTAACAGTAGTTATTCTTTGCCTTACGATGATTATTCCCGTTTCTGCGGCAGGAACACACATTTTCGACAGTACAAATGTAATAGGTCAGCTTACAACACTTGAAGTGGTGGCACAGAATATAGAAGACACCTACGGCTTCAGTGCTCTTCTTGCTGTTACGGACACAACGGGTGATAAGACAACCTATGAATACGGCGAAGAGCTTTTTGAAGCAAACGCCACTAAGGAGGACGGTCTTGTTCTTATCTATGACTACGGTGAAAATGTTTATAATTTCTACAGTGCAGGTAAGGCTGAAGAGCTTTTTAGTAGTGATATTCTTGAAGGTACGGTATGGAATGCCTTTGCCTACACCGAAACCTATTACGACGGTGTTCTCGGCTATTATGCAGCCGTAGAAAATATCTTGAAAACAAATAATACAGTTGCCCCGACAGAAACACCCACCGAAGTTCCCACAGAGCAGACCACCGAGTTTGTTCCCACGGACAGAACACTTCCTCTTGTGGTAGATAATGCCGATGTGCTTATAGACAGCGAAGAAGCAGACCTTACGGCGAAGCTTGAAGCTCTTGGTAGTGAGTACGACATCGAAATCGGTGCAGTAACAGTCGACAGCTATGAGGGTAAAGACCCACAGAATTTTGCTGATGATTTCTATGATTACAACGGTTACGGCTACGGTGAAAATGACGACGGAATTATTGTAGTTTTTAATACAGGTGAAGGTGATGGCAACCGCAATATCGCCATTTCAACTCACGGCACAGGTATTGACTTGCTCACGGATAATGAAATCAGCCTTATTATTGAAATGATGATAGACCCTGTCAAAAACGGTGACTTTGCAGGCGCGTTCGATAACTTTGTGCTTGAATGCGAAAATGCAATTGACCCAAGTATTTCAATAATCTGGATTCCGGTAAGCATCTTAATTGGCTTCGGTCTTGCATTCCTTATTGTTAAGCTTCAGGCTTCAAAGCTCAAGACAGTTATACAGAAGGCTGATGCAGCTGATTATGTGGGCAATGTTATGCTTACATCTCAGTATGATAACTTTATGTATAAAAATGTCACAAGCTCACCGAAGGCTGAGAGCAGCTCAGGCGGCTCAACTCATACAAGCTCCTCAGGCCGTACTCACGGTGGCGGAAACAAGAGCTTCTGATAAAAATTTTAAACGGTGTATATTCTTGTACACCGTTTAATGTTTAGAAAGGATAAAAAAATATGGCAAAGAAAATTATTGGTATAGTATTGGTTGTTATTGGTATTTTCACAGCATTTCTCGGTGTGAAAGCAATGAACCAGACTCCTGAAGCTGTAGAAAAGCTTGCATCAGCTGTTTATGTTGCTGATGCAAAGGTTTATCCCGAAAACGAGGGAAAGATTGTTATTGTACCCGGTAAGCTCAATGTACAGGCTAATGTTATTGATAAAGAAACAGGCCTTGAACTTCCAACGATTAAAGCAACAAGACAAAAATGGAGAGCCGTTGGTGTTAAAGCTGACGGTATCGGATACGATTGGTCATGGACTAATGACGGCATGAACGAAACTATTTGCGGCGAGGCAACAGTAGGAGAGTTCAAGCTCTACGAGGGTATGCTCAACGGTCTTAATGTCAGCGTTGAATATGATGATTTTTCTTCATCCCAGCTTAAAAAAGCAGGTTTGATGGAGTATTCAGGTTATGTGGTTACTGACGGAGTTTATATCGATGATAATAAGGGCGGTCACACAAGATATAAAGACGATTATAAAGATGCTGCGAGATACAAGTATAAAATTATGCCTATGGACGGCGAACTCGAATATACATTTGTAGGTGTTCAGAAAAACGGTGCACTCGTAAGAGACGATTCATTAGGTCTGATAGCATCAAGCGAGGGTATTCTCAACTTTGATGAGGTTCTTGCAAAGAACGAAAGTAACAACACAGCAGGCAATATTTTCGCATTTGTGACTGCAGCTCTCTTTGTCGGCGGCGGTGTGGCTTGCATTGTAATAAAAAAGAAAGAGAATTAACGGAGGAACATTATGGGACTTTTTGATAAAATTAAAAACAATCCTGCTTCGACAAACAGTGTGCAGACAAGCACAAATAAAAGTGTAAAAATCACCTTCGGCTCCTTGCCCGAAACTTTTGAAAGCTTTAAGGCACTTCCCGAGT
Source organism: Acutalibacteraceae bacterium (assembly GCA_045604465.1). Lineage (GTDB taxonomy): Bacteria > Bacillota > Clostridia > Oscillospirales > Acutalibacteraceae > UBA6857. The sequence continues at coordinate 2,712 of JAZUOC010000136.1, forward strand.
CGGCGCAGGATACACCATTTAAGACTGCAGCTCTTACGGTTCTCGCATTCTGTTATTATCCCAAAAACAAGGAATTATCAATTCAGATGCTCGATTTCTTAAGAGGGCCGAGACCCCTCAGCGTTATGGATAAGCAGTTCATCGCTGACCGTTTCAGAGATAAGGACTATGTACCCCGTTCATATTTTGACGGCGCAACACCTGAAAATAATTATCTTCCTTCTGAGCCATACAGCATAACTGTCAGCGAAAACCCCTATAGCTATCAGAACGAGGGCTATGCAACGCTTTATGTTACCTCAGGTGGTGCAGACAGTCCGAGAAGCGTACAACTGAGACTTGCCAAAGACGGCAAATGGTATCTCTGGGAGCAGTATATTCTCGCTGATATAAGAAAGCCTGAAAGTGAAAATCCCTGGGCGTGAAAGGAAGTAATCTTATGAAAAAAGTAACTGTTATTTTATCTGTGCTGCTTTGTCTTTTGGTTCTTTGTTCCTGCGGCGGCACACAAGAGCCTGAAACTACTCTGACTACTGAAACGACAACAGCGCAAAGCACTACAGAAGCAACGACCACAAAAGCAACAACCACCGAACCTGTTACAGAATCGAAGAGTGAAAAAGCACTCGGTGAATTCCGTAAGCTGATGAAAGACGAAGGTTATATCTGTGGCGTAGCTTATTTAGGCTATTACAGCGAGGATATCGGTGTGATTATCGAAGACTTGCAGTATAAAGGTATTTATAAGAAACATAAGTTCCTTGACGAATTCAGACGCAAGAACTTCTATTCTCTTGAGGGAAATGAGCTTTATGCCGTAATACCTGCAGAGGGTGCTGAGGTTACCGTAAACCAATATGCCTTCAACGAAAACGGTATCGGCTATGCGAAGAAAAGACTTGCTGTAAGTGACGGAGAAATTCTTTTCCTCAGAGGTAACATCAGTGATATTATGCCTAACCTCCAACTTACAATTACCGATAAAGACGGAAATATTACCGAATATCTGCCGTCTATGAGCCTTGAAAACGGTTATCTGAGCAAAGGTCAGCAGATATGGGATTTTTCGCCCTATGACCTTCTCGGCGGACACTTTGAAAATAATATGTTCGAAGAAGATATGCCCAACTTTATCGGCTCATGGTGGGGTGAATATGAGGTTGACGGTGAGGTTTACACTCTCACTGCCGAATTCAAGGAAAACGGTGAGGCTGCCTATGGCTACGGCTACGGTAACAGCGATATTTTAGAGTATTTCGAGGGCTCCTGGTATAAGCAGGACGGCGATACAATAAATATCGTTATGTACGGTGGTCCCGACAGCTTTGAAGGAAACGAAATGGATAATACTGAAAAGTATGAGCTTAACGGTATTTTTGACTGGGGATGTACCGATACTAATGAAATGTTCCTGGAGCATATCAGCG
>JAZUOC010000137.1:0-12373 GCA_045604465.1 Acutalibacteraceae bacterium
AAGGTGGCAGAGCTTGGCGGTAAGGTAGTAACCCTTTCAGGCCCCGACGGCTACATCTATGATCCCGACGGTGTTATTACAGAGGAAAAGATTAATTATCTTCTCGAAATGAGATCATCAGGCAGAGATAAGGTACAGGATTACGCAGATAAGTTCGGTGTAGAGTTCCATGCAGGTGAAAAGCCTTGGGGTGTAAAGGTTGACATCGCTATGCCCTGCGCTACACAGAATGAAATCGGTATGAAGGAAGCAGAGCAGCTCGTCGCAAACGAAGTACCCTACTATGTAGAGGTAGCTAATATGCCCACCACAAATGATGCACTGGTTTATCTTATGGAAAACTGCAAGGCAGTAGCTCCCTCAAAGGCAGTAAATGCCGGTGGTGTTGCCTGCTCATCTCTGGAAATGAGCCAGAATGCTATGCGCTTCAGCTGGACAGAGGAAGAGGTTGATGTAAAGCTTAAGAAGATTATGAAAAACATTCATGATTCTTCCGCAGCAGCTGCTGAGGAATACGGTCTCGGCTATAATCTTGTAGCAGGTGCTAACATCGCAGGCTTCCTTAAGGTTGCAGATGCTATGATGGCACAGGGTCTTATCTGATAATTCTGAAAGAATAAAACAGGCGGTTGAGTCTTCTTTCTCGGAGAAAGAGTTTTATGACCGCCTGTATTTTTATTAATCAAAATTGAACTTGTTTACAGTTTGTTAATAAAATATATTAATTTATTCAACACACGTAGTTTAAGATTACATAGAATATAAACATTACGGAGGGTTATAATATGAAATTATTTAAAAAGGCACTCGGTCTTGCTCTTGCAGTTCTTATGATTTTCTCGTGCTGCAGTGTAGCTCTCGGTGCAGAAGATGACAACTATGATCACTATCCTCAGATTCTCGTAATGGGCTTCGGCTCCGGCTGTGTAAAGATGTACTATGAGGATGACCCTGAGCAGAAATCTCTGTTCTGGCCCTTCGAAACTGAAAGATTTATTAAAAATCTCGGTAATGTCGGCGATTATGCTCTCAAAGGATTAAAGGAAGGAAATCCCGACGTATTACATTCTGTAGTTTATAACTATCTTATGGACTGCTTCGGTATGCTCGCTCTTAATCCTGACGGTTCGATGATGGAAGGCGTTACTACAGAGCCTGTAGGTGTAAGATATGTAGGCGACGGAAGATATGAATTCTGGTACGACTGCAGACAGTCTCCCATGCACACTGCTAAGTATCTTCATGAAGCTGTACAGCAGGTTCTCGAGGAAACAGGAAGAGAAAAGGTAGAGCTTGTCGGCTCGAGCTACGGTGCCAATATCGTAACGGCATATATGTATCTTTATGAAGAAGATCTCGACAAGGTTGATACCATTCTTCAGTGTGTTCCCTCAGTAGGCGGTATGAACTTCTTCGGCGAGCTTTTCAGCGGTAACTTTACCATTAATCCCATAGCTCTTTGTGACTTCATTGACCGTATGGCAGGCTCCGGACTTATTCCTGATTTCTTCTATATTTTAGAAAAATCCGGCTTACTTAAAATTTTCCTTGATGCACTTGTTGTTCCCGTGCTCAGAGAGGCACTTTATGATGCCGTCGTAGATGTAGCACGTGACTTCATCTGTACAATTCCCGCTATGTGGGTATGTATCCCCGATGAGTATTTCGAGGGTGCTATGAAATTCCTTTACGGTGAAGATTATATGAATCCCGATCAGGAATATGCTCAGCTTATCTCTGATATGAATTTCTATCATTATAATGTAGCAAATAAGGCTGCAGAGATTTATAAGAATGCAGAAATTAACCACGAAGGTCTCAATATGGCTCTTATTACGAAGTTCGGTATTGCAGCTATTCCCTTCGGAACAGGAGAAAACATTATGGATGACGGTCTCGTAACAGTTCCCGTTTCATCCTTCGGTGCTACCTGTACTACTTATGGTGCTAAGCTTCCCGCTGATTATGTTCAGCAGAAGTACACAGATTATAACTTTATGTGTCCTGAATGGAACATCGACGCATCCACAGGTGCCTTCCCCTTCAGAACTTGGTATATCAAGGGTCTTGAGCATACTCAGAAAAATGCCGACTATCTGAAGTTCGTCGATGAGATCGTCTATAAAGATCTGGATGTTTTCACAGATCCTGACAGACCTCAGTATCTTGCTGTTTCAGAGGAAGATCCGGAAATGCTTGTACCTTTGGTTGTAGAAGAAGAGAAAGAAACATTCCTGGACAAAATAGTAAGCTTTTTAATGAAAATAATGGAAATTCCCAGAATGATTTTCGATAAGCTCTTAGGCGGAAAAACATTCAACCTTTTCGGATAATTAATTTTACAGCCACGGAAAACCGTGGCTGTTATTTTTTTGTTAAAAACACTTAATAAAATTTAATGAAATAGTGATAAGCATTACATATTTTAAGAGTAGACTCTAATAAAATATAAAAGAAATATTAAAACAACTTAAACAATGTAAGTTTTTATGAATAGCATCCGTTAGTATAATGAAAGGAGTTTTATAAATGAAAAATATGACTAAAAGAATTATGTCATTTCTGCTTGCGTGTATTATTATTTTTTCTGTTGTTCCTATGGCATTTGCAGGAAACAGCTACGGCGAAGGTACCTATCCCGAGCTTACTGTTAAGGGCTTCGGTGCCAGCAGCGTAAAAATTTATTATGAGGATGACCCGGAGCAGAAGTCCTTGTTCTATCCCTTTGATGAGGAGAGACTGAAGGAAAATCTTGATAATATAGATGAATATATTATCAAATCAATAGAAGAGGGAAAACCTAATATCTTAAAGACGGTTATCTATAACTATATTATGGATACTATGGGTATGCTTGCTCTCAAGCCCGACGGCTCAAATATGGACGGAGTCGCCTCTGAGCCTGTAGGTCTCAGAAAAAAAGGTGAGGGCAGATATGAGTTCTATTATGACTGCAGAGAATCGCCTGCAGTTTCTGCTCATGATCTTCACATCGCCATAAATCAGCTTTTCGAGGAGACAGGCTCGGAGAAAATAGAGCTTATCGGCTCGAGCTTCGGTGCTAACATCGTAACGGCATATATGCACGAATATAAGGATTATCTCGACAGAATAGACACTGTGCTTCTTTGCGCTCCTTCTGTCGGCGGTATGCAGTTTCTCGGACAGCTTTTCAGCGGTAATTTCGATGTAAGCCCTGTCGGTCTGTGCGATTTCATCGACGATATGGCGGAGGAACAGGCGATTTCTGATTTCTTTTATATTTTAGAGCAGACAGGAGTTCTTAAGCTTTTACTTAAAGCGGTGGCTGTTCCGGTGCTGAGAGTGGCTGTTTATGAGGGTGTCGCAGATGCGGCAAAGGATCTTCTGGCTACGATGCCTACACTCTGTGTATGTCTTCCCGATGAGTATTTCGTACCCGCTATGGAGTTCCTCTACGGTGAGAATTATAAGGATCCGTCTCACACCTACGCCAAGACTATTGAGAAGATGATATATTATCATTATAACATCGCTAACAGAGCAGCTGAAATTTACCTCGATGCTGAGAAGAATAATAAGGAACTTAACATGGCTATCGTATGTAAATTCGGTGTAGCGGCCATACCCTTATCCTCCGGTGAAAATACCATGGACGACGGACTGGTAAATCTTCCTGTATCATCCTTCGGTGCTACATGTACTACATACGGTGCCAAGCTTCCTGATGATTATAAGCAGCAGAAGTATACCGAGTATAATTTTATGTGTCCCGAGTGGAATATTGATGCATCCACCTGTGCATTCCCCTTCAGAACCTGGTTTATAAAAGGTCTCGGCCACGGAAAGAAGATTTCTGATTATAATGATTTTATAAAGGAAATCACTAAAAAGGATCTCGATGTTTTCGACGATCCGAACAGACCTCAGTATCTTAAGGTACGTGACGATGATCCGCAGATGCTCGAGCCGCTTAAAGCCGGTGAGGAGCTTGACACTTCTTTAAGTGCCAGACTTGCGAGAATAGTTAAAGCTGTAATTCTCTTAATTAAGGATTTTGCAGATAAAATTTTTGAAAAGGTATAAAACTGTTACAAGAGACGTAATCAGACGGCTGCAGATAATCTGTGGCTGTCTTTTCCTTTTAAAAGAAAAATATATTCATATTCTATAAAATTTTAATCAAAATTAACCCTATTAGACTTGACATATTGTGTAAATTGATTTAAAATATACAAGATAGTGCAAAACTGTCGTTCGAGTAACATTACTGTAATTCTTTTGATGAAACTAACGATGAAATCAGATTTTAAAAAGAAGGAGGTGCTGCTACTTTGGATTGGTTATATATAGTGATCGGTGCTGTATGTGCAGTGGTTTTTGGTGTAATCGGCTTTGTTGCCGGTCAGGCACACAGAAAAAAGACCGCTGAAGGACTCATCGGCTCCGCTAATGAAGAAGCTATCCGCATTGTCAACCAGGCAGTTGCAGAGGCTGAAACGAAGAAAAAAGAGGCGATTCTTGAAGCCAAGGATGAAATTCATAAATTCAGAAATGAAACCGACAAGGAACTCCGTGAAAGAAGAAACGAGGTTCAGCGTCAGGAAAGACGAATGATCCAGAAGGAAGAAAGTCTCGACAAAAAAACTGAAAACTTAGAGAAAAAAGAAGAACTGCTTGACGAAAAAATCAAGCAGGCTGAAAACCAACTTTCCGAAGCAGAAAGCATCAAAAGAAGTCAGTTAGAAATGCTTGAAAAAATATCGGGCTATACAAAAGAGCAGGCTAAGATTGATTTAATAAATACAATCGAAGAATCTCTTAAGAGAGAAAAGGCTGTCAAGGTTATGGAATACGAGCAGATGGTACGTGAGGAAAGCGAGAATCTTGCCCGTGAAATCATCACCACTGCTATTCAGCGCTGTGCAGCTGACCACGCATCAGAAGCTACCGTTTCTGTTGTCGCTCTTCCCAACGATGAAATGAAGGGCAGAATTATCGGCCGTGAAGGCAGAAATATCCGTACCCTTGAAACCATCACGGGTGTTGACCTTATTATCGACGATACCCCCGAAGCTATTACCCTTTCATCCTTCGATCCTGTTCGCAGAGAGGTTGCGAGAATTACTCTCGAAAGACTTATCAGTGACGGTCGTATTCATCCCGCCCTTATCGAAAAGATTCACGAAAAGGCTAAGCGTGAGGTCGATCAGACCATCAAGCAGGCGGGTGAAAGAGCTGTTATCGATGCCGGTGTAAACGGTGTTCATAACGAGCTTGTTAAGCTTTTAGGACGTCTTAAGTACCGTACCAGCTACGGTCAGAATGTTCTTAACCATTCTCTCGAGGTTTCCTACATCGCAGGTCTTATGGCTGCAGAGCTGGGTGTCGATGTTAAGCTTGCACGCCGTGCAGGTCTTCTCCACGACATCGGTAAGGCTATCGACCATCAGTAGGAAGGCTCACACATCGAGCTCGGTGTGGAGGCTGCTAAAAAGTACAAGGAAAACGAAACCGTTATCAACGCTATTCATGCGCATCACGGTGATGTCGAGCCTAAGAGCGTCATCGCATGTCTTGTTCAGGCGGCGGATGCTATTTCAGCAGCGAGACCCGGTGCAAGAAGAGAAAATCTTCAGAACTACATCAAACGTCTCGAGTCTCTCGAAAAGATTTCTAAATCTTTCAGCGGCGTAGACAGTGCCTTTGCAATTCAGGCAGGCCGTGAGGTTCGTATTCTCGTTAAGCCTGAGGCAGTCAGCGATGAAGAGATGGTGCTTCTCGCTCACAGCATCGTAGAAAAGATCGAACAGGAACTCGAATATCCCGGTCAGATCAGAGTTAATATGATCCGTGAGACCAGAGCTGTAGATTACGCTAAATAAAAATTTAAGGAGTTGCAGATTTTGCGACTCCTTTTTTGGTAGGTGAAGGTATGGAAATACTTTTCGAAGATAAAGATTTAATCGTGTGCGTAAAAGAAAGAGGTGTCCTCTCACAGGAGGGCAAGGAGGGCGAAAAAACCATGCCATCCCTTCTTTCGGCACAGACGGGCAGTGAGATTTATCCCATTCACAGACTCGATAAAGAGGTGGGAGGAGTAATGGTATTCGCCAAAAATCATAAGTCTGCCGCCGTGCTTTCGTCTCAGGTTACAGACCGCACGATGGAAAAGGAGTACATTACCCTTATCGAAGGTGTGCCCGAAGACAGGGAGGGTACGCTGGAGGATTTACTCTTTTTCGACAGGAGTAAGAATAAGTCCTTTACCGTTAAAAAAGAAAGACACGGCGTTAAAAAGGCGAGTCTCAGCTACAGAGTTCTTAATGAAAAGGAAGGTCTTTCTCTCGTCAGAGTGAGACTTCATACGGGAAGGACACATCAGATAAGAGTACAGTTCGCCTCCCGTAAAATGCCCATAGCAGGAGACAGACGCTACGGCAGCAAGAGTGAAAGTAAAATTATCGCACTGTGGTCCTGTTATATTTCTTTCCTGCATCCTGCGACGGGGGAGAAAATGACATTTGAAAAAATGTGTGATTTTGAAATCTGAAATAAAAATTATGAGGCTGTTTTAATATTTTTCGCTTTTGCTTTCTTATCATTACATTCAAAGCAATTGACAGTTATTCCTCTTAAGGATATAATATTTACAGTGTAAAACGGATAAAGTTATTATATTCACATTGAGGTGATACATTTTGAAAAAAAACTTACACATAACCGCTGAGCTTGCCGTTATATTCGGCGTATGCCTTCTGGGGGAGTTCATTACAGAGTTACTTCCTTTTGACTTTTCGGCAAGTGTGTTAAGCATGATAATTTTGCTTTTACTTCTTATTGTAAAAGCCTTAAAATTTGAAAATATCAAAGCTACTGCAAATTTTCTTACGTCCAATATGGCTGTCCTTTTTATTCCGTACGGAGTCAAGATTCTGGAGTATCTCGATATAATCAAGGAAAATCTTCTTTTGTTTTTACTGATAGTCCTTGTTACTACACCGGTGGTTTACGGTGTAACGGCTCTTACGGCGGCGCTTATTATAAAACTGCAGAAGGGAGAGAGCGAATAATGGAAGCAGTTCTCGTTTCACCCTTGTTCGGCTTATTTTTGAGTGTGGCTTCTTTCGCCTTGGGAAATCTTTTGTTTTCAAAACTGAAAACGCCTCTTCTCAACCCTTTGCTTTTTGCTATTATCTGCTGTGTGCTGTTTGTTCAGTCGGGACTGATTTCCTATGAAAAGTATATGGCTGACAATGCCTTTCTCACAAATCTTCTGCCCGTTGCAACTGCACTGCTTGCAGTGAACATATATAAGCAACTCAGAACCGTAAAAAAATACGCCCTTGTCATTGTCGTCAGCTGTCTCGCAGGCTCTGTCACAAGTATTCTGAGCGTGGTAGGTCTTTGCAGGCTTTTCGGTGTGGATAAGGCTATAGAGGCTTCCTTTATCGGAAAAAGCTGTACTACTCCCATCGCTCTCGATGTTTCTCTTATGAACGGCGGAATGGAGGGCATAACGGTAATAGCCGTTATATGTACCGGGATTGTCGGTGCAGTGCTTGCTCCCTCACTTGCGAAGCTTTTTAAGGTTAAATCTCCCGTTGCGGAGGGTATTGCCATCGGTACCTGCAGTCATGTTATAGGCACATCAAGAGCTGTCGAAATCGGTGAAATCCAGTCGGCATTAAGCGGTGTTGCGATCGGAATTTGCGGTTTGATTACTATTATATTGGTAACGGTATTTTATTGATAATCTGAAGCTTACCGTGCTGACATTTACCGAACAGTAAATAAGGAGGAATTTTTATGAAAAGAATAATTTCATTTTTAATGACACTTGTAATGATGTCGACCGTGGTCTGCGGTCTTTCCTTCGAAAGTGCCGCGGCAAAAAATACTCATAAGATTACCGAGAAAAATCCTGCAGTTGTTATCCGAAGCACCTTCGCCACAGGTAAATTCAAAGAGAACTGGGGCGGTGTTTTTCAGGCAGTCCCTGTAAAGGACAAGGCGGGTTATATCCTCTATGATGTAATCATCTGGGAGGACAGAATAAATCTTTACAAATTTCCCAATGACCTCGAGGCTAATGAAAAGGAAGGCTTTAACGGTGCGTATTCCACGGAGGAGTATTACAGCTGGAGAGAGTCCTTCTGCTTGAAGAGCGTTCTCTGTAAGGATACTGAGAATATGGAAAAAAGCAGCAAAACTCTCCGCGATGCCTTCATCGAATTTTTCAGAGCGGTAAACAAGAAAACTCCCTCGGATAACATTATTCTTAAATATTCCGGTCACGGCAACATCGGCTACAGCGGATGTATGAACGTAGAGGATACGAAGGTTATGCTGCAGAAGGGTGTAAAGATTTTCGGTCAGAAATTCGCTCTTATCGACTTCGGTACGAACTGTCAGTCGGGTAACACAGATTATCTTCAGGTTTACCACGATTACACCGATTATCTGCTTCTTTCACAGTTCAATTTCGGCGGCTACAGTATGGATAACTGGGACTACGAGGTGTATAAGAAGGTTGACATAGATTACTGCTATGCTGATATGTTTAATCTCGGCTCTACGGTGGAGCAGGCAGGTAAAAACATCGTCAATAAAAGCACAGAACGCTGGAAATACTGCAAAAAGGCTTTGAAAAAAGGCGAGATCAAGCAGTCAATGACACTTCTCGATATGAGTGCCTATGACAGCTTTATGCCTGAATTTGCCAAGCTTTTATATAAGAATCCGGGCAACTGGGGAACAGATGTTTATTCTCTTATCAGAAAAAAGGGCAGTAAGAAGCTGAAAAGCCTTTACAAAAAGTTCGTTATTCATTATAAGGACAATAACAGCGAGGATTATTTCGTATGGGACGAAAAGGCATACGGACTTACGGCACATACTCTTGTTTACAAGACAGAGCTTTCGGAAAAGGAATACACCTATAACGGGAAGACGAAGAAGCCTTCTGTGAAGATAACTCTTTCTGACGGTTATGTTCTCAGAAAGGGAACAGATTATACCGTTTCCTATCAGAAGGGCAGAAAGAAAGTGGGCAAATACAAGGTAACCGTTTCCTATAAAGGAAGCTACGGCAGTAAGGAAGAGCTGTACTTTACTATAAAGCCTCAGAAGGTTACCGTCAGCAGTATATCTGCAATAAAGAAGGGCTTCAAGCTGAAATGGAAGCCCGTAGCCGGTGAGATTACAGGATATCAGGTGCAGTATGCTCTTAAGTCCTCCTTTAAGGGAAGCAAGACAAAAACGGTAAAGAAGGCGGAAGCCTCCTCTGTTTCCGTGAAAAAGCTCAAGGCCAAGAAAAAATATTATGTCCGCATCCGTGCTTATAAGACGGTAGACGGAAAGAAAATTTATTCACCCTGGTCGGTGAAGAAGACGGTTAAAACCAAATAAAGTGAAAGGCATCTGTAGAGGATTACAGGTGCCTTTTATATAATTTTTTATTAACATTTATTCCAAATCCTTACAATATCTTGACTGATGCTGTTTTAAAGTGGTATTATAATACGGTAAAGGAATAAACCCTTACTAAGAAAAAGGAGATGTTTTTATGAAGAAAATTATTGCTCTTATGCTTGTGGCAGTTCTTGCCTTCGGAATGTGTGTTCCCGCATCGGCAGGCCTTCTGGATAAGAGTGCATCCATCCGCCTTATCGTTCCCGAAAACTGGGAGATGGAAATAGGCGACAGCAGAAGTGTGGACTGTGCCGCACAGAACACCAGTAATTATGTGCAGTGGACAGCAGAGCCTTCCGATGTGGCTTCTGTAGACGCATACGGCAGAGTAACTGCTCTTAAAGAGGGTGAGGCGGTAATTACTGCCGTAAATGCCGACGGCTATGAGTCAAGCGTTACTCTTAAGGTAGTCTCCGAAGCTACAAAGAGTGCTGTTGAAAAAACCAAGGTCGACTATCAGGGTGAAGCGGTAGCCGAAAATGAAAACTTACAGAAGATAGTAAGCAGATACGAAATCGACAGTAAGGATGTACCTGCAGAGGTAGCTGATAAAGACGGTTATTCCGCTGCTCAGACAGCTACTACCGCTGACGGTGCGGTATGGACTATAACCGATTACGGTGTTCTGCGTACAGACGAAAATGCTAAAAATGAAAGAGATATGCTTCAGCGCTTTATGGGCGACAGATATTTCTATTCTGCAGACACCACCGACGGTAAGGTTCTGGCTATCTTCTCTGACGGTGAAAACGGTATCTGGACAGCAATGGCAGAGGGCTACACTCATATCGAAATGCTCGAAATCAACGGTACGGATAAGGCCGCTATGATGAGCGAAACCACACAGGAATATGTTTCCAGAAGAGGCATGGTTTCTGAGGCCTTCCTTATCGACGGTGAATGGGTACCCAATGAAAGTGACAATGACGGTCTGTGGACATCAATGTACGGTGCAGGCGAGCTTATGAGATATGCAGTTCTCCGTGATGATCCCACAGCTACAAAGGCAGAAATCGAAGCTGCCAGAAAGACAGCCACTCTTGCCACAGAGGCAGTGGTGCTTCTTACATACATTTCCATGCGTGACGGTACTACGGAAAGCTATGTCAGAGCGCAGAGAAACGGCGGAGTTACAGACTATGATAAGGGTAAGTATTACACTCCCGGTGCTCTCGTGGTCGGCGGTAACTACGGACAGAATGTACCCTTCGAAAGCCCTGCTACCATGTTCGATAAAATGAACGCCAAGTATATGCTTTACGGCATAACCTCTTATATCCAGGACGATGAAAATAATCTTGCTCTCGAGGACAGTGCTTCATGGGTAGACACCACCAATCCGCCCGAAGGCACCGAATACGCTAAGAGAACACGGCTTCTCGAAGGCTTCTGGGCAAGAACCTACTCCTTCAAGGATGAAAAATTTGACTATGACGGCTATGCCTACTGGTCTCATAACGGAGACGGTACGGCTACAGGTATTTCTACCAAGAAAAACTCTGACGGCTCCGATTATCTTCTCCATAACGAAAACTATCGCGGTCTCAAGGTGGACGCTACCAAGGAAATTCCCGAAAGATTATGGAATGACCTTATCGGTGCAGGCTATGAGGTAGAGGATATCTTCTACAAGGGCGACACAAGTGCCGATGAGGTTATCGGCCACCTCTTCCTCTACAAGTTAGCCTATGACATTTTAGGTGACGAGGATCCCGAGCTCAAGGAGCTTATCGTAAATGCCGTAGACAAGTTCGCACAGCATCTCGTAGATAACAGTTACTGCCTCGTAGACGGCTCAGGTCAGCCTACCACATGGGGTAAATTCTCCAGAACCTACCTTCATAACGGCCAGGTTTTAGGCGGTGCACCTCTTCAGACTCTCGTCTGCCTTAATGTATTCAAGCTCGCATACTATCTCACAGGTGAGCAGAAGTGGGAGGATGAGTACAGAATGGCAGCTCTCGACGAGCAGTACCAGTATGCAAAGATTATGACACAGGAAAAAGAGAGATACGAAATGTGCGTTCTCGAATTCGCTAACAGTGTTTCTCCTGTTTTGGGCTTCATTCTCCGTCCTCTCGTAGGTACAGAGATGTTCAAGGCTCTCGTAAGAATTATCCTTAACTATTCCGACGAAGAAATGGCCATGCTCGGCTACTACCTTCTTTTCCAGATGGAAGATGACGAAGAGCTTCTCAGCTATTACAGAGAGGGTCTGAATGACTGGTGGTACTCAATGAGCTTCAGTGAAAATGCTCTCTGGTACTACATTTATCAGCTCGCATATCCCGACAGCGAAATGACCGATGCTTACGGAAACAGCCTCACAGAAACCGCATCATGGGTGCTTTCACGTCATCCCATCGACACCAGACGCTATCTTGCTTCTAACTCAATGAGAGACGACATAGCAGAGCTTGATCTGGACGATGTAGGTATCGACGGAACGAGTGAGCTTTCCTTCGACCTTACAAAGAAGGTTCCCTTATTCTGGAATTCTGATAATAACATTCTTAAGCTCATCGGTATGGTACTCGCTCTCGGAAAGCTCGAATGGGCAGTAGCACCCGCTGACGAAAGATCGATGCATAAATATAACGGCTCAACCTACGAAATGGATAATAACCATAATCCCTTCGAAATGGAAGGCTCTACTACCTATACTCTTCCTTACTGGATGGGCAGATACCACGGTATGCTGAAATAATGCGGAATCGGTATAGCCTTTACGTCTGTTTGTGACACCATAAATTAACAAAAGAGTATGTTTAGACAAGCTAAGGGGCTGTAAAAAAACAGCCTGAAAAAATCCGAGATTCGTGAAAAAGCGAGTCTCGGATAATTTTTTTGTGTTAAATCGGTTAAATGTGGAAAATTGTTAGCTTTTAAGGTACACCAATCAAACCGACGAAGTTTTTCG
>JAZUOC010000138.1:0-10377 GCA_045604465.1 Acutalibacteraceae bacterium
GCTCTTTTAATTCTTCATCGTCAAGGTAACAGTACAAGGTTTTTGTTAATTTCATTTCTATCCTCCTTTCATCGGGTGTTAGGGTGTCCTTAACAAGCGGATTTGTATGCACAAATCCAGTGCTTGCTAAGACTAATGCCATCTTTTCTGTGTTTTAAATTGCCCTTCACTTATATACGACATAAGCGCATACAAAATGTTCCAAGGAGGTAGAAAAAGTTGAAAAATATTTTTAGGCATAAAAAAACACCTGCTACTTTTGGGGTAACAAGTGTAATTTGGCGTATTGAATTGTTGGCTTTAGAGTGGTATAATGTTTTCAGAATTTTGAATGTGATGTGATGGGAGGAGTTAAAATGATTTTTGTTGCACCTCAAAGCCACAAGGAATTGATTTCAGGGAACGAGAAACTTGTTTCAAAGGATGGCAAAGAGAGCTATTCTATAATTGAAGGTGTTCCAATTTTGCTTCCTGAAAAAACAAACCCTGATTGGAGTCGTGAACTGATTGAGATTATTTTTTGGGAACATACTGATATAATTACAAAGATTTACGAAGAAATCAAAAACGATGATGTTTATGATTGGAATGAAGTTTATCTAAAATACATAAAAGAAATACACGGTACAAAGGAAAATATTTTAAACGCGTTTAATTCATATAAACAAAAGGAAACTGCTGTTTGGATTAAGGGTGATAAAAGCGGAAATATTTCAAAGGCACAAATAAAAGAATTTAAGAAATTTAATAAAAAGAGCATCGGTGAAAAAAGAACAATAACAAAAATTAACGGAATCGGCTCTATATGGGATAGATACCGTTATTTTGGCGAATTAGTTTGTAAAGAACAAACTGATAAAATATTGGAATTGGCAACAGGTGCAGGTGGAGGAACCGCTTCAGTTGCATTGTATATGCCTCAAGATTGCAGTTTATATACTGTTGATATAGGCTTTGATTGTCTTGGAAATGCTTTTGGCGTTGGAAAATATCAAAAGAAAAAGATTGTTCCTGTATGTGCAAATTTCTGGTATTTGCCTTTCAAAAATAAATCTTTTGATACAGTTTGTACTGCCTGTGGATTGGATGAGTCAAGAGAACTTATTGAAACTTTAAAAGAAGTATCGAGGATATTGACAGATAACGGTAGATTTGTTGTTGTTTCAAGAAACAATGCTTTTATGAGACAACATAGAATTTTAGAACCTTTTGGATTTACAGAAAAAGAAACACTTGACATTCTTAAAGATTGCAGAATGTATAGCGACTTAAATAGTCTTGATAAAATTTGCAATACTTTAGGTATGAAACTTATATCGCGTAAAGAGTTTAGAGATAATGAAAATATTGCTTTTTCTGTGTCTGAATACAGAAAATAAAACCATTACAAATAGTTAAATTAAATGTACTGCCCAACATTCATAGTCGAACCTTGAATTTGGTTGGATTGATGTGATGCAATTTTGTGTAAAAAAGGAGGATGCTTTATGCGAGAACCCAGTGACAAAAAGCTTAAAATATCGGTAAACGAGCTATATACAAATCTAATAAAACTAAAAAGATTAGAAATTGATAATTATTATTGCGCCAACTTATTAAAATGGTTTAACGAAGTTGTTTCTAAAAATATTGCTATCTACACAAGTAAACAATCAAAAACTAGTATGGACCAAGAATTGTATAAAAAAGCTAGGCAGAAAGTTTTTTGGATTGATTTTGGTAGAAATATCGGTAGTGAATTTCAAGATTGTCATTTTGCTGTAGTTTTGTATGAGTCAAAATATACTGCAATTATTATCCCTTTAACATCAAAAAAAGATCAAGAACCACAGTGGATTCAAGAAAACATAGATACTATAGTTGATTTGGGCGAAGTGGAAGGATTCCCAAATGAAGAAAAAGAGTGTTATGCGTGTACGTTTATGTTGCAAACGGTTAGCAAAAAAAGACTTACCAGATATGGAAAAAACAATGGAGTACACTATGATATAAAAATTTCTGATGAACAAATGAAAAAAATCTGTGATAAGGTTTCACAAATTACATATAATAATATTGTAAAAGATACTATTGACGAATAGATTCTTTTATGATAAAATAGTATTGTCGTAAGACAGTGAATTTAAATGTTAGGACTTTCTAATTCTCCTAACGCTTCATTTGGCGAAAGCCAGTGAATTATTTTTAGAGTGGTTGTATAGCCACTCTTTTTTTCATATACAAAAAATCTCCACCGACTTATTTTATCGGTGGAAAATCTTATACTGTGGTTTTTAATTGTTCTTTTATCTTTTTCAGTTTCTTGCCAATAGCACTGTGAGTTTTGTATCCTAACTTCTTTGCGATTTCTTTTTGGGTATAACCTTGAATGTGCAACAGAAGTATTTTTCTGTCCTCGTCAGGTAACGCCTCGATAACCGCTTTTGCCTCGGCAACATCAAAGGCATCCTCTGTGGGATATTTCTCATCAACATCAGACATCGACACAACCTGTGTCTTTGTTCGGGTGTGATTCCACTTGCGATTAAAGTCTTGTTTTGGATAATTATGCTTGCGGTTTGAAAAGTCCTCGTGGGTAAGATTGCCGTCAACGGTTTTTGCAACTTCACTAAAAGCCATAGCGTCCATAAGGTCACTCATTCTTTGATTCAGAAACTCATCCGCCGCACCCGGCTCAAGAAACAATTCAGGGCGATGCTCAAAGGCTCCTGCAAGAATTTCTTCAATGGCATCAGGGTTCTGCTCGGCAAGGTCATACAATATCTCTGTAACATATATGCCGTTATTATCACGCAGCACAGACAAAGGGCTGTCTTTTCCGTAAGCGGCAGGGTCATATTTCTGACCTTTTTCTCTTGCTAAACCATTCCAAGCCGCACCGTGAATTTCTCGCACTCTGCCCATCTGCTCCTGGTCTTCTAGAGAGATTGTACCGTTTTCATAATCTTTATCACTGTGCCGCCGACGGGCAGAAAAGTCATCCTTCAAAAAGTTCTGACGGTACTCTTTAGCGGTATGTTCCTTGCCGACACCAAGAAGCTCAAGCAAAATTTCTTTGTCCATAGTTTTACCTTACCTTGTCTTTTTTGCTTTTATTATACATTTTTCGTTTGTCGAAAAGGGGTGAAAATTAGCGATGGGGAGTTGAATGTTGAATTATTACATTCTTCTTTTGATAACCTTAACGGTTATATGGTGAGAGTATCACCCTTGTAATTCCGACAGAGCACAGAATGTTTTTTCTTGTCAAGAGAATAAGTGTAACGGCTCTTGATAATGGGAACAGGATGTGATTACCTATTTATATTATGAAAAAACAACAAAATATCTTATGCTTAACGATTTTTATTTTTTTTGGTGATATTCTTTTTATTTGAAAGATTTTCAATTGCCTTAGCACATAATTTAGTTAATGGTATGCCTATAGCCTCTTTATAATTAAAACCTAATAACTGCATCGTTTTTAATGTATCTACATTTACAATATCTTTCAATGCTTTTAAAGATTCTATTCCATCGGCTTCGATAAATTGACTTAAAATATCAATAACAAGTTCAATCGTATTATGAAGATGCTCAATATCTTCATCACTGATTTCAATTTTTTCTAATTCATGTCTGTAAGCCTGAGCTATACGTATTATATCTTCTCTTTCTTCAATTAATTCACTTATAATTTCGTTATAATAGTTTTTAATTTTCTCCGCATCGCGTTCTGCTTTTATCGTTTTAACTTTTGTACTGACAGCCGTTGCAGTTCCTTTAACCGCCAGAGCTGTCAATTCAGTTCCCATCTGTGCCAATGTAGCTTGTAGTGTTGCATCCATTATTTTGACCTCCAAAAATTTATATATTTTCCATTATACTCTTTCTTACTTGGACCAACTCTTGATTCAAAACCTCAATATATTCTTTACAAACATCTACATAAAGATTTTTTGAGTAACCTTCAGCTTTTTCAAAGTTTAATACTACTTCACCATCAAGTATCAACTGTAATAATTTTGAAAAAACTTTTTTTAAATCTGATTGGCTTTCTGAACTATTTAAGTTCACAGATAAATTTTCTTCTTCTGGAAAATGAAATACTAAAATGTCCGTTTCTCCGGAAACAGTCAATTCAACTACAATTATTGTTCGATCCATAAATAACTCTCCTATCATCAAAAGCTTCTTTTCCGCCTTCAAGTGTATGCAAACTTTCAGCAGTCCAACTTAATTTATCATTTTCATCTTTTATATTAATGAGCTGATCATTAAAAGGATTACCTGTATATGTATTATAAGTTCCGTTTTGATATGTTCTAAATATAGACATGTAAGGCAAGGTTCTAACGGCTATGTTTGCATTATGTGTTGCAATTATAACAGCTTTATGACGTTTTGCTAATTCAGATATTTGCGGTCTGATAATTGAATCTACATATGAATTTCCCATGCCTAGTTCAGGTTCATCTAAAAAATATGCATCCGCTGATTTTTTTAATTTTTTTTGCAACAATAATATGCCTTTCTCACCATTAGAAGGTACATATTCTACATTATCAGATGTTACAATTTGCTTGGATAAACCGAGAAAATTAACTGCCGAAACAATGCCACTGTCTTCACACAGCTTTTTCAATTTATCTATATGTTCTGATAAAAAATCTGACGAAAGCATAGAAGTCGTCTCTAAAATTTTTGATTTTATCTCTCTAAGAACTCTGATTCCTGTTGTGAATTCAACAGCCTTCGATTCACTGTTCAGCATTCGGGATAATCTTCTTATATAAATTTCACCTTTATCTTCAAGTTCGCCCAAATACTCTAGCTCATAATTGTCTTTGTCTGAAATGTTTTCAACAATCTTTTCTATACCCTTCATTAATGTTATTCTATTTTGAGCATACTCTACAAACCCAGTAGATGACGGCTTGGAGGCTGAATCTGAATTCTTGGCAGCAATATCTTTTATAGAATCTATACTATAATTAGTAAGTTTGGTGGAATTAACATCTATAAGATCCATCCCAAATTTTTGTTTTATCTTTTCGTACAAATTCTCAAAACCAGCCATTATATTGATTTTTTCTTCTTCTGATATGTATTCTTCTAAAACAATTCCATCTAATTGTTTCTTGATACTCTTAATAGTTTTATAATCTTCTGCATGTTGAGCATGAATTTTAGAATTAGGTATTATCAAAGTAGTTGCTTCCGTTATCTTCATCCTTTTTTTGTTTGTATTGTGATTTCTTGTTTGATACCAATCTATATAGTTCGAAAATAATGTCGGATTTGTATCTTTCCAATTGAAAATATATTCAAATTCTTCTTTACAATCAGTTGCTTCCACAATACTGATATCTCTCTCCATATCAGTATTTTTAAGCAGTGCATTAAATTCGTCGTCTTTTTGTGACCCAGCATACATAGAACAATTAATACCCTGTGAAACCATATTTTGGTGAATAGATTCTAAAATCTTGCTTTTGCCAGTACCTTTTTGACCAAAAATTATATTAACATCGTCATAGATTTTTAAGTCAATTGTCACGGAAGAATGTGGTTTTGCTTTTACATTGTATGATTTTTTATGATTAAGTAAAGTTTCTACTATCACTTCATCCCTTTTTGCTAATAAACAAAACTGCGAAAAACTAGATACCGGTAATTTCAACTCAGAAAAATTACACTCTTCATATTTGTTCCAATCCTTAACATCGCTTCCAATGATTACATTGTAATTGTGGTTAGCAAATACACCTAATGATCTATTGTTCTGCGTTTCATCGAAGACTCTTGAGGGTTCTCCTACAAGAGTCAGCAATTTATGTAGATCCGCTTCGGATATTTCTGGAGTTTTTCCATAATGCGGAATGTAAATCACATCACAAGCATTTAATTTTTCAAAAACTGTTTCAATAGTTTTTGTGCATTTCTCAATATTATCTCCTTCAAATAACTCTTGAACTCTTGTATCGAAAAGAACTATATTATCAGGATTTGCAACTACAATAAGGTGATATTTATTATCAACTGAACCTTTAACATCAATTTCAACACCAGGCCATAATTGGCAATCATCTTTTACTGCCTCTTGGAACTCATTGAATTGAATTAAATCGAATGCATTATGGTTAGTAATTGCAATAATCTTTACACCAGCATTAGCTACTTTTTCCTTGAATAAAGCAGCTGAAACATTTCTTCCTTCACCATCACCACTTTTTGTGCTCTTAGTATGACAGTGCAAATCTATTTTCATTTTTCCATCTCCTTTTTAGAGGTTAGACCATTCTTATATTTATATAGTTAAATAAACTCCAATAAGTAACACTATTTTTTCGCATTTCCTCGAACTTTGTCGAACCTTACAATTCAAACCCTCCCAATTTGTACAACTCACCCAACAAAACACCAACCGCCTTACCTGCAAAACACAAGTAAGGCGGTCGTTTCATATTCACTTTTACAAATTCAAATCGAATCGTTACACCTTGTAATACTGAGCCTGGGCATTCCACAACTCACTGTATTTTTCACCCGAAGCCAACAGTTCCTCGTGCGTACCTTCCTCAACAAGCCTTGCCTTATCAAACACGGCAATCCTGTCACAGAAAATACAGCTTGAAAGTCTGTGGGAAATATAGATGGCCGTCTTGTTTTCCGTAAGGGAGTTGAGACGGCTGTAAATCTCATTTTCTGCCACAGGGTCAAGAGCTGCTGTAGGCTCGTCAAGAATAACAAGCGGACTGTCCTTGTAAAGAGCTCTTGCAAGGGCAAGCTTCTGTGCCTCGCCGCCTGAAATGTCAACACCGTTTCTATCAATGTTTTTGTAAAGGTAGTTGTTCTCCTTCTCGGCCATTCTCTCAACTCTGTCTTTAATGTTTGCCTGTTCAAGTGTGCGGTAAAGATTTTCTCTGTCGTATTCTTTATCGGCGGCAATATTGTCACAAAGAGGTACAGCAAAGAGCTTGAAATCCTGAAATACAACGGAATAAAGCTTCATCAGACTCTCTTTTGAGTACTCTTTGATGTTGGTGCCGTTTATGAGTATCTCACCGCTGTCAACATCATAAAGTCTGCACATAAGCTTAATGAAGGTGGTCTTACCACTACCGTTTCTGCCTACAACTGCAAGGTGCTCACCGTTATGAATCGTCAGATTAATATTTTCCAAAGCATAGCTTTCACTGCCCGGGTACTTAAAGGAAACATCCTTAAATTCAATCTCAAACTGTGAGGTCAAATTTATTTCCTTTTCACCGTAAATCATATCATCTTCGGTGTGCATTATCTCGTAGTAATAGTTTACAAGAGGCACCATTTCCTCGGTTTTGCCGAAGGTTACTGCCATCTTCATAACGCCGCTGATTATCTGCATAAAGGAGCCGCAGTAAAGCACAAGCGAACCGATACCGAAAAGTCCGTAAAGACCCTTTACGCCGATAAACAGGTAAACACCGAAGCCTACAACCGAGCCGAGAATTGCAATAAATGAGCTTGATTTTGCAGAGTTCATCGAGGCTTTTTTCAGCACCTTCTCACCCTCGGTAAGAATCTTGTGAGTGGCAGTTTTTTCGATAATATCCTGCTCCTTGTAAAGACGGATTTCCTTGCCCGTCTTATAGTCGGAAAACATATCGAGAAAATAGTAAAAAATCTTATCGAGACGGGAATATTCGTCAGACGCCTTGAAATATTCCTTGTTCATCCTTGTAGCAACAATAAGCATAATGACAACCATAACTCCGATAGCACCGAAAATGCTGAGCAAGAACGCAGGTCTTTCAAAGAAGGTATCACCCGTTTTCTGAAATCCGATTTTGAAAAGAGGCAGAATCAATACGGCTGAGATTATAACCGTCAATGCGCCCGAAACAAAATCCCTGAACATCCACGAAAACTGCACAAAAGCTGAAAAAACTCTGTCCTGAGCCTCGGAGTGCTTATGTATAAGCTCTTTAAAGTTGCTGTCCTCAAGCTTTTTGAACTCAACAGAGAAAAGCTTTGAAGCGATACTTTTAAGCTCTCTGTTATAGAGCATTGAGCGAAGCATATAGTAGATATCGTTAAGATACCTGTTAAGGAAAAACAGAACAAAGTTGATGCCAACCGCAAGGCAGATGTAGCCTATAAGCGTTTTTGCCTCGGCACCTGTATCAAGTAAGTCAATGATTTTTGCAGAAAACCAAATGTTGATGAATGGCATTATACCGGTTACAACTGCTGTAGTAACGGTTGTGGGCATAAGCTTACTTTCAAGGCGGTGCATCTCTTTGAATGCGTAGATGATAGACTTAAGCTTTTTCACTTTGTGCCACCTGTCCTTCCTTGTAATAGTAGCTCTGAAGCTGATACATTCTGTAATATCCGCCTTTCAAATTCATTAGCTCCTCATGTGTACCGCTTTCCGTAATTCTGCCGTCAGAAACGAAAAGTATGCGGTCACAGAAGAGGGTTGAGGAAAGTCTGTGAGAGATGAAAAAGGATATTTTGTTCTGTGTCAGTTCATTGTATTTGAGGTAGAGCTCATTTTCTGCTATAGGATCAAGAGCAGCTGTAGGCTCATCAAGAATAAGCACAGGAGCATTTTTGTAAACAGCCTTTGATAGAAGCAGCTTCTGCTTTTCACCGCCTGAAAAATCTGCCGCATCCTTGTAAACGTCTTTTACCATAAAGGTGTTTTCTTTTTTATCAAGACTTTCGATTTTCTCTCTGATACCTGCTTTCTCAAATGCAGAGTAAAGCTTTTCTTTATCATAGTCAGAGGTGAGACAGATATTATCTGCAATAGTCATCGGCATAAAGGTGTAATCCTGAAATACGGGTGCAAAAAGGTCAAAGAAATCGCTCTTTGAAATATCCTTACTGCTAATGCCGTTAACAAGAATTTCACCCTCACTCGGATAGTACAAACCGCAAAGTAGCTTCACGGCTGTGGTTTTGCCTGCTCCGTTTTCACCAACGATTGCAATGTTTTCCCCTGCGTTTACCTTAAATGACATATTTTTTATGGTGCTTTCTTCAGCGGCAGGGTATGTAAAGGAAACATTTTTGAACTCGATTGATGTAACATCGCTGAGCCTATGTGCTGTCTTGCCCTTATCATTTTCATCCTCAGCTTCAGTAAAGTCACGGAAAGCCTGACAGTCATTACAGCAACGCTCAAGGTCTGAAACACAGATAACAAGGTTCATTATCCAATTGGAAAAAACCGTAATGATACCAAAATAGAAGATGAAATCAGAAACGCTGAGTTCATTCTTGTAAACGAGATAAACAAGATAAGCATAAGCAACAAGCTCTCTTATCATATTAAGAAAAGCTCTCGTACCGCTGACATTGAAGCTCTGTCGCATATACTTTCCCGTTATCTTCTGAAGCTCATAAACAAACTTGGCATAGGCAGAAATGAAGTAATCGGAAAAGCCGTAAAGTCGGATATCCTTTGCGGCGGTGTTATCCTTACTCAGCTCATAATAGTAATCAAGCTTTACAAAGATACTGCCTCTTTTTCTTTTTACGTTCTTCTCCTTTTCATTGAGATAACGAAGCAGGAAGAACTCGCCCACACAGGTAAGAAGTATTAGCAAAATCATCATAATATTGATTTTGTAAATGAGTGTAAGAGAAGTTATTACGCCGAGAACACAAACAAGAAACGCATTGCAAAGGGTAATAAAGTATGCCGAGGAAGACCAATGGCTTCGGTAAAATTCCATAGCTATTTTATTCTTTTCTCTGCCTTCAAGGCTTTCAATGTTTATGTAGTCTGTGTGTATGTTTTTCTTAAAAGCCATAACTGCATAGCGCATACGGATTACTCTTGCACTACCCTGTAAAAGCTCATTGAGAAACGGGTCAAGCCAGGTAGTAAGAGTAACGAGTACACTCAGAAGGGCCACTATCAAGGTAAGCATGCCGACAGTAACACCCTCGTTTATGCAGTCAATCATTACTTTAGGGATAAAGGCTGTTATGATGGGAAGAAAAACCATAGCGGGAACTCTTAAACAAAAGTACAGAAGGCTTTTCTTGTCCCACTCTATCCAGTTTTTAATCATATACTTTAAGTTGTCTTTCATTTAATCAACCCCTTATTATAGATTTCCGTGTTAAGAAAATAACGGCCACTTCCGTTTCACGGGTGCAATAATTCTTAACACGGCCAAGCAGAACAGTGGGTGGGTTATTCCCTATTCTGCCGGCACCCTTAAAACAAAAAAGTGTGTGCAAACCGAAGTTTTACACACACGAAAAATGCAAAGCTTCGTTTTGCTACCACACAAACTTTCGGACAAATCTCACAGAGAACGCCAAAATAGAAGCCTGCATTTTTACCGAAATAAAAACACGACTCCGCAAAATCTGTCCATATTAAGTTTGTGT
>JAZUOC010000139.1:0-5149 GCA_045604465.1 Acutalibacteraceae bacterium
AGGTAGCAGTTGCAGAGCCGTCCGCAGAGGATATAGCAAAAATCAAGGCGGAAGCCGTAAAGGAAGCCGAAGCAAAGGCAAAGGCAGAATACGATAAGAGGCTGAAATCTGAAATCGAAAAAGTGAAATCAATTTCACAACCAAAGGCGGCACCGTCAGGTAATAAGGAGTTACTGAAATATCGCCTGCAGAATATCCAGACGGAATTTAACGAGGCTATCGAGCTTATAAAGAGATTCCCGGCGGATGAACAGGACAAGTGCAGATTAGCCTTAATGTCTGTGGTTGAACAGATAAGAGAGATAGTGGGAGGTAATGAATAATGCCGGATACAAAAACACACTGGAAGCTGCTGACTAATCCGAATTATCTCGGAGCGTATTCCATCCCTGCCGGGCAGACGGATATAGACGTAATAATCGACTACGTAAAACGTGAAGAGGTCATAGGCACAAACGGAAAAAAGGAATATGAGGTTGTCGCTCATCTGAAGAACGGACAGAAGCCCTTTATCCTCAACAAAACCAATATGAAGCAGATACAGAAGCTGTATAACGCTCCCTACATAGAGGACTGGGCGGGCAGAGCGATAACAGTTTACTTTGATCCTACAGTCAAATTCGGTCGTGATATGGTGGGCGGACTTCGTATCCGTCCTACCGTACCGAAGATGCAGACCACGTCAACGCTGTGTGCCGACTGTGGAAAGGAAATACAGGGCAACAGCAAGGTTACTGCACAGGCTATCGCAGAAGGCACTTACAAATCCTATGGTAAATGCTTATGCTGGGATTGTGCCGCAAAGGAAAAAGCAAAGATAGAAGCGAGAAAAGCACCTGACGCTTTAGGAGGAACAGGAAATGAAAATAACTAAAATCAAGATTAAGAACCTTTTCGGAATCACGGAAACAGAGCTTAACGGACAGGCTGTAGAAATCAGCGGTACCAACGGAGCGGGAAAAACTTCCGTCATTGACGCTATCCGTTACGGCCTTACCAATCGTTCAGATCGCAGCTACATTCTGAAGAAGGGCGAAACCGAAGGCGAGATCATCATTGAAACCGATACGGGCTTACATATCGGCAGAAAGAAAAGAAGCGGTCAGGCTGACTATAAGTCTATTAAAGAGGGCGGAAAGGAAATCCCTGCACCTGAAAGCTTTCTGCAGAACATCTTCACACCTCTGCAGATAGACCCGGTACAGTTTATCACTCTTCCCGAAAAGGAGCAGAACAGAATCATCCTTGATATGATTGAATTTCCCTGGGATTTAAACTGGATTAAAGAGCAGTTCGGCGAAATTCCCACCGGGGTAAATTACGAGCAGAACATACTGCAGGTGCTTTCCGACATCCAGTCTGAACGTGGCGATTACTTTATGAGAAGACAGGACGTGCAGAGAGACATCCGCAACAAGAGAGCCTTTGTCGATGATATTGCAAAGGATATACCCGAGCATTTTGAGGCTGAAAAGTGGGAAGCCTATGACGTCGGTGCTGCCTATGCAATTATTACCGAGGCACAGCGACAGAATAACCTTATCGACAGAGCAAGAGCCTTTTATGACAGCTATCAGAATAAGGTGAGAGGCTATCAGGCGGAGATGGAGCTGGAGCTTGCCGCAGAGCAGAAGAAACTTTCCGCAGAAAAGGAAAGCCTTGTGGCTGAAATCGAAAGAAAGAAGGCAGAAATCAAGGCGGCAGAGGAAAGACTCGGTGCTCTTGATACCGTGTACGCTGATAAGCTTGCAATAGCAGAGGCACAGTACAGAGAGAAGATAGCAAAGCTTGACAGCGATATGAGAATAGCGGAGGATTGTTTAGGCAAGGAAAAGACGGACGTTTCCGAACTGCAGTCTGAAGTTACTCACGCCGAGGCTATGAAAAAGCATCTCAACGAATATCACAGAATGGTAAGCATGGAGGAAGAAATAAAGGATTTAAAGGCAGTAGCAGACGAGCTTACACGAAAGATAGAGCTTGCAAGAAGCCTGCCCGGTATAATTTTAGAAACCGCTACAATTCCGATTGAGGGCTTTACGGTAGAAAACGGCGTACCGCTGATACACGGACTGCCGGTAAGCAATCTGTCAGAGGGCGAAAAGCTGAACCTTTGCATAGACGTGACGGTATCAAAGCCCAATGCGCTACAGCTTATTCTTATTGACGGTACCGAGAAGTTAAGCAGCGAGAACAGACAGAAGCTCTATGACAAGTGCAGAGAAAAGGGTCTGCAGTTTATCGCTACAAGGACAACGGACGGAGAGCTGGAGGTAACCTACTTATGATACTGACAGCAGAAAATTATTTTTCGCCTGAAGCAAATCGGCATTATATGGGGTCTTCGCAGTTCAAGAGCTTTATGAACTGTGAAGCCGCCGCTATGGCGGAGCTTAAAAGAGAGTACGAAAGACCGATGACTACGGCACTTTTAATAGGCACTTACATTGATGCTCATTATGAGGGAACGCTTGATATATTCAGGGCAAAGCACCCCGAAATATTTACGAAAAGCGGAGAGCTTAAAGCGGAATACCGCCATGCAGAGAAGATCATAGCAAGGCTTGAAAGAGACAGGCTGTTTTCTTCTTATATGGCAGGTGAAAAGCAGGTAATTATGACGGGTGAGATTGCCGGTGTTCCATATAAGATAAAAATAGACAGCTACCATCCCGGCAAGGCTATTGTAGATTTAAAGATAATCAAGGATTTTGACACCATCTACAACCGCAAAGTGGGTGGCAGACAGCACTTTATAGATTTCTGGCGGTATGATATTCAGGGAGCGATATATCAGGAGGTAGTAAGGCAGAATACGGGCTTACAGCTCCCCTTTTACATCGCCGCAGGCACAAAGCAGGAAGAACCTGATTTAAATATATTCTGGGTACCGCAGAACAAGTTAGACGAGGCTCTTGACATAGTTACTCATCTTTCGCAAAGATTCTGTAAGATAAAGTGGAACATGCTTATACCGCAGAGCTGTGAGGAATGTGCCTACTGCCGTTTTAAGAAGGAATTAACCGAGATAATCAACTACCAGGATGAGATTATAGACGACGTGATAGACGAAATGGAGGATTAAATGTACAACAAAGCAATAATTATGGGCCGCATCGTAAACGACCTTGAACTTAAAACAACGCCGCAGGGCTCGTCGGTAGTGAGTTTTCGTGTGGCAGTTGACCGCCGATTTCAGAACAAGGGCGAAGAGAAGAAGACCGACTTTTTGAATATCGTTGCCTGGAAGAACAATGCGGATTTTATCTGTCAGTATTTCTCAAAGGGCAGAATGATTTTAATTGAAGGTGAGATACAGACACGACAGTATCAGGACAAGGACGGAAATACTGTTTATGTTACAGAAATTGTGGTAGACAGAGTCTGCTTTACCGGTGAAAAGAAGGCGGAGCTATCAGGAGCTTCTTTACCACCTACAATTAGTGATTATAGTGCTTCTGCAACTGCACCGCCTACGGTATCTCCCGGCAAGCCTGACGTGGTAGTATCAGGCTCGGATGATGATTATCCGTTCTGATGGAGGTGTAAAGCATGAGAGAAACAAAGACATATTGCGATCATTGCGGGACTGAACTTAATGCAATGCGTGATTACGATGACTTAATAATTGATATGGGGCACGTAAGCGTTAAAACTGATTTGTGTGATGAATGCTTTGAAGAGCTGTACGGGGTAGTTTGTAAATTCTGTGGAAAGGAAAAAGAATGAGTAAAGCGGTGTTAATCAGCATAAACCCGGAATGGTGCGAGTTTATCGCAAGCGGTAAGAAAACAGTTGAGGTAAGAAAAACAAAACCTAAACTTGAAACGCCGTTTAAGACTTATATTTATTGCACGTCGCCGAGAAAATCAGGTGATATTTTTCTTGTAGCTGGCAAGACCATACAGGGTAACGGCAAAGTTATAGGCGAGTTTATTTGTGACAGGATTGATGAATACACAAATTATTCCCTTGACGAACAAAGCGGGCATATCAAACGCAGAGAAGATTTATTGCGTTCTGCTTGTATGACCTTAAAAGATTGGCGAGATTATATCGGAAGTTACAAAAGTGATTTTGGTTATGCTTGGCACATATCAAACCTTGTAATCTACGACAAGCCGAGAGAGTTAAGTGAGTTTAAGCAGTGCCACAAATGCGAATATTATGCAGATTGTTACGAACACGAATACTCTTGTGACGGCGTTTATAACTTAACAAGACCGCCACAGAGTTGGTGCTATGTAGAGGTGACATAATGAGCGCAGACAAGAAAACATTTTTAAAATGCGTAACGGTGCTTTATGACACCCGGGAACAGCAGAACAAGCACATCCTTGATAAGCTCTCTGAACTCGGCATTATGACAGAGCAGAGAAAGCTTGATTACGGCGATTATTCATTCACGGCAGGGGGAAAGGACTTTTCCCTCTCCTGTGTAATCGAGCGTAAGGCGAATGTAGATGAGATCTACGGAAACATAATGGCAGACTTCAAGGACCGTGAAAACGGCAAGCAGGGACGATTTGAAAAGGAGCTCCAGACCGCCTCACAGCTTGCAAAGGGCTTTACCGTACTGCTTGAAGGTGTAAGCTCCTGGGAGGATTTAAAGCATTGTCAGGTAGAAAAATGGCAGATGGATATGTCACCGCAGAGAAAAAACCGAGAAACGGGAGCTATGGTATATTCTACGCTGAAAAGCTGGAGCAGTGCCAGCCGCTTTGGCTTTGGTGTGGAATTTGTCGGGGACAGAAAGGACACGGCTGCAAAGATGCTTGAAGTGTTCTATTATTACTGGCGGAACTATAAAGAACTGACACAGGCGAGGAGGTGATTAAATGGCAGATATGAAAGGATTTATGGTGTACAGCAGCTACATAGATCAGATAGATATGCTCTCGGATGAGCAGGCCGGAATGTTACTGAAAGCACTTATGCATAATTTTGCAGAGGGCGAAGAGCCTGATTTCGGAAACGACAATATGCTGAAAATGTGCTACAGTTTTATCAATTCTCAGGTTGAAAGAGACACGGGAAAGTATAAAGAAATCTGTCGTAAACGCTCCGAAGCAGGTAAAAAAGGCGGTGCTCCTGTGGGTAACAATTCCGCTTGTAAAGCCGATTTGAGCCAATTCGGAGAGAAACCCGA
>JAZUOC010000140.1:0-2789 GCA_045604465.1 Acutalibacteraceae bacterium
TAAGACCATTATACGATGCACTTTTCGATATGCTCGGCCCCGAAAACTTTCAGAAGTACCAGGAAAGAGGAAACATCGAGGTCGCCCCTCTCGCTTATATGCGAGGCAGAACCCTCGACGACAGCTTCATCATCCTTGACGAAGCACAGAACACCACTCCCGAACAGATGAAAATGTTTCTCACCCGCCTCGGCTTCGGCTCGAAAATCGTGGTAACGGGTGACATCACACAGATCGATCTTCCCGACGGAAAAAGGTCAGGTCTCGTGGATGTGATAAGAATTCTGAAAAATGTGGATGACATCGAAACGATACGTTTTTCGGAAAAAGACGTTGTAAGACATAAGCTTGTACAGGATATTATCAAGGCTTATTCAAAATATGAGGAGAGTAAAAAGAAATGAAAGACAAAATCAAGGTTATCATTACTAACGGTCAGAATACAGTGCGTATTCCTACCGGTGTCCGTATGCTTATACGGCGCTGCTGTAATGCAGTTCTCGTAAACGAAAACTTTAAGGGCTCTGCAGAAATCAGTGTTACCATAGTCGATGACATCTCTATTCATGAGCTTAATCTCAAGCACAGAGGCATCGACAGACCTACTGATGTTCTTTCCTTCCCTTTAGGTGTAGACGGCGTTTATGACATTAATAACGACACAGGAGCAAGAATGCTCGGTGACATCGTCATTTCCATCGAGCACGCCTACAAGCAGGCTGACCTTTACGGCCACAGCCTCGACAGAGAAATCGCCTTTTTAACCGTTCACTCCATGCTTCACCTCTTAGGTTATGACCACGAGCCCGGCGGTATGGAGCTGGTGCGTATGAGAGAAAAGGAAGAGGCAGTTCTTACACAGCTCGGTTTAGTAAGAAGCGGCAGCTATTACACCACGGAAAACTGATATGCAGGAAATTACCGGACTTTTAAAAAGCTTCCTCTATGCCGCGAAGGGTATTTTCCACTGCATAAAAAGCGAGCGTAATCTGAGGATACATCTGACCTTTCTCACCTATATGTTCAGTATTCTGCTTTCTACGGATTGGTTTGTCATTTCGAGAACCGACTATGCTGTTTTAGCGGTGGTTTCTGCTCTTGTAATCAGTGCGGAAATAATCAATACTGCCGTGGAAAATGCGGTTAATTTAGCCTCAGAGGAATATACGGAATACGGCAGAATAGCTAAGGATGCAGCCGCAGGTGCTGTCCTCGTTGCTGCCCTTTTCGCTGTGATTACAGGTATCATTATTATGCTTCAGCCCGATGCCTTTAAGGCTATGTTCGCCTATTTTACGGCAAAGCCTCTTATGTTTGTGTTACTCCTCATAAGTCTTATTCCTGCTTTTATGTTTATATTTTGGGGTAATCCCTTCAAAGGTAAAAAGAAATGAATGAAATTTTTTCACGTACTGAAATGTTAATAGGAAAGGATGCTCTTTCCCGTCTTAAAGACTGCCGTGTGGCAGTCTTTGGTATTGGCGGAGTCGGAGGCTATGTGGCTGAGGCTCTCGCACGCTCGGGAGTAGGCTCACTGGACATTTTCGATAACGATACTGTTTCCCTCTCTAATATCAACCGTCAGATTTTCGCTCTGCACTCCACTGTAGGAAAGATGAAAACTGCCGTGGCCAAAGAGAGACTCCTGGACATCAATCCCGACATAATAATAAAAGAGCATAACCTTTTTGTTCTTCCCTCGAACATCGATGAAATTGACTTTTCGGTTTACGATTATGTGATAGATGCCATTGACACGGTATCAGGGAAAATCGCCATAATCGAAAAAGCGACAAAAGAAAAAATACCCGTAATTTCCTCAATGGGTACAGGGAATAAGACTGACCCAACGAAGTTCGAAATCACGGATATTTTTAAAACCTCTGTCTGTCCTCTCGCCAGAGTAATGAGATACGAAATGAAAAAAAGAGGAATAAAGAAACTAAAGGTTCTTTATTCTCCCGAAGAACCCCGCAAGCCCTCATCCGCAGCTGACGGAAGTAAGCCTGTCCCCGCAAGCATAGCCTTTGTACCGCCTGTGGCAGGACTGGTTATAGCGGGAGAGGTCATAAAAGAGATTATTAATGCATAATTCGGAATTACGCATTATCACAGGTATTTCTGACTCTCTGCCACCGCCATTTTATCACAGCGTTCATTTTCGGGATGGCCGTCGTGACCTCTTACCCATTCGATAGTGACTTCATGCTTATCTATCAGTGTAAGAAGCTCATCCCACAGCTCAGGATTCAGAGCAGGCTTTCTGTCTTTTTTTCTCCAGTTATTCTCCTTCCAGCCCTTCGCCCAGCCGAGATTAATCCCGTTAGCGACATACTGGGAATCGGTAACCACCTTAACTCTGCAAGGCTCCTTAAGGGCCTTTAAGCCTTCGATTACAGCCGTAAGCTCCATACGGTTATTGGTGGTCTCTGCGGCACCGCCCGACATTTCTCTTTCCTTGCCCTTATAAACGAGGATAGTCCCCCATCCTCCCGCACCCGGATTTCCCGAACAGGCTCCGTCAGTATATACAGTAACTTCTTTCATCGTAATCTACTCCTTAATTCATCCTGATGATTTTATCATATATTACTTTTTAAAGCAAGTAATTAAGGAATATCGGTTGAAAAATTTTCACTGATATGCTAAAATGAACTGAAATATAAAAAGCAGGTGAAAAAATGAAGCAGAAGATGTTAAGCAAAAAGAAATATACAGCTCAGTGTGCCAACTGTCTCTACGGCAGAAGTCCGAAGGACAGAAGCGTGGTTCTCTGCAGTAAAAAGGGC
>JAZUOC010000141.1:0-7533 GCA_045604465.1 Acutalibacteraceae bacterium
CTTGGCCTCCGACTTTACCTGCGGAAACAAGGAAATCTGTGAGGTTTGTAACACTGCTTACGGCGATCCCGTTGCTCATACATTCACTAACTACGTTTACGATGAGGGTAGTGCTCAGTGCCAGAAGGACGGTACAAAGACTGCAAAGTGTGACTTCTGTGATGCAACTGATACAGTAAAAGCTGAGGGTACAGCTCTCGATCACGTAATGACAGAAGAGTGGAGCTATGACCTTTCCGGTTGGGACGGCATACCTGCAGACTTCGATGCAGACAGTATTTATGCTCCTAACTGCCATGAAGAAGGTATAGCAATTATCTACTGTACAAACGAAGATTGCTCATATTATAAGACAAAGACAGTTCCTGCCGATCCTTCACTCCATCAGTGGAAGACAGATGCAGAAGGTAATGAAGAATGGGAGCTCGTTTACGGCGACTGCGGTACAGGCGTTACACTTAAAAATGTATGCTCTGTAGAAGGCTGTAAGGAAGCTCGCACGAAGACAGAAACAGTAGAACACACATGGGAGGTTATCGGTTATATCGCTCCTACCTGTGTACAGGACGGCTTCAGAGAATATCGCTGTACTGTATGTCGTCAGACAGAAGGCTTCGGATACGATAAGGATAAGCATGAGGAATGCATCGAAAACGGTGTAGAATATGCAGAAGCAGATCTTAAGAAGACTGAGATACATTCCTATGTAACTGTCAGCGAAACACCTGCTACATGTAACAGAAATGCTTACATCACTGAAAAATGTACAGTATGTAACGGCTATCACATTACTGAAATAGAGGGTACTACACTTGATCATAACTTTGTGGAATATCAGGGTGTAGATGCTACCTGCGAAGCTGAAGGCTACACTGCATATCAGAAGTGTGCTGACTGTGGCACAGAAGAAGGCAAGGCAGTTATTCCTGCTACAGGTCACGGTGAGATAGGCGAAGACGGCAAGTGTGAAGAATGTAACAGAGTTATTTATGACAGCGAAAGCGGTGCATCATGCGGCTGTATCTGTCATATGGAGAACGGTCTTATGAAGCTTCTCTATAAGATTCTTAACTTCTTCTGGAAACTCTTCAAGATCGGCAAAACCTGTGATTGCGGAAACGTTCACTGGTAAAATCGATAGAAGCTCTGTTAATTTGAGCTCAGCATAAAAAAGAGGCTATCGCGAAAGCGGTAGCCTTTTTGTAAAGGAAAATATATTTTAGTGTTCAGAGTAAAGCGAAGACTGTTAATACTTCCTCAAGCAGACTGTAGGTTTCAAAAAGCTTTTCTACACTTCCGCCTGTGCCGACAGAAAAAGCCGGACGACGGAATTCTCTTATAAACCAATCAGTAAGCCCCGAATGATCAGTGCTTTTTTCGTAATTAAGCGGTACAGAAGAAGAACAGGATAATATTTTTGCCATCATCTGGCTGCTTACAGGCTCCTCCTCATCACTCTTATAGAATATCTCTCTATCGCCCCAAAAAATCTCCATACACTGACGAAAGCCGCTTAAACGGCAAAGGCGGGTGAAGCTTCCGGTCTCTGCTTCGCTTTCGGGATAATCACCGCAGTAAAGAGAGGGGCCGGGGTTCAGGATCTTTCTTTTAACAGTGTCGCAGGGCATAAAGTTAAGGTTTATATCGACACCCATAGCGTTTGCGTTCCATTCAGGAGCCTCTTTATTATTATAAAAGGAGGAAACAAAACTTCCCATTCTCTTTGCACCTTTAATTCCATGTATAAAGATTTCTCTTCCGTCAGGGTTAAGACACGGAATCACGGTAACACCCGAAAGCGCGAGAGCCTTCCTTATGTTCACCGAGGCAAGAGAACGATTATTCTTTATTGCACAAGAAAGCCTTTCGATGAAAAGCAAAAGAATCAGCCCCGAAAGTCCGTCGCTGCCACGGACAGAGCCGACATAAACCCCACAGTTTTTAGTATTACCGACGGAAAGTGCAAAAATACTGCGTCCGATTGCTGTTCTGCCGATAATCTTTACTTTTATAAACGGATATTCTCTGATAAGGTCTTCTATTATCCGTTTATTTGTGTTATAATCAAAGTCACAGGGCGTGACTGTATATTTCATAGTATCACCCTTTGAAATATATGCCATCTTAAAGAAAAATATACCGTGAAGGGGAAAGAGATATGAATTTCGAAGAAAAGACCTTAAACAGTGAAGTGATTTATGAAGGCAGGATTATTACTGTCCATGTAGACGATGTGGAGCTTCCTGACGGCAGCAAGGCTAAAAGAGAGGTAGTCGAGCATAGCGGTGGAGTGTGCGTGGCAGCACTTACCGATAATGATGAGCTTCTTTTTGTCCGTCAGTTTCGTTATCCTTATAAAAGAGAGCTTCTGGAGCTTCCTGCAGGTAAGCTGGAAAAGGGAGAAAACCCTCTCGAAGCAGGTATAAGAGAGCTCGAAGAAGAATGCGGTGTTATAGCGGAAAAGGTGTTCTCTCTGGGTACCGTTTATCCTACAGTGGCTTACTGCAGTGAGATAATTTATCTTTACGGTGCTACAGGGCTTCGTATGACTGAGCAGCATCTGGATATGGGAGAATTCCTGTCTGTAGAAAGAAAACATTTAGATGAGGCTGTGAGAATGGTAATGAACGGTGAAATCTCCGATTCGAAAACCGTCGCTCTGGTTCTGAAAATCGCGAAGCTGAAGGAGATGGGTGAGATATGATGAGAAGGTTCATTCTTGCCTCTAATTCTCCGAGAAGAAGAGAGCTGCTCGATAACTGTGGCTACAGCTTCGAAATAAAGCCCTCTGATTGTGATGAAACCATAAGCGAAAAGCTGACTCCTCAGGAAACTGTAAAGGAGCTTTCCCGCAGAAAGGCTATGGCAGTTCTCGAAAGCAACGGGGATGCAGTGGTTTTAGGCTGTGATACAGTGGTAGCTGTAGACGGAGAAATATTAGGAAAGCCGCTCAGCCGTGAGGATGCTTTCCGAATGCTTATGTATCTTTCGGGGAAAAAGCATATCGTGGTAAGCGGTGTATGCATCGCAGACAGAGACAGATGTGAATGCTTCGAAAACACTACGGAGGTGGAGTTTCACACTCTCTCTGAGGAAACGGTGAACAGTTATCTGGATACGATGGAATATGCTGATAAAGCGGGTAGCTACGGAATTCAGGGCTACGGCTCCGTTCTGGTCAAGGGAATAAAAGGTGACTTCTTTTCCGTGATGGGGCTTCCTGTCAGTCAGTGCGCTTCCGTTCTGGCCTCCTTCGGTATTTACGGAAAAGTCAAGGTATAAAAAAACAGGCTGTCAACGGGTGACAGCCTGTAATTCTTCAAAGACTATTTTTATGCATATTATTCTGCAGTTAATTTGCTGATGAGAGTCTTAATGAACTCAATAAGAGCATCGAAAAAAGCTTTGATATCTTCTTCATATGTTTCATAAAATCCCATAATATATTCCTCCTAAATATTTTATGATTTAATTATATTACAGTTTCTTCTGTTAGTCAAGAAGAAATTAAAAAAATGTTCATTTTTAATTAATATGTTGCTTTCGGATTAATGAAGAAAAAAGTTAAATAAAAATATATTTATATAATTGTGTATTATTAATAAAATTTAATTTTTTTGAATTTTAGTGTTTTGATTTATTGACTTGAAGGGTGAAAATATAGTATTATTAAAATGACAAGATTTGTATTTAAATCTATGCTTATTTTTAGGAGGTATAACTATGAAAACAGTTTTTAACCGTGCGTTAAGTCTTGTTATGTGTCTCATCCTCGTCTGCTCGACTATGTCAGTTACGGCATTCGGCGCAAACGCTCAGGAAGATTTCAGCTACAAAACTTATGCACAGAATGCGACAAAGGAAAATATCCATCATCTTCTTGATTTCCTTGATGACACTCTCGCTGATCTCGACATCAACGAAACTATTGATTTAGGTGTCACAAGTATAAACATTAATCTTACTTCAGTTGATAATGTTTGCGATACCATTGACAGATTCCGTCTGGTATTTACTTTGGCAAAAGGTTTTCTCGGTGATCTCAAAGATCTTGACCTGAAGGTTTTCGATGAGGGAATGTCCCGTGCAAAGTCCGGTGACTATAAGATTTTCTGTGAAATTCTCGAGCTCGCCGATGCAAACTCCGATTTAATAGAAAAGCTTATTTCCGGTACTCTTGATCTCGGTAAAATCGCTGAAAACTTAGGTCTTGATCTTACGAGCATTAACGTAAGTAAAATGTTAAGAGAAGGCATCGTAGACTCTCTCTTCTGGGATGCTCCCAACTATGATGAAATTTTAATGAGAGCTCGTAATGATTTTGACGCCTTTGTTTACACTGATCTTGTAGGACTTGTTTCTGCAGAAGGCGGTATTCTCGAAGGTATCGAAATAACTGAAGATACGACTGTTGACCATATTATCACTGATGCGTTCAATATTATCGTAAATAAGTATCTTATTGATCTTGTAAAGGGTCAGTCCTTCAGCTTTGCTTCACTCGGTGAAGGATATGGTACACTCGACACTGTTATTCAGCTCGACGGTGATTATTCCTTCGACGGTATTGAGCTTACTCACGATAAGTCTGTTCTCGCTCAGATTAATGGAATTTTAGGTAAAGTCTTCGCACAGATTGTTCCCGGATTTACAGAATGGGAGACAAACGGTACAGAAAGCGATTATAAAAACATAGGTGACAATACAAGAAATCTCGTTAAATACATCGCTGAAGAGTCAAAGCTCGGTATTGATACGAATGTAAGTGACGAAGTTCTTATGCTTGAAATTCTTAAAATTGTCTTCCAGGCTGCAGATACAAACGGCGAAAAAGAAATTTATGAATTAATCAAGGATACAAAGACACTCACTGAAATGACAAACAGGATTCTCGTTCATCTCAGCGGTAAGGACTATCCTGCAGATGCTACCTATGAACACGTTTTCGGTGACTATTTAATCGAACAGCTCGGCGGTACCATTCCTCTTTATGATGAAAACGGTAATGCTATTACAGTAGGCAGCGGCAAGACAGTATGGGAAGTTGTAAACAGTGTTCTTAATTTCTTCCTTGTAGATAAAAATATCGAGGCTTATTTCGGCAGAGATTTCAATAAGTCCCAGTCCTTCTTTGATAAGCTTGATATTATGCTTTCATTTACTGCCGATAACGGCAAATTAGAAAAATTCAGATCAGAAGCTTTCATAAGAGGTCTTTTCGAGGATATTTTC
Organism: Acutalibacteraceae bacterium; assembly: GCA_045604465.1. Lineage (GTDB taxonomy): Bacteria > Bacillota > Clostridia > Oscillospirales > Acutalibacteraceae > UBA6857. Next base: position 5,233 of record JAZUOC010000141.1, read on the forward strand.
TCAATGGATCTTCAGGGCATCATAGAAGCTACAGCTGTAAAGGCTCTTAATTTTGCAGGTGATGTTTCTGTTGTTGAATTCCTCTACAATACAGTATGTAATGTAGTTAATAACTGGGCAGTATCCGGCGGCATCGAAAAGCAGACATCAGGTCATTTCGAAGCAGCTATGAAAAACGAAGGCCTTGCAAAGATAGTAAAGGCAGTAATCAATACTTTAAACAGCCGTGTCGAAGGCGTTGCCTGTCTCGTCGGTGTTCTTTACGGTGCTATTGACAATATGGCTGAAAAGGCAGAAGAAAAGGATGCAACCTGTACCCAGACAGGCTTCAAGCTCACAAAGACCTGTCTCAAGTGTAATAAGGTATATCTGAAGGGTGCAACAATAGCCGCCAAGGGTCACAAATATGACTCGGGCAAGATTACAAAGAAGCCCACCTGTACAGCAAAGGGTGTAAAAACCTTTACCTGTACCGTTTGCGGTAGCACGAAGACACAGGATGTCGCTGCTGCAGGTCATAAGGCAAGCGGCTACAAAACAACCGTAGCAGCTACTTATAAGTCAAAGGGCGTACAGATAAATAAGTGTACCGTATGTTCAAAAGAGTTAGGCAGAAAAGAAATCAAAATGCTTACTCTCGGTAAGCCTTCAGGTCTTAAGGCTTCTGCATCAAGCACCACATCAATCAAGTTCTCCTGGAAAAAGGTGGCAAACGCTGAATCCTACAATCTTTTATACAGAACCGGCTCAGGAAAATGGACTACCGTAAAAACAACAAAGACAAGCGTTACAGTCAAAAAGCTCAAGGCCGGCACTACTTATAAGTTCAAGGTAGTAGCTGTAGCAGGCACTAACCAGAGTGCTGCAAGCAGCGAGGCAAGCGCCACTACAAAGCCTGCAACCGTAACACTCAAGGATCTTCGTTCCAAGAAAAAGAAGGAAGTTATCGCAGAGTGGAAGAAGGTTTCCGGTGCAACAGGCTATGAAGTACAGTACTCAACCTCAAAGAAATTCACAAAAAAGGCCACAAAGACTGTAAAAATCAAAAAGAATAAGACAGTTAAGACCTATCTTAAGAAGCTTACCAGCAAGAAAAAGTATTATGTAAGAGTACGTGCTTATAAGACTGTGGGCAAGACAATAGTTTACGGCGCATACAGTAAGACAAAGAGCATCAAGTGCAAATAATCATAAAAAAGACGGCAGACTGTAAAAGGTCTGCCGTTTCTCTGTAAAAACCGGCGGTAAACGAAGGATCTGCTGCCGGTTATGTTTGATTTTATACCACGGGAAGGTTGAAGCAGTGCATCTGAAGGTCGCTGATTAGTCTGAGAGGCTCTGCAGCCTTGAATTCCGTACCCTCGGCGAACATAGTCTGCTGAAGCATTATTGCAGCCAGAAGAGCAGGCTCAGCCTGTGAAACGTGGCATTTGATAGCCTTCATTTTAAGCTCCTCAAATTCGGTAATATCCACTAAGGTGTTAGGTGCATCCGTGTAGTAGAAGCCGATACCCTTACATTTCCAGGCATCGTCACGAAGCTTACCGTCGATGAAATCGGGATAGAAATTACATTGAGCATCCATAACTGCGTATTTTACGGCATTACCTACCTTGATGTGGTCGGAGTGACATTCGTTAGCGAGATTAGGATCTGCAGTGAGAACATAATCAGGCTTAATCTCACGGATAACCTCGAGAACCTTAAGGGAAATCTCTCTTTCGGAAGCATCATTTTTATCTGCGAAGCCTAAAAAGCCTGCATTTTTCATGCCGAGCATCTGCTGTGCCGCTAAGGCTTCCTTTTGTCTTATAGTCTGAACCTCGTTTTCCTTACCGATATATTCGGGTTCAGCATATCGGTCGTCGGTGACAGTAAGCTCATAAACCTCCACGCCGAGGGAGCGCAGCCATGCGATAGTACCGCCTGCGCCTATCTGATTATCGTCGGGATGGGGCTGAACGAAAAGAACTTTTTTTGCTTTCGAAAGGTCAGGAGGGGAGCAGAGCATATCTGCCGCAGAGGTGGCTGCAGTAAGAACACTCTTTGCAGTGGCAAATTTAATGGAATTATTTCTTTTTCTGAATATTTCTTTGATTTTCATATTTTTGACCTCCTTGGTTTTATATTCTTATTCTATATCAAATCGCATCTTCCGTCAACCTGTAGTCGGAAAAAACTGTCTCTATAATTTTTTCGCTTGCGGAAGGGGAATAAACCCACCTGTCCATATAGTCGCCTTTATGGTAGTAGGTGACAGGCTCGTTAGGGTAGGGGGCCAAGGCGGAGGCCAAGCGGGCT
>JAZUOC010000142.1:0-12945 GCA_045604465.1 Acutalibacteraceae bacterium
AGGGTACCAACACTATATGGCTCGAAAGCACTGAAAAGGTGCTCTTCGCCGACGGCACCAAAGGCTACTGCACCCTTCTCATCACCCATCCCGATGATGCTGACCTTAAGAAAATCAAGGTGGGACAGATATTCACCCGTAAAGAGAAAATCTGCCGTGAGGGTAAGGACGGAGCTACTGCCTATCACCTTCACATCTCAGCCGGCAAGGGTAAATTCACCGGTAACGGCTGGACACCGAACAGTAACGGTAAGTATGTACTCACAACCAAAGACGGTGCATACAGGCCTGAAGAGCTCTTTTACATCGACGAAGCCTTCACCAAGGTTATGAGCAACAAGGACCTTCTGTTCAAGAAAATGCCTACATACGCTAAAGGTAAATACAAGGTAAACACAGCTGTTCTCAACGTCAGAAAAAACGCTGATGCAGATGCCGTAAAGGTCGGCACCGTTCTTCTCGGTCAGAAGATAACCGTAGACAAGGTGGTAGGGGACAGGGGAAGAATCGGTAAGAACCGCTGGGTGTGTCTCGACTACTGTAAGAAGGTGAAGGGATGAGTGAGGCTATAACCGTCGCTGTCATAAGTCTCTTCGGTACTCTCGGCGGCAGTCTCATCGGTGTTCTTGCCTCGAACAGACTTACGGTATACCGAATCGAGCAGCTTGAGAAGAAGGTCGAAAAGCATAATAACCTCGTCGAGCGCACCTATAAAATCGAAGAAGAACAGGAAGTAGAAAAAGAAAAATTCAAGGTCATAAACCACAGAATCGACGACCTTGAAGCATTACACAAATAAAGAAAGGAATACAGTTTTATGAAAAATACAGATTTTACACCTCTTATCGAAGCTCTTATAACTCTTATATCAGCCGTTATTACCCTTTTTATTCTCCCGAAGCTTACCAAATATCTCAGAGAAAGGCTTTCGGCTGAACAGCTGTCTGCTCTTAAGGAGTGGGTAAAAATAGCCGTCGCCGCCGCTGAGCAGCTTTACGGCAGTAAAACAGGACAGCAGAAAAAAGAATATGCAGTATCCTTTCTGCTTTCTAAGGGCATCGTTTTCGACGTGGATGAGGTTACTGCACTTATAGAGAGTGAGGTTTATAAGCTGACAAATGAAAAACAGGCATAAATTCAGGGGACATCGACAGATGTCCCCCTTTTTTTACTTTCACTGTCGGGTATTAAAGAAATGCTTTCTTGCCGGCCGACGGCGTTTATCTCAGCTTTTTGATTTTTTGAACATCCGCTATTACAATCAGCTTTGTTCCATTTTCCAACGGTACTGCAGGATCGATTTGAGTAATCACATTCTCTCCTTTTTTTACAGCTACGACATTAACGGAATATTTTTTACGCAGACTCAGCTCTATCAGATTTTTTCCGACCCATTCATTCTTTACATCAAGCTCAATCATAGAAATATCCTCAGAAATTTCCATCATTTCGGAAAAGCCCGACGAAAGCAGATTTCGTGCAAGTCTTATACCTGACTCCTTTTCAGGGAATATTACCTTGTCTGCACCCACACGTAAGAAGATTTTACGGTGCATTTCCGTGCTGCATTTTACTATAACCTCTTTTACTCCCGCTTCCTTACACAGAGTGATCGCCATTACAGTAGCCTCGAGGCTGTTTGACATAGCGATAATCACCGAATCCATATCTGCTATACCGAGCTGCTCGAAAGCATCTGCATCGGTAACATCGGCACATTTACATAAGGGAAGTACATTTATAAGCGAATCAACTACATCCATATCGGCATCTACTGCCAGAACCGATGCACCGCTTTTTACCAGCTCCTGCGCCACCGCTATGCCGTATCTTCCTAATCCTAAAACCGCATAGACTTTGTGTATGCTCATAATATTTCTCCTTTCACGGTCAACCTACACTTATTTCCTCTTCGGGACATCTGACCGTATTAAGATTTTCTTTTCTCAGGTTAAAAGCGACAGCCAGTGAAATAGGGCCGACTCTTCCGAGATACATAGTCAGCATAATAATAATTTTTCCTGCCGTGTCTAAAGAGCAGGTAAGATTTCTCGTAAGGCCCACCGTGGCAGTGGCGCTTACTGTTTCATAAAGCACATCCAAGGTATCCGCATCCGTAACTGCAGAAAGAAGCACTGTGGAAACGACCATAATTCCGAAGGCCATAAGAGCCACGGAAAGAGCCTTTCTTACGGTGCGGACTGAAATCGACCGTGAAAAAATCTCTGTACTGTTTTTATTTCGGATTGCCGAAAGAGCAGTAATAACCAGCACGGCGAAGGTTACTGTTTTTATACCTCCTGCGGTGCCTACGGGTGAACCGCCTATAAACATAAGCATCAGGCAAACCAGTGCCGAGGATTCCGTGAGATTTTCCTGAGGTACTGTAGCAAATCCGGCTGTTCTGGTGGTGACGGACTGAAAAAGGGAAAACTGTATTTTTTCGAATATATTGAAATTACCCGTTGTGGAAGGGTTGCCGTATTCAAAAACAAAAATAAGCACCGCACCGGAAAGAATAAGTACAGCCGTAGAAACGAGGGCGATTTTACTCTGAAGAGTGAGGAAACGGAAGGGCCTGCTTCCTCTGTGGTTTTTTACGGCGCGGATAACATCCCACCATACTATATAGCCTATACCTCCCATAATTATAAGTGCACAGGTAACTGAATTTATTACAGGGTTAGTCACATACGAACAAAGGCTGTCATTTCCGATAATATCTATACCGGCATTACAGAAGGCGGAAACAGAGTTGAAAACAGAAATCCATATACCTCTCGGTCCGAATTCGGGAACAAAAACCGTCATATATAAAAGCGCTCCTATACCCTCGATAACGGCTGTTCCTGCAAAAACTCTCTTTACAAAAGCCGAAAGGCCCGAAAGAGTATTCAGATTAAAAGCGTCCTGAACAAGTACACGGTCATTAAGACCGAGATTTTTATTTATTATAAGCATAATGCCCGACATTACAGTAATGATGCCGAGACCTCCCGCCTGTATAAGCAAAAGAATCACAGCCTGTCCGAAGATGCTCCAGGTCTCAGCCGTCGTTACCGTAACAAGTCCCGTTACACAGGTAGAGGTAACGGCAGTAAAAAGTGCGTCAATATACGGTACCGGTTCACCTGTGGCACTGCTGACGGGCAAAGCAAGAAGTATACTGCCCACGGCAACGGCACAAACAAAGCTGAGCATTATAATATGGGTGGTAGAAAGAGAAAGCTTTTTTGATTTTTTCATTTAAAACACCTTTATTTCTTGGCCCAGGTAGATGCGGAAAGAGTAAGAATTATGGGATATATTTCCAGTCGCCCGAAAAGCATAGCCATAGAAAGAACTATTTTCGAAAAAACGGAAAAGGATGCATAGCTGCCGGCAGGACCGGCTATACCGAAAGCGGGACCTATATTGTTAAAGCACGCGGAAACGGCAGAAACAGTGGTTTCGATATCAAAGCCGTTTAATCCGATCATAAACACGAACCCACAGAAAAGCATCGTATAAACAGCGAGATAAGAATTTACGGAGGAAAGAACATTACTGTCCAGACTCTTTCCTTCGAAACGGCTTACCTTAACGCTTCGGGGATGAAGCATTCTCTGAAGCTCTGATTTTATTATTTTATACAGCATTACCACTCGGGCTACCTTGATGCCGCCTGCAGTAGAACCGGCACAGCCGCCGATAAACATTAGAAGAAGAAGCAGCAGCTTAGAAAAATTCGGCCAGAGATTAAAGTCATCCGTAGCATAGCCCGTAGTAGTGATAATAGATGAAACCTGGAAGAAGGCCTGTCTGACCGTCTCGGATAAGGTTTCGTAAAGAGGTGCGATATTGAAGCAGATAAGGATAACGGAAGCTGCCACTACAGAAACATATACCCACAGCTCCGAGCTTTTAAGCACAGATTTTATCTTTTTAAGAAGTATAAGATAATAGAGATTGAAATTAACACCGAAAATAAGCATAAATATGCCTATTACCCACTGAATGTAAGGACTGTATGCTCCTATGCTCAGTGTACGTGACGAAAATCCGCCCGTGCCTGCCGTGCCGAAGGAATGAACCAGGGCTTCGAAGAGATTCATCCCTCCTAAGAGAAGGAACACAACCTCAGTAAGAGTAAGTGCAATATAAATAATATAAAGTATACGGGTAGTCTCTCTTATTTTGGGAACGATCTTTCCGACTACGGGACCGGGTACCTCTGCACGCAGAAGATGAATGGAACGGTCGGAAATAGACGGTATAATCGCCATGACGAAAACAAGCACACCCATTCCTCCTACCCAATGGGTAAAGGAACGCCACATAAGGAGACCCTTGCTCATGCTTTCTACATCAGTAAGTATAGATGCACCGGTAGTAGTAAGACCGCTGACAGTCTCGAAGAAAGCATCCACGTAAGACGGTATTTCACCGCTGATAAAAAAGGGCAGAGCGCCTACAGCCGAAAGAGCAAGCCAGGATAGTGCCGTTATAACGAAGCCTTCTTTTGCGTAAATAGTTTTCAGCCCCGGTTTAGAAATTTTAGTAAGCAGAAATCCCAGAGCTAAAGCAATAATAATAGAAATGCCTATGCTCAAAGCAACCGCTTCTCTATAAATAAGTGCTGTTACAAGAGGAAGAAGAAGAAGTCCTCCCTCTACCATTACCACCTTGCCTAACACATATAAAACCATTCGTCTGTTCATTATCTTTACCTCAAAATATCCGATAAATCGCCGAGTCTGTAATCCGCTGAAGCCAGCACGATTACTCTGTCACCCTCGCTTATTACCGTGTCACCGGTAGGTATGACAGCAGTTTTTCTTTCACGGATTATACCTGCGATAAGTATGCCTGATTTAAGGGAGAGGTCTTTAATGGGTGTACCGATGATTCTCGAGCCCTTTCTGACATTGAATTCTATCGCTTCAGCCTTGCCGTCCATGAATTTATACAGGGTTTCAACGTTACTTCCTGTGGAGTTTTCCAGTGCACGGGCGTAACGGATGATGATGTCTGCCACTATTCCTTTAGTGGAAATAACGCTGTCAAGACCTAACTTTTCGCCCATCTTTGTCAGCTCGTTGCTGTTGATTTTGGTTATAATCTTCGGTACATTGAACTCACCTGCGAAAAGAGAGGTGAGAATGTTTTCCTCATCCATACCCGTCAGAGCCACAAACGCATCAATAGAGCGTAAGCCCTCCTCCATAAGCACGTCGTGATGAGAGCCGTCACCGTGAATTATGTCCGTTTTAGGCAAAAGCTCACTGAGCTTTACACAGTTTTCTCTGTTCTTTTCTATGATTTTTACATTTGTCCCTGTGGAGGAAAGAATTTTAGCGAGATAGAAGGCAGTCCTGCTTCCGCCGATAATCATAACATCCCTGACGGCTTTTTTTATCATATCGAGACTTTTCAGAAGCTTCTGCATATCCGAGGGTGTGGCGATAATGCTCACGGTATCTCCGGCACGAAGCTCGAAATTACCGTCGGGAATGTGAAGCTCGTTATCTCTCAGAACGGCACCGATGAGAAAATCCTCTTTTTCCTTTTCGCGGATTTTACTGAGCTTTTTGCCCACGAGAGAGGAGTCCTTTTTCAGTCTGACCTCTATCATTTCGAGATTACGTCCGGAAAAATATTCCACCTTATAGGCCGAAGGGAGCTTCAGAAGATTATTAAGCTCCTGAGCCATCATAAGCTCAGGGTTTATGGCGCGGGAAAGCTCGAGATGATGACGCATAAAAGAAAGGGAGCGGTCATTATATTCGGGATTTCTGATTCGTGCCACAGTATGCTTTGCACCCATTTTTTTAGCTATGAAGCAAGAGAGCATATTAAGCTCGTCAGAGCCCGTAACTGCCACGAAAATATCGCAGTTATCTATTCTGGCTTCCTCCAGAGTTTCACAGTCTGTTCCGTTGCCACACACTGCCATGGCATCGTACACATTTGTTATTTCGTTTATAACTGCCGAGGATTCGTCTATCGCCGTAACATCGTGTCCCTCGTTTACGAGAGCAGACACTACCGCCGTACCGATCTTTCCGCAGCCTGCTACAATAATATTCATCTCAAAAAGCCTGACACAGAAGGTGTCTTCCTTTCTTTCATAGTTATAACTGATTTTAACTCATTTGACTTATTTTTTCAATAGGTTTTATAAAAAAGAAAACGGCATAATCTTTCGATTACACCGTCTTTACTTTTAAAATCAGTCAGCCGTGTAAGCCATAAGTGCTACCTGACGTGCACGCTTGATAGCAGTGGTGAGCTCACGCTGATGACGAGCACAGGTACCTGTTACTCTGCGGGGAAGGATCTTAGCTCTGTCAGAAGTGAACTTACGGAGCTTCTGAACATCCTTGTAGTCGATTTCTTCGACCTTATCTACGCAGAATGCACAAACCTTTTTGCGTGACTTTCTGTTAGGGCGATTAGCGCCTTTTTCGTATGCCATGAGTATTTTCCTCCTGTCTGTTAATAATTAAAAGGGTAAATCATCATCGTCTGTGATTTCTTCGAAATCTGAGGGAACTGCTGTCTGATAAGCGGGTGCAGGTGCTGCTGCAGAAACGGCAGGTGCCTGTGTTCCTGTTTCAGCCTTAGAGCCGCAGAAGCTTACCTCTCTGGCGAGAACCTCGAAGGCTGTTCTGTTATTACCGTTATTATCCTGGTAATTACGTGTCTGGATAGAACCCTGTACAGCGATCATTGAGCCTTTTGCGAAGTATCTGCTTATGAAGTTAGCAGTGCTTTCCCATGCTACGATGGTGATGAAGTCTGCCTGTCTCTGTTCACCAGGCTTCTGGAATGAACGGTCGACAGCGATACGGAAAGTACATACGTTCTTTCCTGTAGTGGTGGTGCGAAGTTCAGGGTCTGCCACGAGGCGGCCCATGAGTGTTACGCAGTTAAGCATGAGTGCTCCTCCTTACTTTCTGATGGTGAGAACACGGAGAACGCCGTCTGTGATACCGGCAATACGCTCGAGCTCAGCAGGAAGACCTGTTGCGCCTTCATAATTGAAGAGCATATATGCGCCCTGTGTTTCGTCATTGATTTCATAAGCAAGTGTGCGAACGCCACCGTTGCTGCCGAAAGCTTCAGCAGAAGTGAGAGTGCCGTTTGCTTCAACGAGTGCCTTGAACTTTTCGGTAAGTGCACTTACGCCTTCTTCACCCTTTGCAGTAGAAAATACGAACATAGTCTCATATTTGTTCATGTCTTTTTACCTCCTTATGGTCTCTGGCCCCGAATCCTGTCCGGAGCAAGGAATGCCGTAATACGCCTTTGCATACTGCGACAGTTAAGAATTATATCAGTAAAACAAGGTAATGTCAATAGCTTTCTCTTAAAATATTCGGTAGACAAGAGGTAAAAAATAGTGTATAATAACCAAAACAGATAAATGAAAGGCTGATACTGAATGAAAAAGCTTATTGCCCTTTTCTTCGCGGCGCTGGTGTTCTTTTCCTTTGTCTCCTGTGATAAAGAGGATTATCCCTTCACCTTCGGGGATAATGTCGTCACGGAAGGGCTTTATAATTATTACAGGGCTGCTGTCGCCGCCTCTCCCGAAGAATATTCCGCTTCAGCGGAGGACGAAAACAGCATAAACGAAGCCGTTAGGCAGTGCTGCAAGGAATATCTTGCCGCCATAAAGCTTATGGAAAATGAAAAACTCACTCTCGGAAGTGAATTCAAACGTCTTGCCGCAGAAAACACCGAAAACATCTGGGGACTTTTTTCTGACTATTATATCAGTATAGGTGTTACCAAGCAGGATATAACCCGTGTCCAGACTCACGAAAGCCGTATGCTTCAGCTTCTCGATCATTTTTACGGTGCCGAAGGAAAGGAGCCTGTAAAAGAGATGGATCTGAAGGAAAGATTTGTCGATATGTACGTGGGCTTCAAGGCTATTGAAGGTCAGCTTATAAAAACAAATGATAAGGGTGAAACTGTCGCTCTTTCCGAAAAAGAAATAAAGGAAACCGAACAGCTTTTCTCTTCTATGGCGAAAAGCATAAACGATGGTACTGCAACCATCGATGAGCTTAACGCAGAGTATAACGACTCTCTCGGAATAATAGTGACCTCTCCTCTTTCGGTTCTTCTCACGAAAAAAGGAGATCCTATGTATGATGACGGCTTTTTTGAAGAAGTCAGCTCCATTACCCACGGCAGAGCGAAGGCGGTAAAATCCGGGGACAGCATTTATGTAATCGAGAGACAGACCATAGCCACCGACGATGAGGATGCTTTTATGTCCTACCGTTCTGAGGTTCTGCAGGATATGCGTATGGGGAAGATAGAAAAAAAACTGGACAAGCTTATCGGTAAAATGGATATAGTCGAAAATCGGTGATTCTTTATCCCGACTATTGATAAAGAGCTGTAAAAAATTAAAAGGCTGTTACTTTACGGTAACAGCCTGATTTAATTTCAGATTATTTCTTATCCTCTTCTGTGTCATCCTCATTTTTGAAGAGGGCAACCAACTTCATTATAAAGTTTATAAGAGCTTTTATATAATCCATAAATTCCAAAGTCGTTCCTCCTCACTGAATTTAATCTGTTTACAGAAACAGTATACCTCAATATTTTCTTATTGTCAACAATTTATTAAAAAATAGTTTACATAATTACAAAAATTCAATGAACTACGAAGCATTATACATTAAAGTATATGTATTTTCAATAGTTTTTTTCATAAAGAGTAGATATGGAAAAAATTACAAATCAATAAGCTCTCTTTCAGACAGTGGTTTCATCCTTTTCGCTGTCCTCTTCGTTTTCTGCCGCGACAGCTTCAGAATCTTCGGTATTATCATTTTTCTGCGATTTGCGTTTTTTGAAAAATTTCTTTTCCTTCGTCTCCTTCTCTTCCTTTTCGTCTTCGTGAGACACTGCCGGAGTAAACTCGGGAATTTCATGCTTTTCGAAGAGGGGGTTTTCCGTAGAACAGATATGCACGGCTCCGTTGAGCACATGAACCATAACGTTTTTATGCTTTCCGCCGTACTCGCCGTCGAGAGTCCAGTCCATTTCACCCTCCAGGCAGGTTACCTTAAGCTTTTTGGTGTGAAGGAAGATAAGCGGGTCACCGTCGAATTTACGCTGCTTTACTTTAAGAAGAGCGGGTATTACATTCTGAACCTTAAGTCCCCTACATAAAAGCAGCTCAAAGACACCGTCATTAAGCTTGATTTCATTTGCGTCGAAATCTATAAATCCGCCTACGGAGGTAGAGTTCGAAATAGCACCGAAAATGAAATAGTCCTCGATAACACCGCCGTCATGCTCGATTCTGAGCTTATAGTTTTTGATGTTGAAGGCATCGGGAACTGCCGTGGGAAGGTAAGCGAGATAACCGAACTTGTTTTTCAGCTTCTGGCTTGTGGCATAAGAGGAACGGGTGAAGGCACCGAAGGATGCCACGTATGTAAAATATCTGTTATTGAAAAGACCTACGTCATAATCGTTAAGCTGACCGCTCATAATAAGGTCTGTGGCCTCCTTGATATCCTTGGGGATACCCAAGGTAGAGGCGAGGTCGTTTGTCGAGCCTGAAGGAATATATCCGATGGGAACACGTCTGGGCATATCCATTACACCGTTGACGGTTTCATTGAGCGTACCGTCACCGCCGCAGCATACGACCATGTCATGCTCATCAAGCTCTCTTTTGACGATATTGGTGGCATCACCCTGACAGGTAGTGGTACGCACTGTAAATTCATAATCGTTTTTCGAAAACTTATCGACTATATCAAAGGTGGCTGCTCTCGATTTCGTTCTGCCTGCACAGGGATTGACAACAAGCAAAATCTTTTTTCTTTTATCACTCATAGTATAACCTTCTTTTGTAAATATAAAAAATTATTAATTTGTTTTTTTAATTTTATCATTTAATTTTTATAATGTCAAACAAATATTTAAAACTTACAAATTCTTGTTATTTACGAAATATAGTTAACAGTTTGTTGATTTTTGCCTTTCGTCAGCTGAAGGAATATGTCTTACCCTTTTCTGTAATAAATGAGGTTACGCCGTTTTCGAAGGTTGTATCGATTTCCTTGCCGTCTTCATCGTAAACTATCATAATCTTTCCGTCATATTTGAGAGAGCATCTGCCGCCTTCGTTTGATTTCACGCAAGCAGATTTAAGACGGTCATTTTCCCACTTGATTGAGACCTCGAAGCTTCCTCTTGCCATAAGACCTTTTATTTCGCCGTTATGCCATGAGGAGGGGAGCGCGGGCAGAATGGCTATGTAGTCACCGTGGCTCTGCAGGAGCATTTCGCATATACCTGCCGTAAAGCCGAAGTTTCCGTCGATCTGGAAGGGAGGATGAGTGCCGAAAAGGTTTTTCAGTATGGCAGTTTTTATGATGTTTTCCACGATGAGATTACATTTCTCGCCTTCGCCTAAACGGGCATAGGAAAGAAGTCGGATGGCGAGACCCCACCCCGTACTCTTATGTCCTCTGTCCTCGAGAGTGGTAAGGGCGGCCTTTTTAAGCTTTTCGTCATCGGGTGAAATCTGATTAAAGGGGTAGAGTGAGAGAAGATGAGAAATATGACGGTGCTTTTTCTGGACATTTTTCGTTCTGTAGCCTCGCATAAAGAAGCTGTCCTCGTCGTACCATTCCTTTATCTGTCCCCATTTTCCTATGTGCAGCGGTCTGAGGCGTACTATCTGCTTTTCTACCGTGTCGATTACTTCTCTGTTTACCGCATCTCCGTAGCCTTTGTCGGTAAGCTCCTTAGCGGCGTGAAGGACATCGGAGTAGAGATTATAGATAATGCACTGATCATAGGTATTACCTGCAGCTACGGGACCGTGCTCGGGAGAATAGCCGGGAGAAACTACCAGACGGTCGCTGTTTTTATCCTCCGTGAGAAGCTGTGTCCACATAAGTGCACATTCCTCCATGGCGGGGTAAATGTCATTTTTAAGCTTTTCTATATCTAAAGTGAAGCGGTAGTAGTCATACATCCCCTGTAAAGCCCAGGCACCGTTGGTGGGAGCCCAGCCCCATTGCCAGTCGTAGCCGAGACCTACGAAGCCGAGAGGAGACACCATAGTGTTTATCATATAGCCTGTAGGCTTTTCGTAATCGGGTGTGCCGTCTGCCCTGTCCTCACCGATGCCGAGACACATATTGGCTACATATCTGCCCGGCTTTTTGAGAGAGTTCACGAAGTCAATATACGGAAGGGCAGTTTCTGCCAGATTGGCTACATAGGCGGGCCAGTAGTTCATCTGTAAATTGACATTGAAATGATAATCACAGCACCAGGGCGGATCGTTTTTAGCGTTCCATATACCCTGGAGATTGGCAGGAAGTGAGCCGTCACGTGAGGAGGCTATGAGCAGATATCTGCCGTACTGGAAGAGAGTGGTGATGAGGCTTCTTTTGTTTTCACCTTTTTTGCTGAAGCGCTTGAGCATATAGTCGGTGGTAATGGCGGCTTCCTCCTGACCGAGAGAGAAGGAAACACGGTTATAAAGGTCTGTGTAATCCTTTATGTGAGCTCTGTAGAGGTCGCCGAAGGTCTTTTCCGATGCCTTTTCTACGGCTTCTTTTGCTTGTGCGAGAGGGTCTGTGTCGCTGAAAAAGCACGGGAAATCGTTTGTGTAGTTTGTGGCAAGACTCATAATGACCACTGCTTCTGTGGCATTCTTTACGGTGATGCGGTCTTCCTTGTATTCTACGGTACCGTCGCTGATAAGCTTTACGAAGCCGCCGTATTTCATACCGTTGGCATCTGCACCATCCTTACCGTCGAGACCTATATTGGCCTTTACCGTGCCGTAAACGGAGATACCGTCTTCACCGACCTTAACAGTACCCTTCTGTTCGGAAACCACATAAGCATCGAAGCTGAAGGCGGATGCTTCTGCGGCTTCTTCATCGGTGGTTTCACACTGGAATCTGCCTACGAAGACATTGTCGGGATAAGAAACGAAATAGTGCCTCGTGTAGGCTGTCTTTTCATTTTTATAGGAAACCATGGCAGAAGCAGTGTCCAGGTCAAGGTCGCGGACATACTTGTCGGCACTGTCGCTGCCGTCGAAACTGAAATAGAGATTGCCGAAGGACTGATAAGCACCGAAGCCTGTCATATCACCCTGCAGGTTTTTCATTTTGGAGGTGGCGGTTTTATGGTCGCCTGACTGAAGGAGGGACTGAATTTCTCTGAAGGCCTTACCCTTATCCCTTTTACCGGTACCGCCGTCGAAGCCTTCGACAGTTATGCCGCCTGACCATAAGGTTTTTTCGTTGAAGTGAATAAGCTCGGTTTTTATACCGCCGAAAACCTTGACTCCGATTTTTCCGTTACCTAAGGGCAGTGCCTCGTTTTCCCAGCCGTAGTAGCTCATATGAGCAGGCTCTTTATAGCATAAATACATAATAACACCTCTTTGTTAATTTGTGCTTCGCATTGAAGTGCCGAGGGCTGAGGGCCGAGGGCGAGATAATGCAGAATGTCAATGTAATTTTATACATTATATCTTTTTAGGTACTCCTATGTCAACCTTAATAAAAAAATATACAATATTATATATAAAAGCTGTGAAAAAAATTGATTTTTGAAATAAACTGTGTTATCATATATTATGTATATTTATAATTCATTTCAGGAAAGGCAAAACAGATGAAAGAAGATTATCTTGTAACCATCGTCACCCGTCAGGAAATCGAGGGAGAAAGGGAGCTTTTGGAGGTTACCACCCACGGTCATTTAGAGGGTGAGGGTGAAAGTTACACTCTTATATATACCGAGCAGGAGGAGGACGGTAGCGAAAGTACCACGAAGGGGCAGACGGAAAAAGGAAGCATTACCGTTAACCGTGAGGGCAGTATAGCTACCTATATGGTTATCGAAAAGGAAATCCGGAATCTCTCCCACCATGTTACACCCTACGGAAGCTTT
>JAZUOC010000143.1:0-3591 GCA_045604465.1 Acutalibacteraceae bacterium
AAAAAACAGGTAAAAATTACATTTGATTTTATAGAATCAAAGTGATATAATAACAAAGCAATAAGCTTAAAAATCCATACGGGGATGAAAGGATTTCGACGGGGGTTTTGAAGCACGATAAGCGGGTAGCGCTGTGGCAATCGCTTTAAAAGGTCACACACTTAAAAATAACTGACAACAATACAGTTTTAAAGGCTGCTTAAGCGGCCCGTCTTGGTTAAGAGTACTGCGGCTTAACTAAAGGCGTCGATCAGCAGTGAACGTGAACGGCAGAGCATCCTCGTATGCCGTCACGCATCAGAGGATACCAAAGATTTAAGCCTGTCATTCGGCGTGAATCTGAGGGAATATTAAAAGGCTGACTGCACCCGGAGAAAGTTGTGTGAATGGATTTTCGGACGCGGTTTCGATTACCGCCATCTCCACCAAAAAAGAGTCAGACGAACACCTACTATTTCTTCACAGGCGGCTTCGCCGTGAAAGTGGAAATCTGACAGAAAGAGAAGAACCAAGGTTAGAGATAGCCTTGGTTTTTTGTTTGTGACGGCATAAATTTATTGGTAATTAGATAAATATATTCCTATTCATGTATAGAAAAAACTACTCTCACGGGGAGAGCAGTTAATGTGTTTGTGCTACTGTAATCTTTGGCGAATGGCTTTAATACAATCATCTTCGGTTTCGCCTTCAAAAAGAACATCTAAAATTTGCGATGCTTTTCTTAAATACTCAGAACTATCCTCTGTTTCGCAGAGCGCAGTTAAATGATGAGTAATTACCCACGCAAGTGAAGTAAGGGCTTCTTTTGCTACTTTGTTTTTTTCTTCACCTTCTAAAAAACATACAAGAGCATTTTCACGAGCCTTATAAAGATTAGGCAGCTTCATCGCTGTTTCTAATGCTTTTTCATGTTCACCGATTTTCCAATAAGCGAAACATATATTATATAATGTTGCACCACGTACCTCTGAATCTTCACCATATCGAAGGATTTGTTCCTGAACAGCAATAGATTCTCTTAAGTATTTCGTTTTTTCGTCTTCAGTTCCATCAAGTTTTTCAAGTGATGTGGATAGTTGTACGAGTAACAGTGCATCATTCGGAAAAGTCTTTAATGCTTGCTTCATAAGCGTTACATTCTCGCTATGTAAGCCATTTTTATTATTGTTACTCCAATCAATATTGATTTTATTATACACATCATTCTTTTCATTTTCACTGACACCAAGTAAGTCATCAACGCTTATTCCAAAATAATCAGATAATACAGGAAGCATCGTTATGTCGGGATAACCGTCACCTCGTTCCCATTTACTTATGGATTGGAATGATATGCCAAGATGTGTTGCAACTTCTTCTTGTGTTAAGTTGCGTTCGCGGCGTATGCGCTTAATATTTTCACCAATTAAAAGATTCATAATAACCTCCGAAATATTATTTAGAAGCTTCTGACTACATTATACGGCAATTATAGCTGCTGTTCAATAACTGTATAAGTGATTTCTTTCTACGATAAGTGGAAAAATTCTATTAGTGGTTTAAATATTTTACACATACCAATTTCTCCAAAGAGTAGCAGATGTTTTTATACACAAAAACTTTGTAGCCCTTTTCGGAACACCCCGAGCATAGTTCCTCCAACACATAAAAAATCCCTCCGAATTTCTTCGGAGGGAAAATTTATTTCTGAATGAATTATTCAGCATCGGGAGCGTAAAGATCCTTGAGCTTAAGAAGGTGTGCATATCTGTCGAGAGCAACCTTTTCGCTCTTCTGGAAGAGTGCTTCAGCTCTGTCAGGGAATTCACGCATAAGTCTGGTGTAACGTGCTTCATTCTTAATGAATGCCTGATACTCTGCGTTGGGTTCCTTAGAGTCGAGAGTGAAGGGATTCTTACCTTCTGCCTTAAGAGCAGGATTGAAGCGGAAGAGATTCCAGTAGCCGCATTCTACAGCCTTCTACATTTCTGCCTGGCAGTTCATCATACCGCCCTTGATTGAATGCATTTCACAGGGTGAGTAACCGATGATGATTGAGGGACCCTTATAAGCTTCAGCTTCCTGGATAGCCTTGAGTGTCTGGTTCATGTTAGCGCCCATAGCGATCTGTGCGACGTAAACATAGCCGTAGCTCATAGCGATTTCAGCGAGGCTCTTCTTATTGATTTCCTTACCTGCAGCTGCGAACTGTGCAACCTGACCGATGTTGGAAGCCTTTGAAGCCTGACCGCCGGTGTTGGAGTAAACTTCTGTGTCGAATACGAAGATGTTTACGTCTTCGCCTGAAGCGATAACGTGGTCAAGACCGCCGTAACCGATGTCGTAAGCCCAGCCGTCACCACCGAAGATCCATACGGACTTCTTAGAAAGGTATTCGCTGTTGTCGAGAACATCCTTGCAAAGGTCGCAGGTAGCGCCTGCTTCCTTGATAGCGGCAACGAGAGCGTCAGCAGCAGCTGCGTTCTTTTCACCGTCGTCGATTGTAGCAAGATAAGCTTCAGCAGCAGCCTTAACTTCTGCCTTGCAGGAATCGGAAGCTACCATTTCCTTAACCTCAGCGATAAGTCTGTCTCTGATAGCCTTCTGGCCGTAGTACATACCGAGACCGTGCTCAGCGTTATCCTCGAAGAGGGAGTTAGCCCATGCGGGACCGTGACCCTTTTCGTTTACTGTGTAGGGAGATGTAGCTGCGGGACCGCCCCAAATGGAGGAACAGCCTGTAGCATTAGAGATATACATTCTGTCACCGAAGAGCTGTGTTACGAGACGTGCATAAGCAGTTTCAGCACAGCCTGCGCATGAACCGGAGAACTCGAGGAGAGGCTTTTTGTACTGGCTGGAAACAACATTGATAGTAGCAGTTGTTTCGGGCTTTTCAGTAACATTAGCTACGCAGTAGTCGAATACCTCCTGCTGAGCCATCTGAGATTCACGGGCAACCATCTTGAGTGAGTTTGTCTTACAAACACCGATACATACGCCGCAACCCATACAGTCCATGGGAGAAACAGCAAGAGTATAGGTGTAGTTTGTCTTGATGATGGGCTTTTCAGCCTTCTTAAGAGCTGCGGGAGCTGCTGCTACCTCTTCTTCACTCATAGCGAAGGGACGGATAGTAGCGTGGGGACATACATAAGCACACTGGTTACACTTAGCACAGGTAGCTGCATCCCATTCGGGAACGAGAACAGCAACGCCTCTCTTTTCGTAAGCGGAAGCACCGTGCTCGAAGGTACCGTCAGCGTGATCTGCAAAAGCAGAAACGGGAAGTGAGTAACCGCCCATAACAGAGATGGGTTTAAGAATACCGTCAACCATCTTAACGAGCTTTTCTTTACCTTCACTCTTAGCTGCTGCTGCATCGTCGGTAGCATCTGCCCATGCTGCGGGAACCTCTACCTTATGGAATGCTGTAGCACCTGCATCGATAGCGTTATGGTTAGCATCGACAATATCCTGACCCTTCTTTGAGTAGGACTTTGTAGCGGCATCCTTCATATACTGGATAGCTTCTGCTGAAGGCATAACATTTGCAAGAGCAAAGAATGCAGACTGAAGAACTGTATTTGTTCTCTTGCCCATACCAACCTT
>JAZUOC010000144.1:0-6965 GCA_045604465.1 Acutalibacteraceae bacterium
GATGTCATTTCAATCAATCACACAGAAAATGTAGGGTATTTTCATTTTGCTCACAGCTTTGTCCGTGGTAACTGGCGTGATGAATTTACCTCAACTCCTTCTATTCTTGCAAAATGCTGTCACGACCTTGACCTGATTGCCTGGTTCATTGACAGTCCTTGTGTAAGTGTAAGTTCTGTTGGTGATGTAAGATATTTCAAAAAAGAATGTGCTCCGGAAGGTGCAACAAAAATGTGTATGGGTGGCTGCAAAGTGAAAAAAGACTGCCCTTACGATGCAGAAAGGCTTTACATAACCGATCCCTTTTATAAGGCAAAATTCATCAAGTATATGAAGCGGACTCTTACGGGAAAGGCTAAAAACAGTAAGCAGGACATAGTCGATGCACTGAAATACGGTGACTACGGAAAATGCGTTTTTCTTAACGATAATAATGTCTGTGACCATCAGCTCGTTACCATGAAATTCGAAAACGGAGCAGTGGCAGTTCTTAACCTGAACGGTTTTTCACAGAAGATGTTCCGTGAATGTCACATAGTAGGAACCAAGGGCGAGCTTATCGGCTACGGAACGAAGCTGAAAATGAATATCTTCGGCGGAAAATCCGGTACCGTGTGGACGGGAAGCCCCGCCATAAGCGGTCACGTGGAGGGAGACATAAGGCTTATTTCTGGCTTTATAAAAATACTCTGCGGAGAAAGAAAGGACCTTAAAAACGTAACCACCATCGATGCTACCGTTATCAGCCATGATATAGCAGTAGCGGCAGAAATCTCACGTAAAAACGGCGGAGAAAAGGTATTACTCGAGTCAATATAAAAAATTAACCGTAGCACAGGCACTGCTACGGTTTTTTTACGGCTTTCCTTCTGCGGCTTTAAGCTGTCTCATTTTTGATTGTTTTGCACATATAATACCTGTTTCACTTTGTAAAATTCTCACAATGAAAGTTTACAGATAAGTTGACAGATGTAAAGTGAAGTGGTATAATTCACAACGCTACAATATTAAATTAAGGAAGCAAAAAATGAAAACTGAAATCTTAAAGCTCAAAAAAGAAAAAAATGCAGTTATTCTTGCTCATTATTATGCTCCTTCAGATGTGCAGGAGATAGCAGACTATGTAGGTGATTCCTTTTATCTTGCCAAAATCGCCAAAAGTGTCGAGGCTGACATAATAGTTTTCTGCGGTGTACGCTTTATGGGCGAGAGTGCAAAGATACTGAATTTTAATAAAAAGGTGCTCATGCCCGATCTTACTGCCGACTGTCCTATGGCTCATATGGTTGCCGAGGGCAAGATAGCCGAAATGCGTAGACGATATGAGGACCTTGCAGTTGTCTGTTACATAAATTCGACGGCTGAACTCAAATGTCAGAGCGATGTCTGTGTTACCTCGTCGAATGCCGTTAAGATAGTAAAAGCACTTAAAAACAGAAATATATTTTTCATTCCCGATAAAAATCTCGGATCCTTTGTCGCCGGGCAGGTACCCGAAAAGAACATTATTCTTAATGACGGCTTCTGTCCCATACACGCAAAAATTACCCCGGAGCAGGTCCTTAAGGAAAAAGAGAAGCATCCCGATGCAATAGTGCTTACTCATCCCGAATGTGAAAAAGAGGTCCTTGAGATATCCGACTTTATCGGAAGCACGGCAGAGATTATCGATTACGCCAAAGGTGCTGACGCAAAGGAATTCATTATATGTACGGAAGAGGGGGTAGGTTGCAGGCTTATCGGTGATAATCCCGACAAAAAATTCTTCTTCCCCGAGCCTTGTCCCTGCTGTGTTGATATGAAGCTCAATTCATTGAAGGCAGTCCTTGATGTGCTTGAAAATGAAGCGAATGAAATAACAGTTGATGAAGAAACCCGCCGTAGGGCTATGCTTCCTCTTGATAAAATGCTTGAACTTGCGAGATGAAATAGAATGATTACAGATGTTGTTATTGTCGGCAGCGGTGTAGCAGGTCTTTACTGTGCACTTAATCTGCCCGAATATAAAAATATTATAATCGTAACAAAGGACGAAGCTCCTAAAAGTGACTCCTTTCTTGCCCAGGGCGGTATATGTGTCTTACGTGACGAAGCGGATTATAAGGCCTTCTATGAGGATACAATGAAAGCCGGTCACTATGAAAACAACCCTGATTCGGTGGAAATAATGATTCGCTCCTCTCAGGAGGTAATAAGAGATCTCGTTTTCTTTGGTGCAAGATTCGAAAAAGACGGTGAAGAGTTTACATATACCCGTGAAGGTGCTCATTCAAATCCCAGGATTTTATTCCATGAGGATGAAACGGGCAAGGAAATCACGCAGAATTTACTCAACACCGTAAGGAACAGAAGAAATATTACTCTGATAGAAAACTTTACAATGGTAGATCTTATCTGCCGTAATGATGAGTGTAAAGGAATTATAGGCCACAATGAGAAGGGTGAGTATATAAGCATCAGTGCAGATTATACGGTTCTTGCCACGGGCGGTATAGGCGGCCTGTTCAAGCATTCGACCAATTACCGACACCTGACAGGCGATGCTCTGGCGGTAGCCCTGAAGCACGGTATAAGGCTTCAGCATATTGATTACATACAGATTCATCCCACGACTCTCTATACTAAAAAGCACGGCAGAGAGTTTCTTATATCCGAATCCGTAAGAGGTGAGGGTGCTGTTCTTCTGAACTCAAAGGGAGAGAGGTTTGTAAACGAGCTCCTTCCGAGAGATGTGGTGGCAAACGCCATTTTCGATGAGATGAAAAAAGAGGGCAGTGAGCACGTCTGGCTTTCTCTTGCTCCCATTCCCGAAAAGGAAATCAGAACCCACTTTCCGAACATTTATCAGCGCTGCCTCGAGGAAGGCTACGATGTGACCGAGGAGCCTATTCCCGTCGTACCCTCACAGCATTATTTTATGGGCGGTATTGATGTCGACGGCTTCAGTAAAACCTCGATGGAACGACTTTACGCCGTGGGTGAAACTGCCTGTAACGGTGTACACGGTAAAAACAGATTGGCAAGCAACTCACTGCTGGAAAGCCTTGTTTTCGCCAAGCGTGCCGCAACCCATATTGTTAAAAATTATACTGTGTCAGACAATAAAAATGATATATCGGTAGATCCTTCAGTTTATGAAGGCTACGAGGAAAAATACAGAGCTTCGGTTCTTGAAGCGATAGAAAAGGAGAGAAAAAGCCATGAATGATATTTCAATGAAGCTCAATGCAGATAATCTTATTTTAAGTGCCTTACAGGAGGACATAACAAGCGAGGACATTACAACCAACTCTGTGATGCCCTGCTATCAGCTTGGCGAGGTTGAGCTTATCTGTAAGGAAGACGGTGTTATTGCAGGTCTTGATGTTTTCAGAAGAGTGTTTGAATTGCTCGACGAAAAAACAGAGGTCAGCTTTACCGTGAAAGACGGTGATATTGTCACAAACGGACAGAAAATCGGTCTCGTAAAGGGCGACATCAGAGTTCTTCTTTCAGGCGAAAGAACAGCACTCAACTATCTTCAGAGGATGAGTGGTATTGCCACATATACGAGAAAAATCGCAGATCTGCTCGAAGGTACCTCTACAAAGCTTCTCGATACCCGTAAGACTACGCCCAATATGAGAATTTTTGAAAAGTATGCAGTTAAGGTCGGTGGCGGCTACAATCACCGCTATAATTTAAGCGACGGCATTCTCCTTAAGGATAATCACATCGGAGCCGCAGGCGGTGTAAAAGAAGCTGTTACCATGGCTAAAGAGTATGCACCCTTTGTACGCAAAATCGAGGTTGAGGTTGAAAATCTCGATATGCTCAGAGAAGCTCTCGATGCCGGTGCAGATATTATAATGCTTGACAATATGAGTGTCGAAGATATGAAGGAGGCAGTTATGCTTTGCAGGGGCAAGGCTGAAACAGAGTGCAGCGGTAATGTCACTAAAGAAAATGTGGCAAGGCTTGTCGATATAGGTGTTGACTACATCTCCAGCGGTGCTCTTACACACTCTTCTCCCATTCTTGACCTCTCACTTAAAAATCTTCACGCCATATAACTTTAATTCAAGGAGAAAATTATGAAGGCACAGGAAAGAAGAAAATCTATTATTAACCTTCTGCTTTCAGAGGACAGACCCATACCCGGCGGCGAGCTTTCGGAAAAGTGCGGAGTATCGCGACAGATAATCGTGCAGGATATTTCTGTACTTAAGGGTCAGGGCTTCGATATTCTTTCAACCCACAACGGCTACATTATTCAGAAGTCGCCCCTGAAGGAGAGGGTTTTTAAGCTGAAGCACACCACCGATGAAACAGAGGATGAGCTTAGCACTATCGTTGATCTCGGCGGTACCGTGGTTGATGTTTTCGTCTGGCACAAGGTTTACGGAAAAATGGTTGCACCTCTTAATATTTTTTCCACCCTTCAGATCAAGCAGTTTATTGAAGGCGTGCGAAGCGGAAAGTCGACAGAGCTTATGAACATAACCGGCGGCTATCATTATCATACCGTACGCGCCGAAAAGGAAGAAATTCTCGACAGGATTGAAGCTGCTCTGGACAGTAAAGGCTTTATCGCCCCCGAAATATAAATTTGTCAGCTGAATTTCTCCTCACTCTATATTTTATAAAACACAAGCCTCTTTCCGGTTCTCGGAAAGAGGCTTGTAATCATTTTGGGCGAAAAAAGCCACAGTTCTTTCGGACTGTGGCGGAATTATTCAATCAACCGATTCGGTGACCGTTTTTAATTTTTATGTTAGCTATCGCGATTTTGAGATAGCCGCCCATTTCATCGCCGTTAAAATCAACGCCTGCCTCAAAAGCAAGCTCTCTGCCTGCGGGAGTGAGAAGCTTACCCTTACCCTTGAGGGCATTGTCACCGACTTCTTCGATGGAATCAAAGCGAAGCTTAACCTTTTCGAGCTGCTTTGGAAGCTGAATGTCTACATTGCATTCACCGCCGTTGTCGCTTATTGTAACGACAACATCTCCGCTGAATTTAAGAATCTGAATATTGACAGTACCCTGCCATTTACCTAAGCCTATCATACTTAAAACCTCTCATATATTATTTGTTGAAGCATCAACTGTTTGTTTTATTCTAATTTTACAATATTATTAATTCGTGAATTGTTTTTTTAATTTCTATTAAAGCACTAAATATCTGTTGAATTGTTATAAAAAATCGCATATATTTAACAAAAGGAGTGTAGAAAGGAAGAAAATAAAAATGATAAAAAACAGAAAGCCTCTCGATGAGGACGAATACAGAAGCTATGAATTAAAATCAGATGAAACCAAGGTAAGCGCCCGTTCTCTTATGAAGGGAGCAGGCCTTACAGATGAGGAAATTTACCGACCCTTTATCGGTATCTGTAACTCCTACTCTAATTTTTTTCCAGGTCATTCAAATCTTGACAAAATAGGTCAGGCAGTAAAAGACGGTATTCTTATGGGAGGCGGTACACCTGTAGAATTCGGTACTATCGGTATTTGTGACGGTATGGTTATCGGTACAGACGGTATGAAGTATTCACTTCCCAGCCGTGAGCTCATAGCGGACAGCGTGGAAACGATGGCTAAGGCACATATCTGTGATGCACTTGTGCTTGTGTGTGCCTGTGATAAAATCATTCCGGGTATGATTATGGGTGCTTTAAGGCTTGATATTCCCTTTATTGTGGTAACGGGCGGTCCTATGCTTCCCGGCAATCACAGAGGACAGCGCGTGGATGTACAGAATATAGCTGAATGTGCAGGTCAGGTCATAGCAGGAACACTTGACAGCGAGGTTTACTGTCAGTATGAAAACGAGGTATGTCCCACCTGCGGCTCCTGTCAGGGTATGTTCACGGCAAACTCTATGGCTTGTATGGCTGAGATGCTCGGTATAGCACTTCCCGGTACGGGCACTGTACCTGCCGTTTATGCCAAAAGATACCATATGGCCAAGCGCTCGGGTATGAGAGCTGTCGAGCTTGCAAGATATGATTTCAAGCCTTCGGAATTTATCACTCAGGAATCCTTCTACAATGCAATAAAGCTTGATATGATGCTCGGTTGCTCGACGAACACTGCCTTGCATCTTCCCGCGCTTGCTCACGAGGCAGGTATAAAAATCACTCTTGACGATTTCGACCGAATCGGAAAAGAGGTTCCTCATATTGTTAAGCTTTCACCTTCGGGTGAACATCTTATGGTTGACCTTGATGACGCAGGCGGTGTTTCAGCCGTTATTAAGCAAGGTATAGAAAAAGGCTGCCTGTGGGGTGAGCAGGAGACTGTTACAGGTAAAACCATCGCAGAGAATGTTGCTGATGCAGAAAATCTTGATACGGGTGTAATCAGACCCTTTGAAGAGCCTTATTCACCTGAAGGCGGTTTAGCGGTTCTTTACGGAAATCTTGCTCCCTTAGGTGCAGTTATCAAAACCGCAGGTGTTGACCCGAATATGTTTGAGCATTCAGGCCCCGCAAAGGTATTCAACAGCCATCAGGAGGCTTTGAACGGTCTTATTTTCGGTGACATAGTACCCGGAGATGTTATTGTTCTGCGATATGAAGGACCCAAGGGCGGCCCCGGTATGCAGGAAATGCTTATGCTTACAGCTCTTATGTGCGGTATGGGCATGGACAAGGATATTGCTCTTGTTACCGACGGCAGATTTTCAGGACTTTCCCGCGGCGGTGTAATAGGTCATGTTTCACCCGAAGCAGCTCTCGGTGGTAATATTGCATTGGTTGAAAACGGAGACATCGTTACTTATTCTATCAGCAAAAGAACAATCAATCTTGAGGTCAGTGATGAAGTCCTCAACGAAAGAAGAAAGAAGCTTAAGCCTTATGACTGTCCCGTAAAGACAGGTTGGCTCGCAAGGTATGCAAAATTAGTAGGCCCCGTTTCTGACGGTGCTGTGCTGGAATAATATAAAGAAACAGCCGAAAGACACTTCTCAAGACTTTCGGCTG
>JAZUOC010000145.1:0-3298 GCA_045604465.1 Acutalibacteraceae bacterium
CATCAAAGAAAAAGTAGAAGAAAAATTAGCAGATCCTGACTTCACTGACAAGGTGCGTTTCGACTATATTAAAAACTTCGGATATTACTGTACGGAATCCAGTGAGCATAACGCAGAATATAATATGTTCTACATAAAATCAAAATATCCGGAGCTTATAGAAAGATATAACATACCTCTGGATGAATATCCGCGCCGCTGTGTTAATCAGATAGAAAAGTGGAAAAAAGATTATGCTGAAATGCTCGAGAAGGGTGTAAGAGACCATGAGCGTTCAAACGAATATGCTTCGAGAATTATGGAAGCGATGGTCACGGGCGTTCCCTACGAAATCGGCGGTAATGTTCTCAACACAGGACATCTTATCACTAACCTTCCCGAAAATGCCTGCGTAGAGGTGCCCTGTCTTGTAAACGGTTACGGTGTGCATCCCTGTCACGTGGGAGCTCTTCCCGTACAGTGTGCCGCTATGAACATGACAAACATTAACGTTCAGCTTCTTACCATCGAAGCGGCCGTGACAGGTAAAAAGGAGCACATCTATCAGGCTGCCATGCTTGATCCCCACACAGGCAGTGAGCTCGACATCGACACTATCAGAAGGATGGTGGATGACCTTCTCGAGGCTCATAAGGGTTGGGTGCCCGAATTTAAATGATGTGATTATCCTGTGAAAGGATGAGACAGGAAAGAATGAAGAAGTATATACAAAAAAAATCTTATGTACAGAAAATCTATAACAGAATATTACCCTGGCGGTACCGCTTGAAGGATCTGTTTATGATGCTTTATGATATTGCGGCGGTTACGGTTGCGTTTTTCTTCGCGTTATGGTTCAGATTTGACTGCCAGTTTACGGAAATTCCCGATCGCTATCTGACGGCATACTTGCAGTTTGCACCTGTTTATGCTGTGGTAAGCATTATCGTGTTTATACTGTTCAGACTGTATCAGAGTGTCTGGAAATATGCGAGCTTTGTTGAGATGAAGCGCATTGTTTATGCATCGGGTGTTCTTGCAGTGTTTCACACGGTGGGTATTACTCTGTTTTTACGCCGTATGCCCATTTCTTATTACATAATCGGCTCCGCGATTCAGTTTCTGCTTATTACATTTGTCCGTTTCGCTTACCGTTTTGTGTCATTGGAACGAAGCAAGAATAAAAAGCTCTCCCAGACTATGAGTGCAAGCCGTGTTATGCTCATCGGTGCAGGCTCAGCGGGACAGATGATTCTCAGAGATCTGCAGAATGCGAAGGATGTAAAAGAGCGTGTCTGCTGCATCATTGACGATGATGTTAAGAAGCAGGGCCGTTACATTGACGGTGTACCCATTGTCGGCGGCAGAGAAGATATTCTGTACAATGTAGAAAAATATAAGATCGAAAAGATTTATCTTACGATGCCCGGTGCTACTGCGGAACAGCGCAGAGATATTCTGGACATCTGCAAGGAAACAAGCTGCGAGCAGAAATGCCTGCCCGGTATTGCAGAAATTGTTTCCGGGGAAGTGAATGCGAGCTCTATGAGAGATGTCGCTGTCGAAGATTTGCTTGGCCGTGAGCCTGTAAAGGTAAATATGGATGAAATTTATCAGTTCATCACAAACAAAGTGATTCTTGTAACCGGTGGCGGAGGCTCTATCGGAAGCGAGCTTTGCAGACAGATAGCTCAGCATAATCCTAAGCAGCTCATCGTATTTGACATTTATGAAAATAACGCCTATGCTATCGGAACAGAGCTGAAGGACAAGTACAGCGATTTGAATTTGGAGGTGCTTATCGGTTCTGTCCGTGACAGCAGACGAATAAATCAGGTGTTTGAAAAATATAAGCCTGACGTGGTTTATCATGCGGCCGCGCATAAGCACGTTCCTCTTATGGAGGACAGTCCCTGCGAGTCGATTAAAAATAATGCTATCGGAACGTATAAAACAGCATATGCTGCGATGATGAACGGCTGTAAAAGGTTTGTGCTTATCTCTACGGATAAGGCGGTTAATCCCACGAATATTATGGGAGCATCGAAGCGTCTGTGTGAAATGATCATTCAGTCCTTTGACCGTAAAATCAGAGATGGAAAGGCATATGAGATTATGCCTCTTCACGTTCACACCGAGGATACTGACGGTTCTATGCTGAGCATGAAAAACGGTTCTGTAAAACCGACTACCGAGTTTGTCGCAGTACGTTTCGGAAATGTACTCGGCAGTAACGGCTCCGTGGTTCCGAGATTCAAGGATCAGATTTCAAAGGGCGGACCCGTAACGGTAACACACCCTGATATTATCCGCTATTTTATGACGGTACCCGAGGCGGCCTCTCTTGTTTTGCAGGCAGGAACATATGCAAAGGGCGGAGAGATTTTTGTGCTCGATATGGGTGCACCCGTTAAGATCGACACACTTGCCAGAAATCTTATACGCCTTTCCGGCTTGACTCCGGATGTTGATATTAAAATCGAATACACCGGACTTCGTGCAGGTGAAAAGCTGTATGAAGAAAAGCTTATGTCCGAAGAGGGACTGAGAACGACACCGAATAAGCTGATACATATCGGCTCTCCGATTCCTTTTGAAGCAGATGAGTTTCTGAATCAGCTGCAGAGCCTGATGACTATGGCCTACGACGGTGAGGATGAAAAGATACGTACAAGTGTCGCGAATGTGGTAGAAACCTATCATCCGGCGGGAGATCACGGCTCGGAATATAAAGGAGCGGCTTATACCGAGCAGATGAAAATCGTAACGAAAAAAGAACAGGATGCACTTGTGACAGTATGACGGCATCCTTTTGAAAGAGGAACAGCAAATGAAATTTGAGGCGTTTGAGAAAAAAATATGGCTTGCTACACCTACGAAGCATGGCGATGAAATTAAATATATTCAGGAAGCTTTTGATACTAACTGGATTACTACAGAGGGTTCGAATCTGGTCGAAATCGAGCGCGCTGTGACTGAAAAAATCGGATGTAAATATGCGGTTCCTCTGTCCAGCGGTACTGCCGCACTACATCTCGCAGTAAAATTAGCCGGAGTGAAGGACGGTGACACGGTTTTCTGTACCGATATGACCTTCGATGCGACGGTTAATGCTATCGTATACGAAAGAGCTGTGCCCGTGTTTATTGACTCTGAGTATGAAACATGGAATATGGATCCTGCGGCACTGGAAAAGGCATTTGAGCTTTATCCCGAAACTAAGGTGATAGTTATCGTCGATCTTTACGGTACTCCTGCGAAGTATGATGAAATTTGCGCGATTGCCGGGAAGCACGGAGCAAGTCGGATCGTAGCCATG
>JAZUOC010000146.1:0-9941 GCA_045604465.1 Acutalibacteraceae bacterium
ATCGTCTTCTTCTACCTTTTTAAGGGTATATACGACTGCTTCGCCATTTTCATCCGTATCTGTAGGATGTGTATAGGTTTTCTTGTCAGATGCTACATTTTTGTAGTCTTCAATAACCTTTTCACCGTCAACAACTCTCTCATAGGTGTAGCAGTTGAAGGTCTTTTCAGTAGCTTCTTCTTCTCCCTCTTCCTGAGTTGTCTCTGTAACGGTTACATGCTTCTGGTTGTAAACAGCGATAAGTGTTGCAGTATATTCAGCTGTACCGTCCTTATCTTCATCTACAGAGTAGGTTGTACCGTCGAGGTCAGCACTTCTGTCGAAATATGAAGCATAAACAGTATTGCCGTCGTCATCCTTATCTTCTACATAAGTTCCTGTCTCGGCATCGTATACCTGAGCAGCATACTTATATTCGTAGTGCTTATGGGCTTCGCCTACAGCCTTCCAGCTTGTAGCGTCACCGATAAGCTGAGTAAGAGTTTCATTGTTCTTGAATGCTGCGGGGCTGATGTTAAGAGAATTGCCGTTAGCGTCCTTAACGTTGTCAAGAATGTCGGTAATCATACCGAGAATGCTGTCAACGTCATCGGAAGCAAGTAAGCCTACGAGCATAGCAAGGAGATCGTTAATGATATCATCCGTGAAGAGATAGCCTTCAAGGAGAGAGTTAACGAGGTTTGTAAGTGTGAGGTCAGCATCTGCTTCAACGATACCGTCAAGAAGAGCGCCTTCCTTTGTAAGGTCAGCCTTAAAGAGGTTAAGAACTGTACCTACAAGCTTGTCAAGGTTATCAATAGCGTAAGATGTCTTTGAACGTGCGATGATAGAACCGTTATAAGTGTCAGCGGTTACATCCTCATAGGTGAGGCCTGCATCGTCGTAGAAGTCATAGTGCTGTTCATCGAAATTGTGAAGAGTAACACTTTCGGATGCGGCTACATTGTAATCTGTGAAGAGAGTAACGATAAGGTCTACTACTTCATCAGGATTACGGAATACGCCTGTAAGAATATTGTCAAGGAGAGCTGCATCTGTACCGTTTTCGTCAGTGATATCCATATCGAGTGCGCTACCGAGAACCTGCTGGATAGTAGTATTTTCGAATACTACATCGAGGAGGTACATAAGAACGTCAGCCTTGGAAACACTGATCTGGCCGTTTGCAGGATTGATGTATACGAGATCCTTAACTTCAACTGTCTCGGTTTCTTCTGTGATACTTGCGGTACCGCCGGTAACAGTTACGACATTAGTTGTGAGCTCGACGTTTGTGCCGCCGCTGCCGATGGGATCACCGAGAGCTGCGAGACCTCTGATCCATTCTGTGAGAGCTGCGGAACGAAGAGCTCTTGCTTCTTCTACCTTAGCTTCATCTTTGACGGTAATTACAGGATTACCGTTTGCATCATAGGTTGTTTCTGTGTTTGCGTTATAGATTTCCCAAGCTGTCTTTTCTGCATCAGCATTGATGAATGCAGTTACAGTGGTATCTTCTATCTTGTCGCCGTTAAGGTCTAACTTAATGTTAGCAACAAATGAGAGGAGAGCTTCAGTAAGAACGATGTTCTTTTCTTCAGCAAGGATGGGATTGGTCTTAAGCTCGCCGTTTTCGTAAACGGGCTGACCTGTTGCATCCTTAACGATTTCATCATAGTACTTATTGCCGTCTTTACCTTCATAGAACTTGAAGATTTCCTGGAATGAGGTCCATGTGTTTGTACCGAGCATATCTACGAGACCTGCACCGAGGTCGTTGATGTTGATAGCAAGAACGGGACCGAGTCTTTCAACGAATACCATTACGAATGTAAGGAGGTTGGAAAGAACTTCATTCAGACCGTCACCGATGATGAAATATGCGAGAGTGGGAAGCATATTTGCGAGAGTAGCGATGGGATATTCAGCGAGAATTTCTACGAAATAGAATACGTAGTTGATAACGATCTGGAGGAATTTTTCCATATCGTATTCAGATGTACCCATAGCTGCGAGCATTTCTTCGTTGCTTCCGATAAGTGATGCGGGGATGGGATCTGCACCGAACTTAGTACCACGCTTAGCGTTAAGAGCCTGGAGATAAGTTGTGTTTGTCTCGTCACCTTTTTCATCGAGAACCTTGTTTGTAGCAAGGTAAGCGAGGATGGAGTCAAGACCGAAGCCGCGGAGAAGCGGAAGGATAGTATTTTCGTATGTATCCTGACCTTCGAGGTTTACAGTATCAAATGCCTTGAGAGCTGTGTCGGTTTCGTTACCGAAGAAGAGACCTCTGAGGATTACTTCAAGCTGAGCGATGAAGTCCCAAAGTGAGGATACAAATGTGTCAAGGTTCTCATAGAAGTACTGGTTGCCGTCCTTGAAGCCGAATGTCCAAGAAATAGCTGTATTCTGAGTTTCTGTGTAAACGGGAGTAAGAGCATACTTGGTGTATACGTCTACTTCCTTTTCGATGTCGTTACCCTGATCGTCCTTGTCGATAACAGTCTGTGTACCTGTTACTTCAGCGAAAGACTTAAGGTTAGCGAGTTCGCTCGCGTACTCAACAGTTTCACCCTTTGCATTGGTGTAAGTGTAGAGATACTTGCCGTCGTCATCCTTCTTCTGAACATAGAAGGACATAGTTGAGTCGTAAACGGGTTTGCCGTCTTCAGTTACAGCGAGCTTAGCGTTGCCGCCGTCGAGTACTACATTACCGTTTTCATCATATTCATAAGCCTGGATTGAGTGAGCATCCTTAATCATGTTCCATGCGAGGTCTTCGCCGTTTACCTGACCGTTAGCATCGATAGTAAGGTTATAGCTCATGTAATCCTTAAGGGCAGAGCCTGTCTTGTCGCTGAGATAAAGTGTCTTAGCTGTGATGTCGAAGCCTGCTTCCTTAGCGATGTCACGGAAGTTACCGATTCCGCCGCCACCGAAGATACCCATAAGAAGGTCATAGATGGTGGTCATCATTTCGTCGTTGAATACTAATCCGCCGAGAAGACCTGCAATGATGTCGAAGAGACCGTCACCGCTGCCAAGCTCTTCAATGCCGAGAGAAGTAAGGTCGAGAGTACCTGTACCGACGAGGATGTTAAGAATGTCGGGAAGAGCCTTAGCGATAACGCTGTCAAGACTGTCCATAGTTTCGGTTACTTCGTCCTTTGTGAAGAGAACTTCGTCGTTATCATTCTTAGTGATAGTGGTCCAGTCGTAGCCTTCATGCTTGATGCCGTACTTCTGGATGATAGCCTTATCGGCTGCATTGATAGCACCGTTAAGAGCATCACCGAGGTTCTTATAGAACATGGGTATGCTGTCACCGGGCTCATAGTCGGTAAGAATGTCAACAAGGATACCTACAACGATGTCAACTGCAGTACCGTTGTACTTATTGTCAGTAATGTTAGGAGCCTTACAACGGTTGATAAGACCGTTGACGATGTCGGTAATTCTGTTTACTTCTTCAGGTTCGGGGATAACACCGTTAAGACCGCCATTAGCGAACCAGGTTTCGAACATATCACCGAAGAGACGGAGCATATCGTTAGTAAGAAGTGTACGTACGATAGTTACTAATGTCTGACCTGCTACACCTTCTGAATAGTGAATTCTGTTTATAGCGGTGGGTAAGGTTACAGGATCGGCATTAGTATCATACTGCGCCTTATTACCGCCGCAAACTGCAAGAGCACCGAAGTCGATGAACTTGGTTACGGTTACATCAGTTGCATCTGCACCTGCGAGAGCCTTGGAAATAGCTTCGTTGATCATAGTTTCGAGGTCGAGGATTTCAGCGATAAGCTGAGCAACGTCGAGCTCGAGGATCTTAGAAAGGACAGGATCAATAATGTCAAGGATCTTAAGTACGGGACCGATGAGGTTCTTAACAGCCTGTGCGAGGTTGGATGTCATAACAGCATTGCCGTCTTCATCCTTGTCACCGCTATCGTATGAATACATGAAGTATGCGATATTGGGAATTCTTTCGAGGAGAACTGTAAGAGGACTTTCGAGAAGACCTGTGAAGCCTGTAGCATCGTCACCTACGAGAAGAGCACGGATAGCTGTGAAGAGAGGAGTAAGGGGTGAATGTGCGAAGGTCCAGTTTCTGTTACCGTTCTGGTCCTTAGCAGGACTTGTGGTACCGAATACATAGGTCATGTAGTCGTCCTTGGACATTGAAGCACTATATGTCGCATCGGGAAGCTTAACTCCGCCAACACCGAGAGCTTCGATGATCATTACGAGACCTCTGGCGTAACCGTTACCGCCTTCGATAGTAAGTCTATCGAAGAATTCGAGGTCTTCACCGCAGAGAATAAGTGAGAAGATAGAGTTAAGGGGTGAGATAAGGTCTGTGATGAGTGCGAAGAATGCATCAACCTTAGCTTCAGCTGTAGTGAGTGTAAGACCCTGATACCACTCGAAGTCGTCAGCGGGAGCCTTAACATCGAGCCATGAGAGATTTTCAGGAGTAGTGGCCTTGCCTGCATTTACAGCTGCAGTATATTCAGCCTCAAGCCACTTAGCGATACCGGCATTTTCGAATGCGGCACCGGGTACGACGTTCTTGTAGAAGCCGTAGGGGCTTACGTCGAAGCCGAAGTCAGCGAGTGCGGGAAGAAGGTTTGCTACAGTTCCGCTTCCGAGGATACCGGGAAGAAGACCGGGCTGTTCTACGTCATTTCCGTCCTCATCTTTGCCCATTGTGGGATTGAAGAGGAGCTCGGCAACGATCTGCATAAGCTCATTAGAGGCTACAACATCAGCGATGATGTCGATAAGCTGCATATCGTTAGAGGGATCAGCGTCCTTACTCTTAGCCACTGCTTCGTCGAGGATATCCTGAATGAAGCTGAGATCTACCTGCTGTCCGAGAAGGTCGAGAGGCTTGCCGAGGAAGCCGTCAAGCTTATCACCGAACATGTCGAGAAGCAGGGGAAGAAGTGTGGGTATAAGATTGTCAACGTTCTTTATAGCTGCATTGATCTTGTCAACACCTGTTTTGCCGTTGTAAGCAAAACCGGTTGACTCTGTAAGATACTCGCCGAGAACAAAGCCTTCTACGCCGAGATTCTTATTCTGCCAATCCATTACATCATTAGCATAAAGATCCTTATATTGATAAATATCTACATCGTAAGTATTAAGAAGTGAAACGAGAATACCTACGATATTATCTGCCTGACCGGTGAGAGCACCGAGGATGGTACCGAGTGTACCCTCTGTACCGAGGAGCTTACCTACAGTGGTAAGAACACCGTCGTTCATGAGCCAACGGAGAAGCACGAGAAGTACGTCTGCGTGAGCTGCCTTAAGGCGGTAGAAGGTGATTTTTTCCTTAACAACCTGAACGTTTTCTGTAACCTCAATTTCACACATCGCCATAAGACGGTTGATGGGAGCAGTGATAGAAAGAACGTAAGAGGTGTTCTTCTTAGCATAGCCTTCGAAGACGTTTTCTCCGAAGAGGCCGAAGAGCATCTGTGCGATCATACCTTCAGCAAGCCAGTAGTTACCGTTCTTATCCTTATAAGCTACGGTCTTTGTTACCTTGGTATTTGTAGCATTCTGCTCAGTTGTCGGGTTGGAGTAAGTGTCTGTCGATTCATTATAATCGTAGTACAGTACTTCGCCCTGTGCATTGGTTTCGGATGTGGTAAGATAACCCGTAAGATCCGTCTTACCGTCTGTTACCGGCGGTGCTCCGGCGGCTCGTGTTATCTTGGACAGGCTTTCGAGAAGACCTGTGAGACCCTTCTTGAGTTCGATGCCTTCGATGAGAGGATTGATGGTATCTCTGGAAAGATACATCTTATCACCGTCAGCTGCACCCTGATACTGGAAGAGACCTAAGTCAAGGAAAAGCTTATAGTCGTAAGCAAGATTGATGTTTGCAATCTTGGGAGCGAGCTGATTATATTCGAGAGCTGCTAAAAGGTTGGGAAGAAGGGTAAGAAGCTCTTCTACGGGATTTACGAAGAAGGTACCTTCGAGCCAGTTGATGATAGGATCAAGAAGGAGCTTCCAGAGGTCATAACCGTAGTTTTTGATATAACTGGTATCATTCATTGTACCTTCGACAGCACCGGCCGCTCTGATCTGTGTAGATGTGGGATAATTGTCGATACCGAGCATCTCGTAAAGAGGAACGAGAAGATTATCGTAAATGTTATCTTCAGAAGCCCAGAATTTGATGGGACCGGTAAGTGTAGCACTTAAGAGCTTGATCTGAACCTTAAGCTCATAACCGGATTCGTCAGAAGTAATAAGACCGGAGAGGATGGGCTGATAACCGCAGGTTGCGGAAGCAAGAGCTCTATAGAAGTCGCCGAAGTCATCTACCTTCCAGATTGCATCATTGTCAAGCTTAGCCCATTCGATGGGATCAATACCTACGAAACCGTTAGTACCGGTTTTGTTTGCTGTGTGGAAGGTATAGTTCTTCAGATCGCCTTTCCAATAGGTTCTGGAGAATTCCTCAGCCATTTCATTCCAGGGAGCTTTTCTACAAAGTTCAAGAATACCTGAGTAGTCGTCCCACTTTCCTGCTTCGGCGTCATTAATCGAACCGTTGAACCACCTGTAGAACTGTACACCTGTGTCATTGATACTATGTGTACCGTTTATATGTGTGGTATTACCACTGTTAGCGGTATACAAGTGAGGCATAGTACAAAGAGTATAGCGAAGGAAAGTACCGAAATAGTAACCGTTTTCGTCTTCTTCAAGCTGTGTAGAGCCGAGAGCTTCAACAGCAGCCATCATACCTGCCATGTCGTAAATCATGGGACCGATAAGTTCGTTTACTGTCTTAAAGAGTAAGGTGTGAAGGTCACCGCTGAAGAGGTAGTTGATGATCATAGCGATAAGCCATTCTTTAAGGTTCTTACACTCCTGGCCGACTGAAACAGTAGTATCCTTACTTCCGTCACCGTCAGAGTCATAAGAGTAAGCATGCTCCCAGTAACCGAGAGGATTGGTCATAGCTTTAAGGGTGAAGCCGTTATAGGTTTCGCCCTCGAGCTCACCTGCATCGTCTCTGTCAGCATCACTGATCCAGAATACTTCCTTAACACCTGTGCCATCCGCATTATTTGAACCTATATAACCGTACTTCGTAATACCGGTCTGCTTATTAACCTTTGTCTTATGCTTATTACCCATCATAAGGGCACCGAGGAGAGAACCCATATCTTCTGAGATAAGCATTTCGTCGATAGCATCGATAGCACCTGCTACGAGGTCTCTTGCGTTACCGGTTATACCTGCAGCCTCAGCGATAGCCTGAACGAAGCTGTAGTCAAGAGTACCTGTTTTTGATTCCCAGATGTATTTGTACATCGTGGAGGTGGTGTATTCGTTGCTACCCTTCCACTTATCGAAGAGCATGTTACGGATATCGTTATCAGCGTAAGCACCGCCTGTATCGTCACGGAGAGAATTAAGCATATCACGGTAAACCTCAGCCTGTGATATGATGGAATTACTTCCGCCGCTTGAAATACTTTCATAATACTCGGAAATAATTTCATATTCTCTTACGTATGTGGGATCTTCAGCTACTTTTTCTGCGAACTGCTCTGCATCGGGATCATACTTAGGTGTAGAGTTAAGGAATGTGTAAAGCACCTGAGGAGTAGCTTCAGCAGCGATAGCAGCATAGGCACTGTTTATAGCTTCGAAGTTATGATAAGCTACGAGACCGGAATCGTTACCGATGGTGCCGTCACCTTCATCATAGTAATAGTAAACCTGTGAAGTAAGGTCGTAGATACGGTTAGTAGCACGGCGCTTAAGGTCGTTGATGAATTCATCGTAGGGTACCATACCTTCGCCGTCTTCTTCTTTACCGAAGATGTTCTCGAAGAGCTCTTTGGTACCGGGGTTAGTAGAAAGCTCCTTACAGGACTTATAACCCATTTCCATCATATCATCAACCATGCCTGTGATCTGACCGTAGCTCATGCTACCGGTAAGAAGAGCAGCATCAATATAGGCATCCATCTGTGCCTTGTAATCCTTATAAGTAGCACCGTTAACGTCGAGGTTTACGACACCGGCTGCTTTATAAAACTTATCCCAGTTATCCTTATTGAAGGTAATCTTATCTCTGGGATCTGCGAAATTAACGTCTTTACCTACCTTAACGAGCTCAGCAAAGTTAACGTTACCTGCACCGTCAGTGATGTAGGGGAATACATTCTGTTCGAATACTGCGATAACGTCAGCGATACCTAACTTGCCGTCTTTACCGAAGTATAATTCGGTAGCATAGTTATAGTTTACATGAACGCAGTGTTCACCGAGCTGAGTACATACATACTTAACATCGTTGCCGTTTTCGTCCTTAGCAGTATACTCGTGGCCTATGATAGTACCGTCAGCAGCTTTTGTTACCTTGCCGCTACCGGGACATTCTTCTCCACAGTTACCGTCACAGCTCTCTTCCCACTTATGACCCATAGCCTTAGCGTCAGCAGAGGATACATATGTAGGATCCTTATGTTCTGTGTCAACTATCGCAATGAACAGCTCAACGAAGTCAAGATACATTTCGTTAGCGAATGCTTCAGCAAGATCGTATCCGAGCTGAATCTGACGTGCGAGAACATCGTTATAATAGGCAACGCCTGAAAGACCATCCTTACCGGCAAAAGCCTCGATGATCTTGTCTGCGATATTAACTGTCTTGTCACCGTCATAAGCTGTCTGCTCATTAAGGTTGTCGAGCTCAAGCTGAATTGACTTGTAGTTTTCGAGAAGAGCATCACCTGTAGTCTCGCCTGCTGCTGCAGTAAAGAAGCCTTCGATAGCATTCTGATACTGTGTAGCATAAGCAGATGCGATATAACCAACGATGTTTGTCTTATACCACTGCTTAACTTCAGCCCATGTCTTACCTACTGAGGGAGTAACGTAAGCATCCCATACTTCTTCGTAGTTACCGATGGTAACAGCGAGCTCATATGTAACGATGTCTTCTGAAATGCCCTTAACGGTCTCGTTAAGTGTGTCAACATCAAGCTGGGAATAATCGGTATTAAACCATTCGTCAGCCTTCTCTTTAAAGCTTCTGATGTTTTCCTTAACTGAACCCATATTAGCTGCGAGAGAATCGGAGTTAAGTCTGTCACTCTCGAATTCAGCTTCGGTTACATTACCTGAAAGAGCATCATACTCGAAGGTTGCCTCAGCAGTGTAGAGCTGCAGGGCATCCTTGTTATTTTCATCAGGAATATTTTCGAAGTCATTTACTCCGCCTT
The DNA here is from genome assembly GCA_045604465.1 of Acutalibacteraceae bacterium. GTDB lineage: Bacteria > Bacillota > Clostridia > Oscillospirales > Acutalibacteraceae > UBA6857. The sequence continues at coordinate 9,252 of JAZUOC010000146.1, forward strand.
CGGCCCACTGAAGGATGTCGAAGCCTTCACCGATGCTAAGAGTTACGGAACCAGGTTTACCGCCGAAATAGTAGTAATCGAGAACCTCGTTATACTGTTCGGCTGTCATTGTTCCGCTTGAAACCTCGCCTGCGACTAATGCTTTAATGATAGCATTAATGTCACCTGCAGTACTTCTGGCCATAGTGCTCTCTACAGTACTGTCGTCCAATACTGCATTATAAGCTGCTACATAAGCAGAAGTAATCCAGTGCCAGGATGAGGTGGATGAGTCAAGCTCGACCTTCCATACCAGATCATCGCCGACCTGCTGCGGTACCTTTTTCAGATCATCCTTCGTAGCCTTATCGCTTTTGGCTGCGAGAATGTAGTCAGCGAGTGTACCGTGATGAAGCTCGACCTGCATCATCAGGTTCTCGATAGTATCAGCTACCGATGCTTCTGCACCGAGTACACCGAAACATACCGACACGCTGGACACTATCATAATGATAGCGAGCAAGGTACTTAGTACTTTTTTACCAACTTTCATAATTTTTTCCTCCTTAAAAATGAAAGAATGAATATATTACAAATAGGATTCCCTATATTAATACCGCCTTTTTTCACCCAAAAAGGGTGCAAAATGCCCATAGAGACACCTATAACTATAGGTAGTATAACATCTAAAGCCAAGTTTTTCAATATATT
>JAZUOC010000147.1:0-16475 GCA_045604465.1 Acutalibacteraceae bacterium
GGCTACGATCCGACTTATGTGGATACAATGAATGTCATTCACTTTATGCACGATAAATATGCCTACGAAAAAACCCAGCTCGCCCTTCACGACACAGATGTAGACCGTGTTATGGCCTTCGGTGTGGCCGGTCTTTCTGTAATCACAGACAGCCTTTCAGCCATAAAATATGCAAAGGTACGCCCTGTGTTCGACGAAAGAGGAATCATCTGTGATTTCATTACCGAGGGCGACTTCCCCACCTACGGTAATGACGACGAGCGTGCTGACGAAATCGCAAAGGAGCTTTTAGACCGCTTCATCACCGAGCTTCGTAAGAATCCTACATACAAAAATGCTACTCACACTCTCTCCGTTCTCACCATAACAAGCAACGTGGTTTACGGACAGAAGACCGGCTCTACTCCCGACGGAAGAAAAGCGGGCGAGCCCTTCGCTCCCGGTGCCAACCCAATGCACAACAGAGAAAAGAACGGTGCTCTCGCCTCTCTTAACTCCGTGGCAAAGCTGCCCTACGACTGCTGCCGTGACGGTATTTCAAACACCTTCTCCATCGTTCCCGATGCTCTCGGCAAGGACGACGGGGAGAGAAAGAATAATCTTGTCTCCATTCTCGACGGCTATTTCATTCAGAACGCTCACCACATCAACGTAAACGTTCTCGACAGACAGAAGCTCATCGACGCTATGGAAAATCCCGAGCTTTATCCCAATCTTACCATACGTGTTTCGGGCTATGCCGTTAATTTCCACAAGCTCTCAAGGCAGCAGCAGAAGGAAGTTATCAGCCGTACCTTCCACGAAAGATTTTAAGCCATGAAGGGTTACATACACTCCCTTCAGTCTATGGGCACCGTAGACGGTCCCGGTGTAAGAGCAGTCCTTTTTATGCAGGGCTGTCCTCTCCGCTGTGTCTACTGTCATAATCCCGACACATGGGAAATGAAAAAAGGAAACCTCCTTTCCGTTGAGGAGGTCGCCGAAAAAATCATCCGTCTTTATCCTTACATAAAAAACGGCGGTGTCACCTTTTCGGGAGGCGAGCCCTGTGTTCAGTCGGATTTTCTTTATGAGGTGGCACTTCTTCTGAAAGAAAGGAAGCTTCACATCGCACTCGATACCTCAGGCTGCATACTCGATGACAGCACGAAAAGGCTTCTGACGGTTACGGATATGGTGCTTCTGGACATAAAAATGACCGATGAAGAGAATTATAGAAAATACACGGGCACCAGCTTAAGCAAAGTTTCACAGTTTCTCTCCTACCTCGAAGAACAGCACATCGAAACATGGATAAGACACGTGGTAGTCCCGGGAATAAACGATACTCAGAAGGATATAATAAAGCTGAAGGAAATGCTTACTCCTTTCAGTTGCATCACTAAAACCGAGCTTCTCCCCTTCCGCACTCTGTGTCTGGAAAAATACGAGAATCTGGGCATTGATTTTACCTTAAGGGAAACACCGCAGATGAACGCGAAGGCACTCGAAAAGCTGCAGAAAATATTAGAATAAATAAAATGAGCAGACCTAACGCCGATGCCCCATAAGGAAGTATTTCTTTATGGGGCGTCGACCTACATGTCTGCTTTCTTTTTAATACCGTCAAACTTGACGGAAATACTGATGATATGATATACTTATAATGATAATTTTTATCTGAACGGAGTGATGAATATATGCGTATTCTTATGAGAGCCCAGCTGCAGCACGATAAGGTCTCCTCTCCTCACGATGTTTTGCTTAAAAATCTTATGGGAGGAAACATAGGTAACTGGCTCTATCAGTTCAGCCTTTTCAGAGCGCTGATGACCGATGAAAATACGGCTATTGATATTTTTAACCCCACCAAGGAAAAAGTTACCGATGAATTCATAGAAAGAATAAATTCAGAATACGATGTTTTTGTTCTGCCCTTGGCCAATGCTTTCAAAATAAGCTTCATAGATGAATTGAAGGCTCTTACGAAGCTTATCAAGGGTCTCACTATTCCCTGTGTCGTTCCCGGAATCGGCATCCAGGCCAAGACAGGAAAGAATTTTTCGACGGAATTTCCCTACCTCGGGGAATCGAAGGAATTCATAAAAGCTGTTTTGGATAAAAGCACAATAATAGGCGTAAGAGGTGAAGCTACGGGAGAATTCTTCAGATCACTCGGCTTCAGAGAGGAAGATGATTTCACCGTTATCGGCTGTCCCTCTCTCTATACCTTCGGCTTACATCTGCCTGAGGTAAAGCCTCTCAGTTACAGTGAAAATTCGAAGCTTCTCTTTTCCTCAAAGGTCGAGCACGAAAGCAAAAAAATAGCTGCTATCCTTAAAAGCTTCGCAAAGCAGCATCCGAATTACTGCTATGCTCCCCAGAGGCTTTCCGATATGCTCACCTGCTTCTACGGTAAAGACTACCGTTTGCCTTCTGAGCATAAGAGCGCGAGCCGCTTTTTCGATACAGACAAGACTGTTATTTTTACAAATCCCTACAGCTGGATTGATTTCACCCGTGAGAACATCGACTTTTCCGTAGGCACACGTCTCCACGGAAACGTGGCAGCGGTTTTAGGCGGTGTACCCTCCTTCATTATGGCTACGGATCAGAGGGTAAGTGAGCTGGCCTCTTACCATAACATCGCCTGTGTTCCCGTCTCATCAGTAACTCCCTCCACGAAGCTTACGGATATTATCGAAAAGCACGATTTCTCCCTCGTTCATAAGGGACACGGAGAACGCTTCAATCATTTCGTGGACTTCCTGGAAAAAAATAACCTTCGCACTGCTTACAGTGAGGACAGACAAGCAGAAAAGGTATACTTTGATTCCGTAATCGACTCTCTCGATTTTCCCGCGGATATTTTACCCTTCAGTGTCATCCCTGCAGAAGAGAAGCTCGCGCGGCTGCAGACAGCCACCGCCTTTTACGCAGATACGCTCATCGGGGTAAGAGAAATGCTCTCTGAAGAAAAGGCAGAAGGAAGAAATAAGGCCAAAGAAATCAGAGAACTGAAAAAAGCTCTCGCCGAAGCGGAAAGTAAAAAAGGTCTGAAGGGCATTTTCAGATAAAAAAGCACAAAAAATCAAGGGGCTGTTTTTACAGCCCCTTAACATTTACCTTAAATCAGAAGAGTGATTTTATAAACTCAAAGATTCTCTGAAGAATGAATGTGATATCCTCCCAGAACATAGGAAGTGACCAATCAGGTTCGGGATTTTCCACAACTGCTTTTTTATTCTCGTTCATTTTGCTTTCCTCCTTTAAATTTATATATTTATTATATACTGCCATTAATAATTTGTCAATATTTAAATTTAATGTGCACTTTCTATTTTTACGGCGATAACGGTTATGTCATCTCTCGTGGTGCTTTCGCTTCGGAGTGCCGCCAGAGAAGCTATGTGAGAGGCAAGAGACTGCATATCACTTTTACTCCAGGCTAAAAGCTCATCGTTTATCCATCCGCAGTCACTGTTTGTCACTCCGTCAGAAAGCAGCAGCACTATATCCCCTTTTTTCAGCACTCTCTCCTCGCGTGCAAGACTTACATTTCTTATTATCCCCAGAGGCAGTGAGGTTTTCTCTATTACCGTTACGCTTTCTCCTCTGCGTATAAGACTGAGGGTTCCTCCCGCCTTATAAAAAACCGCCTTACAGTTATAAGGATTAATCTGCAGTGCATCCACCGTGGCTATGGACTCATCGGTGGATTTCATTATAAGTGCATCATTGACTGTTCTGCACGCGCCCTCAAAGGAGAAAAAGGAGCATACCAGCTTCTCTATAACAGAGGCGGCGAGATTACTGTCCACTGCCGCTCTCGAGCCCGTGCCCATTCCGTCACTGAGAAGAAAGTTATAGTCTCCTCTGTCCGTAGTGAAAACACCCACCGTATCACCGCACAAATTTCCTGCTCTCATAGATCTTTGAGCATAACCGCTCTGCACACTGTAGGATGCCCTTTCTCTGAAAACGAGGAAAAGTGAAGCACCCATTCCTTCCGTTTCAGGCTCATCAAATCGCCTTTTCGTGATGAATTCAATGAGGGGGCGTATTTTCTTTATCCTGTTTCCGTCATCCGAAGCCACTGTGATTTCCACCGTAACTCTGCCCTCATAATAAAAGCAGTCGAGCCGCTCCACAGGTATACCGCTGTCACGAAGTGCAGTTTTAAGACAGGCAGACTTACCCTTATCTCTTGTCCTGCTCAGAGAAATGTTCTCCGCAAGCTCATAGAGAAAGCTGCTCATACCCGAAAACTGATCTGTAAGAATACGTCTCATTTCCGTAATTTTGTTTTTAGTGGCTATGGCATTACTGTAGGAGGGGTAAACAGAGGAAAGCACATTACACAGAAGGTCATATTCGGGGCATCTGACCGACAGACCTATTCTGCCGCCACCCGACTTTTCCACGCCCATAATCTGCAGAATATCCGATGCTGTACTGTCGAAGCTTTTATTCCAGCAAACAGCCTTTTTATCACACTTGTCGCATACCTTCTGCTGAATACGGGAAAAGAGACGGTTCACCTCAGGGTTTATTATCCTGTCCAGCTTTCCGCTTACATCATTGACCATTACCGCCACCGACTCCATATTTACCGATGCGGTCTTAAGCTTTTCCACCAGAGCGAAATCGTCAGTTTTTTTATGTGCGTACAGAAGCCTGTCCAAGCGCTCGTGAAGAGAGCTGATTTCAGCGGCGGGAATAAGAAGAAAAGCTCCGCAGGCTATTACCGGCTCGATGAGAGCGAGTCGGCTTTCGGTAATATCACAGCAGAAAAGCGAAACGGCTAAAAAGGTTCCCGTAAAGGAAAGAGAAAGAACAGTCTGTCCAGAATCCGAAAGAAAGCCGCCCACTATACACGCCGTAACAAAAGCGGGAAAAAGATACTCTCCGCCGGGTGCCGAAGACAGAAAAGCTCCCGTCAGCGCTCCCGCTACGGCAGAAGCTCCCGTACCCTTAAAAAGGCACAGAAACATCAGAAGCACCATAGCAAAAATTCTTCCCGGTGAAAGCCCCTGCAGATTAACGGCAGAGAGACACATCAGAGTGACTCCCGCGCTTACGGTAAGAGCTAAAACATCCTTTTTCGTAAAGCTGTCAAGGCTCCCTTTATAAAACGGAAGATTAAAGGCTCTTCCGAAAAGCACGGAAGAAAAAAGACCGAGCAGACTTTCAGCCGTCAGCATAATGAAAGGTAAAAGTGCCACCTCGTCGAACCACATACAGATAAGTCCCGACAGAAACAGTGAGCAGAAGGCTATCACGGAACAGATGAAGCCACCTTCTCTTTCACTGAAGCGTCTGTTCATTACGAGCCTGAACAGACACATCATCAGAGCTGCTCCTATGTATCTGACCGCTTCTGCACCCTTTACGGTGACAAGACAGCCGATAACACTGCCGATGAAGGAGGGCAGACAGTATCTGTAGGGCAAAACAGACAGAAAAGAAACGGCAAAGGGTGAAATTCCGCCAAAGCCGTCAAAGCATCCGAATCCCATACCGACCAGAGTAAAAAGTAATGCCTTGACCGTAAATGGCAGAGTCTTTTTCTCTTCTTCGGTTACGTCACAGTAATAATATTCCTCTTCCGCAGCTTTATCTTTTACTTTATTCATAAGACCTTTCCTTTCAGACTGATGTGTTTCAAGCGTATCTTATGACATTATATTTAAAGCCTCGGGAGAAAAAGCACGTAAAAGGTCGTGACAATGTATAATTCGCAATCATAGGATAGATTTAAGAAAAATGAAAGGACAGTCGCCATTTTCAAATGCGAATGAAGAGTGACAATCTTGCATTTGTATCAGAAGAAACCTTAACTTTATAATGGCAGATTAACAGTAAAAAAAGCCACAGAGATTTCCTTTCTCTGTGGGATTTTTCATTATTCGGTTACACACTTACAGGGGCGGGAGATCAGCAGATATTACATTAACTCTCGCCCGCGATTGCGAATTAACATCACTCTCTCGTAAGCCACTCGTGTTCTTCGGCATAGAAGCGTGTAGTCTTATACCAGGGATCATCCTTGAGATGTCTTATCATCCAGACATAGCACATCTCATAACCGGGAGCCACTACCTGATGATGGTCATTTCCGTCGGTGATATAGGAAGCGGAGCCGTGGATGCTTTTATAAACATCGTCACCTATAAAGCAGGCACCGAAGCCCTGTGGCTTATCAAACTGATAGTAATAAACCTCAGGCTGAGGATGATGGTGGGGAGGATAACTCGACCATTTGCCAGGCTGATTGAACACCTCACCGAGCACCATATTAGAGTACGGTGCATTATCGTAATCAAACACGGTGGAGCAGATTCTGTGTCCCGTACCGCCCCACTGTCCCTTGCCGAATTCCTGATAAAGAATATCCTCAGGCTTATAGAATACAGGGGCGAAATCTCTTTCGTTATCAGTCTGCTCGATAAGAATTTCCGTACCCTCCTTAGCCGTAATTTCTACCTTTACATTACGGGGAACATGAAGACAGTAAGGAGTTTTTTCGAAGGGGCCGCTTCTTACCATTTTTTCGCTGTTTCCCTGCCATTTTATTTCTGCTTCACCCTTAAGAATAAGGAAGGCGCTTTCGTTTTCCGCATCTTCCACGGTTACGATTTCACCCTCGGTAAATTTTTTAACCTTGACCGTAAGGAACATTTCGGGATGCTTTTTTCCCATTTCACAGACAAGTCTTTCGCCATTCCGGTCAAATTCGGTATATTCAAGCATAATCATTTCTCCTCTTTTTCTTTATTTAGCTTATTTTACATCAAGACAGATTTTTTTTCAATAAGTTTTATTGAAAAGCCTTTTATTAAATGCTATAATTCATAAAACACAAAAAAGGAGAAAGCATTATGCCATATTTATTCACTCATTTCAGAGAAAAGCTCACCCCTGACGGAGAACAGGTATATTTCGCCGTAAGTAAGGACGGTTTTAACTGGGAACAGCTGAACGGAGGAAAGCCTATTCTTACAGCAGAAAAAGGCTTCAAGGGATGCAGAGACATCGAAATTGTACGCCTTTTAGACGGCTCCTTCGCCATACTCACTACCGATGAGCTGATAGTTGACCGTATGGACGAGAATTATAACGTAAACTGGAAGATTGTAAACAGAACAGGCAGCAAATGCCTTCGTATGTGGAGAACGGATGACCTCATTAGTTTCTCCGAAGAAACGCTTCTTCCCATCGGTACTCAAAGCTTCGGCTGTATGTGGGCGCCCGAGGTCTTCGTCGATGAAGAAAAAGGTGAGTATCTCATTCACTGGGGTTCCACCGTAAAAGAGGACGACTACTCCCACATGTCCATTTTCTGCTCGAGGACGAAGGACTTCGAGAGCTTCTCCGAGCCTGAAATGTTCTTTACCAAGGATAACGAGATTTTAGACACCCACATCCGCAAAATCGGTGACACATACCATATGTTCTACAAAAATGCAGACCATCCGCCGATGAATATGCACGCTACGGCTGAAAGCCTTGACGGACCCTGGAAGCATGATGAAGGATTCGAGGAATATATGGCATCTCTCGGTAATGCCGGCTCTTATGAGGCTCCCACCACTATCGTTCTTCCCGACGGCAGATGGTGTCTGATGATAGATTTCTTCGGCTGTGAGAAGCCGAAAATGGGTTATGTTCCCTTTGTTTCACCGAAGCCCGGAGACAGTAATTTCACCATGGCTAAGGAAAGCTTCTCTTTCCCCTACGGCTTCAAGCACGGCGGAACAGTGGAAATTTCCGAAGAAGAATATAACAAGCTCAAAAGACATTATAAAAACTGAAATCTTTACTGAAAACTCCATTATACCTTGACTTTATTCGGCTAAAATGTTAAAGTATATAGGCATAATAAAATTAAACAGGAGATGTAAAAATGGAACAAAAAATCCTTAAGCTGCTGGGTGTCAAGGGTACGTTCAAAAAAGACGTCATACCTATGATCAACTACAGCAGTGCAAACATCACAACGTCCGGTTCCGGTTATGTAATCAGTCTTTATTTCACCCTCTTTCTTACCGGCGTTGTAAATCTTAAACCCGAACAGGCTGCAATCATTACATTTATTGCAGGTATCTGGGATGCGGTTATTGACCCGTTTATAGGTATTATCACCGACCGAACCCGTTCAAAGTACGGCAGACACAGACGCTACATTCTCTGGGCTATGCCTCTTTACGCTGTCAGCTTCGCATTACTGTGGAACTCATACGGTCTCGACGGTGCAGCCAGACCCACACAGGCTATCGTTTACTTCACGGCGGTGTATGTGCTTTATAAAACCGCATATTCCTTCGTTGATGTTCCCCATGTCGCAATGCTTCCCGAGCTCGCACCCGATTACGATTTAAGAACACAGTATAACTCCGTAGGCTACATCTTCAACTCCTTCGGTATGTTCCCCTCTTTCTTCCTCGCTATGGCTGTTCTCGGTGCCTTCGGCTTCAATGACCCCGAAAGCGGTGCGGAGTTCCCCATGCTTTTAGTAGGTATTATTCTTGCTGTTGTATACGCTCTCTGTCTTACACACACATTCAGAAAAACGAGAGAAAAGCCCTCTCTTGATTTGGTTCTCGAAAAGTTCGACTTTAAATATTTCTTATCAGAATACGCCCTTGTTGTTAAGAATAAGACCTTCAGACAGTATTTTACTATGAGTCTTTTCTACAATACGGCATGTAACTTCTACCGTTCATCACTTGTATTTTACATAAGATATATCGCCCGTCTTATCAAGCTTTACGGTCTTTTCACTACTATCGAGGGTGTGTTCGAGGCTTCAGCCTTCCCCTTAAACTATGCTATTACGATAAAGCACGGCAAAAAGAAATGTGCTAATATTGTTACACCCCTTATGATTATAGGCTTTGCTATGTGCCTGTTTATGAATCCCACTGACGAAAGCAACGGTTCATTTATCTGGACTGTTATCCTTATGCTTTCCGCGATATGCTATCCATTCGGTAAATCAGGTATCGGTTATGCCGCTACAAACATTTTCCCTGATATTTCCGACATAGATGAAGCGATCACAGGCAGAAGACGCGAAGGCGTTATCGGTACCTTCAATACTCTCATCAAAACCTGCGTTTCAACCAGCGTTCAGAGTCTTGTGCTCGTTATTCTCGGTCGCTTCGGTCTCGTAACAGGAACCGAGGTTACCGAATACGAAAAAACCACAGGCTTACTTTATCATCAGCCCGACAGCGCACTTTTAGGCGTACGTCTGTGCGTTGCCATTGTACCCATCGCTTTTACTCTTATCTCTCTGTTCCTTCTTCACAGGTTCAAGATGAATAAGACTGACCACAGACTGGTTTGTGCTGCAATCGCTACAAAGCACAGATACGGAAATGTTACTCTTACTGCCGAACAGATTAAGGTCGTCGAGCGGCTTACAGGTCAGAAGTATGAAAAGACCTGGCTCGGTCAGAACAATGAGGGCGAGGCTCATACAGTAGAAGCAAACGAAGACGGAGAATATGATATTCTTCTCGAAAAAGAAGCTGAAATGGCTGCAATTAGAACAGGTAAAAAAGACAAAGAAATAAAGGAGGCAGAATAATGAAAAAAGAATTAATTCTCGAACTCGATCAGAAAGAACCTATCCCCGAAAAGAAGGGCTGGAAGAAAACTCTTAAGGCATTCTTTTTCTATCTCATACAGTGGACCTGGGGTCTCCCGGTAAACATCGTCGGCGGACTTATGTATCTTTATTTTACCAAGATTAAAGGTTACCGTTGGCAGCATTTCGGCTATGCCAAGATAGTCTATATGCCCTGGAACGCGGGCGGTCTTTCGATGGGTCTTTTCATTTTTATGAAGGATCATCACAAAAATAAGAAGTGGACACACGACGTAAGAATTCACGAATACGGTCACACCTGGCAGTGCCTCGTGTTAGGACCTCTCTACTACCTCGTCATCGCAATTCCCTCAGTTATCTGGTGTAATTGCTTCGCAGGCTACAGAAAGAAGAATAACATCGCATACGGTAAGCTTTACTGCGAGGGCTGGGCAAATGCCTGGGGCAGAAAATTCACAGGTATGGACCAATTCGACAGAGACAGATAAAAGGCAAACTGAAAAAGAGGTGTTATCTATGAAAAAAATACTTTCTTTAATTCTGACACTTATTATGCTCCTTTCTCTGGCTGCTCCCGCTTTTGCGGCTACAGGAGTGGAAAACATCCCCACCATTATGCTGCGCGGTGACGGTCAGCAGATTTATGTACCTGATGAAAACGCTCCCAACGGTGAAAGAAACGTCTGGAACGATGCTTTCGACGGAATCGAAAAGAGCGAAATTATCGACTCTGTGGTCAATATTCTCAAGCCCTTCCTTATCGAAGGTCTTCTCTTCGACAAATGGGATAACTACTATGATGCTTTCTATGATGAAATTTCCCCTATCTTTGAAGAGCTTACCCTCGACGGAAACGGCAACCCTAAATATAACTCAGGTCTGGGCAAGGCTGACCTCGCAGAGAACAGCAGAAAGCGTAACCAGAACAGAGTAAGCTGGAACGGAAGCTACGGTATCCACGAATATACATACTGGTACGACTGGAGACTCTCTCCTTTAGAGGTTATCGACGGACTTCATCAATACATCCTCGATGTTATGAAGGCCACAAAGAAAAACAAGGTAAATCTCGTAGGCAGCTGTCTCGGCGGCTCCTATGTACTGGCTTATCTGGAAAAATACGGCGAAAACGGCCACCTGAAGAATGTTTTCTTCAATGTTACCGTAGGTAACGGTACTTCTGTTCTGACTGATGCCTTCTGCGGTGACATCGAAATCGATGCAAAGGCTATCCAGAGATTTGCACACCAGAACACAAGCACTGACGGCTTCCTTACCGGTCTTCTCCGTACTACCCCCGTTATCAACGATCTCATCTTCTCCTCCTATGACCTTCTTTCACAGGTAGGTGTTATCGATCAGTTAGGCATTACCTTCGATGAGCTTTATCAGAAAATCTACGAGGGTCTCGTGCCCCGCATCGCTATCGCTGTTTATGCGACAATGCCCGGCTACTGGTCAACCATCGAAACCGACAGATACGAAGAAGCCAGAGCATTCGTATTCGGTGAAAAGGGCGACGAGCTGTACGAGGAATACGCAGGTGTCGTAGCCAAAAACGATGCCTTCTACGAGACAGTAAGCAAGCATAAAGAAGAAATCATCAGCAAATGTCAGGCAAAGGGCGTTCACTTCGGTGCTATGGTAAAATACGGAGTGCAGATGTATCCCTTCGTCGAAAGTCAGAATCAGCTTTCTGACGAGCTCGTCGATGCGAAAAATGCCTCCTTCGGTGCTACAACGGCAAAGGATGTATTCAGCAAGTTTGACGATGAATATATGGCTCAGGCAAAGCTCAACGGCACAGAAAAATATATCTCCCCCGACAGACAGATCGATGCATCCACCAGTCTTTTCAAGGACACTCTCTGGGTACAGAAAAATGTAAACCATGACCGCTTCCTTATGGATGACAAGGTTATCACCGAATTCTGCCGTCACACAAACTATAATGTCAACTCGGATCCTGCCTATCCTCAGTTTATGATATATATTCCCGGAACTATGGAATGGATCGAAGAAGAGGGCGAATACGATAACGACACAGGCGAAATCGTACCTATGACAGAAGAAAACTGCGATCTTACACTCTGGGATGAAATGCCCGAGGATGCAAAGAAGGAGCCCACAGTCTTCTCAAGACTTATGTCCTTCTTCCGTTTCCTTACTGCTATGTTAAAATACCTCGTAGGTATTATAGACGAAAAGCCTGTATTATAAGATAAGAAAAGACACTCTTTGATTTTTCAGAGAGTGTCTTATATTTATGCCTTTTTAGCTGTCATCTTTTTTACCACAATGCTCATTATAACCACAAAAATCGGTATAGGCACTATGTAAAGAAGAGTATAGGGATTCGAAAGGTCACCCTTATTTCCGAGGAAGGAAAAGAGAATGTTAAAGGGCAGCATGCCGAGATTCGATGCAATAAAGAACTTAAAGAAATTAATATTCATCGCACCGTAGATAACGCTCATAAGGTCTGACGGAATAACGCCCGAGGCTTTCACCACATAAACTACCATAAACTCATTTTTCCCTGCGAAATCGTCCAGCTTTTTTATTTTAGGAAAACGGAGCTTCAGTGTGTCGAGCAGACCCTTACCGGTAAAGCGGCCGAAGTAATAAGGAAGAATTACGCTCAGTGCCACTCCGATAAGATTAACCAGTATCGCTGTCCACACATTTTCGAAGAGTATTCCCGACAAGGCTAAAATTATAGCAGGCGGAAAAACAAGAGCAAAGGACTTGATTACCGTAAAGGCAATAATAATCAAGGCTACGGTAAAGGTACCGCCCTTTATATAGGTCGAAAGCTCAGCTGCGTTTTCGATGCTGATGTCGAATTTTTTCATAAGCACAAGCATGGCAGCCACCATAGCCAGCATAAAAATCACTGCGGCTATCTGCAGCACTTTTATAAGCCTGTCATAATTTTTCCTGTTTTCTTTAGTTTTCATTTTTCTCCTCACTTTCCTTCTTTGGCTTTATTTTAACAAAAAGAAAAAACAATGTCAATAAATACATTGACATTATAAAGTTTACTGTGATAGAATATATAAAATAATAAAGGAGCTTCAGTATGAAAAAGATATTTATTCCCGTGGCAATAGTCGTTCTTATTCTTGCCATTGTCGCTGTAATTCTCAGCAAAACCTCACCCACTGAGCAGAATTATCACGTACATGAGGATGGCGAAACCCATTACTATGAAGAGGTCGAGCCTACATATCACGTACACGATGACGGCGAAACCCACTACGAAGAGCACTGATTTTAAAGGCTGCAGAAACTAAGCTTCTGCAGTCCTTATTTTTTTATCTTGACTTTTCTGATGTTTTTATGTAAAATGTCTATTTGTGAGTGAGTCGGGCAGTCGCGGGCATCTTTAATGATGCGTGAGGAAAGTCCGAGCTTCACACGGCAGGGTAACGGTTAACGACCGCCGAGGGCGACCTTAGGGACAGTGCAACAGAAATAAACCGCCGTGATTTTTCACGGTAAGGATGGAAAGGCGAGGTAAGAGCTCACCGGCACACAGGAGACTGTGTGGCCATGTAAACCCTACCCGAAGCAACACCGACAGGATATGACACGTCAGCCGGACGCAAACCGAAGGGTGGCTTGAACCTGTGAGCAATCGCAGGTCTAGATAGATGATTGCCTTAAATGACAGAACTCGGCTTACAGACTCACTCATTACTGAAATTACCTGACAAAAGTCGGGTGATTTTTCTTTTTATCTTGAAATAAAGCCTGTCTTTATAGTATAATGTAATTTAACGAAATCAGAGGAGGGCAAAAATGGATATCGAAGAAATTATCATCGACGGTATAATCGAAGATATAGTTTACTCTAATCCCGAAAACGGCTACAGCGTTATCGACATAAATCATAATAATCAGCTCGTCACAGCCGTAGGTATTATGCCCTCATGCTGTCCCGGCGAAAAGCTCAGGCTCAGAGGCTGCTGGACGAAGCATCCTACCTTCGGTACTCAGTTCAAGGCAAATGCCGTGGAAAGAAGCCTTCCGAAAAGCTCCGGCGATATGCTGCGTTATCTTTCGAGCGGAGCAGTAAAAGGAATAGGTCCCTCCACAGCCATGAAGATAATCGAACGTTTTGGTGATGAAACCTTCGATGTACTGGAAAACTCCCCTGAAAAGCTTTCGGAAATTAAAGGTATCAGCTTCGAAAGAGCCAAGGAAATGTGTAAAAGCTTCAAGGAGCAGTTCGCCGTAAGAGAGATAATGATTTCTCTGGAAAGATTCGGTATGAGTCCTACGGAGTGTCTTAATGCTTACAAGGTATTCGGTGCCGCCGCTGTGGAAAGAATTACGGAAAATCCCTATATTCTCTGCAGAGAGGGTGTCGGTATGCGCTTCGAGAGAGCCGACGAAATCGCACAGAGCTTCCCTATGGGAGTCACTCCCCTCTTCCGTTACAGGGCGGGTATTCTGCACATTTTAAGACATAATCTGAGAAACGGTCACACCTGTCTTCCCCGTGAAAAGCTGATTGTTCCCTCCGATGAGCTTTTAGGCATAGGCAGAGAGGAAACCCAGGAGATTATCGACGACCTTATAGAAGACAAGGAAATAGTCGAGGATTTCTTCGGAAATAAAAGCTATGTATTTCTTCCCGAGGAATACAGAGACGAAAAAAGCATAGCAGACAGAATCAAGATAATGCTGAAATTTCCTCCCGCACAGGGCAGAACCGTCGATGAGGATATAAATAAAATAGAAGAAAAACGAAATATAAAATTCGAAGAAAAGCAGAGGGATGCCATCAAGACAGCCGTTACACGGGGACTTTTAGTTCTCACAGGCGGCCCGGGCACAGGTAAAACCACCACTCTTAACGGAATTTTAGAGCTTTACGAAAAGAAAAAGCTACGTGTCCTTTTAGCCGCTCCCACAGGCAGAGCCGCTATGAGAATGAGTGAGGTCACAGGCAAGGAAGCGAAAACCGTTCACCGTCTTTTAGAGGTCGAATGGACCGACGGAAGCCGCAGGCCAAAATTTGTACGCAATATGGAAAATCCGCTGGAGGCAGATGCGGTTATCATAGATGAGCTTTCGATGGTGGACACTCATCTTTTCGCCGCACTTTTAGACGCACTTCCCCTCGGCTGCAGGCTCATAATGGTCGGCGACTCTGATCAGCTGCCGCCTGTAGGTGCAGGTAATGTTTTACAGGATATAATTTCCTCCGGGCTTCTTCCCGTAGTAGCCCTTACCGAGGTTTTCAGGCAGAGTCTCGAAAGCCTAATCGTCACCAATGCACATAAAATAGTACGCGGAGAATATCCGGACCTTTCCCACACGGACAAAGACTTTTTCTTCCTGCAAAGAGGCAGTATTTTCCAGTCTGCTTCTACGGTGGTTGACCTTTATGTAAACCGTCTGCCTAAGGCCTACGGCTATAACCCCATCGAGGATATACAGATTATCTCCCCGTCTAAAAAAGGTGAGCTGGGTACGGTGAGTCTTAACGCTGCCCTACAGGGTATTCTTAATCCAGCCGCTAAAAATAAAGAGGAATTCGCAGGTGCCGGTAAGATTTTCCGTGAAGGCGACAAGGTAATGCAGATAAAAAATAACTACGATATAGTCTGGACGAGAGGCAAAGAGGCTTCAAGCGGTATTTTTAACGGTGATATAGGCATCATAACCGCCATTAACCATAACGCCTCCTTTATGAAAATAGACTTCGACGGAAGAATAGCCGTTTACCCCTTCGAGAATGCAGGTGAGCTTGACCTTGCCTATGCCATTACGGTGCATAAGAGTCAGGGCTGTGAGTTCGAGGCTGTCATTATGCCCGTATGCTCCGTAATCCCTCAGCTGTCCTACCGTAATCTCCTTTACACCGCCGTAACGAGAGCGAAAACCCGTCTTATTTTAGTCGGCACACAGGCACAGATTTACGCTATGGTGGACAACGACAAAAAGACACGGCGCTATTCTGCCTTAAAGCATTTTTTAGAGAGAAGCTAAAATGAAAAAGATCGAATTGCTGTCAAGAATATTTTTTCCAGAAAAATGTCCTCTCTGCGGTAAAACACTTAAAGTCAACGAGGATTTCTGTCTCTGCTGCGGAAGTGATGAGGTCAGACTTTCCGAGAACTGCTGTGAACACTGCGGCAAGGAAAACGAGCTGTGCTCCTGTGATACTGCCTTTACCACTCCCCTTTCCCACATAACAGGAGTCTTCAGCTATGACGGACTTATCAGAAATATGCTTATCTTCTTTAAATTCGGAGGAAGGAAAAGAATTTACCGCTATTTCGGTGACTGTCTTGCCGAAAGGGTGGCTACAGCTTACGCCGATACGGACTTCGATACAGTTACCTTCGTTCCCTCTTCGGAGGAAAGCATAAAGGAACGCGGCTATAATCCATCACAGCTCATAGCGGAAAGAACCGCTGAAAAGCTATTTCTGACCTGTGAGGACCTTCTGATTAAAAGCAAGAACACGGAGAAACAGCACAGCCTTAAGGCAAAGGAACGCATGACAAACATAATAGGCTCCGTTTCGCTGAAAGAAGGCACGGATCTCAAGGGAAAAACCGTGCTTCTCTGCGACGACATAAAAACCACGGGTGCCACCCTCAGAGAGTGTTCGGATGTGCTTATGAAGCACGGCGCAAAGGATGTTTTCTGCGCTGCGGTAGCCATTACATCAAATCTTAACTTTTTCGACCTTGACAAAGAGGAAAAAAACAAATAAAATCAAAGCAAAGGACGGTGAAAAAAGTGTCGGTACAGAATATAGGTATAGATCTCGGAACAGAAAAAATAACAGCCTTCGTCGAGGGCAGAGGCATCGTATTTTCCGAGGATAACGCCATAGCATATGATAATTTAAATAATG
>JAZUOC010000148.1:0-4476 GCA_045604465.1 Acutalibacteraceae bacterium
ACACCTGCACGTATAATAAAGGAGGTTGAAGTCATTATGACCGAAAACTTTAATGAACAAAAAATCACAAAGGAGACACAGGATCAGGAGCTGTTCTTAGCAGCCGTTGATAGCATTGACGATACAAGTGATAACCCCAATGTTGTTGGTATTGTTGTTGGCATTGCACCCAACGAGATTCAAGTTGACATTGGCAGAAAATACGCCGGTTTCATCCCTGTTGAAGAATACAGCAATGATCCCACAGCCGATCCTTCAAAGGAACTCAAAATCGGCGACGAGCTCAATCTCATTATCATGAAAACAAATGATAATGAAGGCACCATGAAGCTTTCAAAGCGTCTTTACGACAGAAGAGCATCATGGAAAAACATCGTAGCAGCTAAGGAAAACGACGAGATTCTCGAAGCGGTTGTTTCCGAAGTTGTAAGAGGCGGTGTTATCGTATACCCCTTAGGAGCAAGAGTATTTATCCCTGCTTCACTTACAGGTCTTGGCAAGGACGAGGATCTTTCTCAGCTTCTCAAGCAGACCGTTAAGTTCAGACTTATTGACCTTGACGAGCAGAAGAAGCGCGTAGTAGGTTCAGTTCGTGCTGTTATCAGAGAAGAACGCAAGGCAGCTACAGATGCTTTCTGGGCTGACATCGCAGAAGGCCAGGAATTCACCGGCACAGTTAAGTCACTTACTAACTACGGTGCATTCGTCGATCTCGGCGGCGTAGACGGCATGGTACATATCTCTGAGCTTTCCTGGACAAGAATCAAGCATCCCTCCGAGGTTGTAAACGTAGGCGATACCGTTAAGGTTTACGTTAAGGCTCTTGACACCGAAAAGAGAAAGATCTCTCTCGGCTATAAGAGAGTTGAAGACAATCCCTGGGAAATCTTCAAGAGAGATTATGAGATCGGTTCCGTAGTTGAAGCTACTGTAGTCGGACTTACCACATTCGGTGCATTCGCCAGAATCATCGACGGTGTAGAAGGTCTCATCCACATTTCTCAGATCGCTAATCGTCACATCGCATCTCCCAAAGAGGTTCTCTCAATCGGTGATGTAGTAACTGTTAAGATTACTGATGTTGATTATGACAAGCATCGTATCAGCCTTTCAATCCGTGTTCTTCTCGAACCCGAGGTAGTTGAGGAAGCTGACGAAGCTGAAACTGACGAAGCTGAAGCTGTAGAGGCTGAAGCTGAGGTTGCAGAAGAAGCTGCAGAAGCAGTAGCAGTAGCAGAAGAGGCAGCTGAATAATCAGTGCTGATTATGCGGTACATTCTTTCGGATGTACCGCATATTTTATACCGTGACATAAAAAAATAACTGTTACCTTCACGTAACAGTTATTTTTATTTTTAAAAGCATTATTTAAGATCGTATTTTTCGATATATTCCTGAATCTTCTGAATAGGATTAAGGAAGGGGCTTACAGATCTGTCGTGGTTAAGCGTGTCAATGATGAGTGCTACATATTTAGACATATCTACCGAATAATACCACTCTTTGGTGAGAAGCTCGGGTGTCTGATAAATAAGGTTTGTTGTAAAGATTTTGTCGAAGATACCTTCAGCATAAGCTTTATCAAATCTTTCGAGTCCCGATGAGAAAAGACCGAAGGAGGAGAAGACGAAGATTCTCTTAGCTTTGAGGCTCTTAAGCTGCTTACAGACATCGATCATCGAGTCGCCGCTCGAAATCATATCGTCGACCACGATAACATCCTTGCCTTCTACATTATCGCCGAGAAATTCGTGGGAGATGATGGGGTTTCTGCCGTCAACGACACGTGTGAAATCTCTGCGCTTGTAAAACATACCGAGCTCTACGCCGAGAACCTGGGAATAGTAAACGCATCTGCCCATACCGCCTTCATCGGGAGAAATCATCATAGTATTTTCGGGTCTGAATTTAATATCGTTATTAAGACTTTTAGCGATTGCTTTTATCATCTGATAAGTGGGGGAAACACTTTCAAATCCGATTCTGATAGAGTTCTGAACTCTGGGGTCATGTGCATCAAAGGTAATGATATTGCTGACGCCCATATTTTCGAGCTCCTGAAGTGCGAGGGCACAGTCGAGAGATTCTCTCGCTGAACGTCTGTGCTGTCTGCCTTCGTAAAGCATAGGCATAATAACGGTAATTCTCTTTGCTTTGCCTGCACAGGCTGAGATAACTCTCTTAAGGTCTGCGAAGTGATCGTCGGGACTCATGGGAACCATAAGAGGCTCACCGTTCGCATCCTTAAGGTCATACATTTTATATTTAACACTGTAATTGAAGCAGTCCGTGATGATGAAGAGGTCGTAACCGCGAATAGATTCATTGATAACACCTTTACCTTCACCGGTAGAGAAACGCGGGAAAACAGCATTAATTATATAAGAATCCCTGTGGTAGCCTTTAAGATGAAGATTATCGTCATCCTGCTGGAATTTTGCACGGCATTCTAAAATCTGATCGCTGACCTTTTTTGCCAGTTCCTCGCAACCTCTCATCGCGATGATACCGAGACGGCCCTGAGGAATTGTGTCAAGGTATTCAATTAATGAATTGGACATTTCGTTTTACCCCCATATTATACATCTTGTTTCGACATTTTTCCTGTCATTATATATTTTACTTTTTTTTACTTACTTTTCAATAGATTTCTGAAATCTTCACATAGAATTATATTCAATATTTATTGTATCTTTTGTGCAAAATCACAAGCGGTACACATTATATTGTAATTATTATTTATTTACGATGTGGACATCGACCTGATTATAGGGGATGGATATACCGTTTTTATCGAAGGCGATTTTTACATTTTCCTGCATAGCGTAGTAAACATCCCAGTAATCCGTACCGGAGCACCAGATTTTGGCGACCAATGAAACAGAGCTCGATTCGTGTGAATTAACAAAAACTGCAGGCTCGGGATCCGTAAGAATCATACTGTTCGCTTTTATTACGTCAAGAATGACGTTTTTAGCCATCTGAATATCATCAGTGTAGCTGATAGAGAACAGAAGGTCAACACGGCGGGTATTTTCGGCGGAATAGTTAATTATGTGGTTGGTAGTTATATGAGAGTTGGGGATGATAATTTTTTTGTTGTCTACTGTTTTTATTACCGTATTCATAAAACGTATATCCGCTACAGAACCGGAAACACCGTTCAGCTCCACGAAATCTCCTGTTTTGAAGGGATGGTTAATGAGAATCTGTATACCGCTGGCGAATTGTGCGACACTGTCCTGTAAGCCTATACCTGCAGCAAGACCTGCACCGCCGAGGGCAACGAAAATAGAATTTACGTCATAGAACATTGATACGGCAAAAAGGATGAAAATGAATTTGATTCCTGCCGAAACGAATCTTTTGATAAAGTTATACACTGAGGGATCGACGTGGTTGGCGCTCAGTGTTTTCACTATGATTTTCGAAGAGAGCTTAGCGAGTACAAAGCCGAAAACAATAAGCGCAACAGCAATTATGATTGAAGGAAGATAAGATATAATCTTGTTTACGATGTCCCAATCTTCCCATAAAGAGCCGATATTATCCACTGCCTCCGATGCATCGACAAACTGACCGTTTTCATCGAGTAAGGGGTTATAGAGTGTAGTCGGCTCAGATGTTTCTGCTACGGTTGTAGCGGTTAAAAAAATGGATGATAATAAATTTTGCATAATACAGACCTCCTTTATTTGTAACTATAATATCACATAATAATTATTTTTTCAATTTAATAGAGCTTTTTTATTGACAAGTTTCAATGAAAATATTATAATTTGAAAATGAATTTCAATTTCTAATTCGGAGGGTGCTATGAATACGACATATAATACCAGACAGAAGGCCATCATCACAGAGTTTCTCCGTAATAATACATCAGCTCAGTTTACCTGTGATGAAATTTCAGAGGCTCTCAGAGCTGAAGGAACTCCTGTGGGCAAGACAACGGTTTACAGGTTCATTGAAAAGCTTGTAGGTGAAGGCAAAATCAGAAAAATCACGGGCGGTACCAGTAAAAGTGCGCTGTATCAGTACATAGATGAAGGAATGGACTGTAACAGTCATATGCATCTGAAGTGTCTGAAGTGCGGTGAGTTTATACATCTGGGATGTGAATTCTTAAATAATGTAAATGAGCATATTTTCGAGCATCACCGTTTTAAAGTAGATAATTCCAAGTCAGTCCTTTACGGATTATGCGAAAAATGTTCCGAATGATACAGGAGAAGTAATATGTCATTAATCAGTTGTAAAAATGTATATCTCAGCTATGAAAACAATAAGGTCATCGAGAATCTGAATTTCAGCGTGAACGAGGGTGACTATCTCTGTATAGTAGGGGAAAACGGCAGCGGTAAAAGCACGCTGATAAAATCCATACTCGGACTTAAGGAAACCGAATCGGGACATCTGCATTTTGAGGACGGTCTTTCGCGTAAGGAAATCGGATATCTTCCTCAGCAGACCACGGCA
>JAZUOC010000149.1:0-5413 GCA_045604465.1 Acutalibacteraceae bacterium
TTATCGTGCATCCAGAGTATACGATTAACGGCTGATCTGTGACTCACCTTCGCTCCCTTGGGATTGCCTGTAGAGCCTGAGGTATATATAACATAGGCTGTATCATCAGGCTCAGCACATACTAAAGGCACGTACTCCGACACGCAGTTCATCTGCTCTGTCATATCAATACAAGGAATATTTCTTATCCTGTCCGTAAACTTACCCTGAACTACAGCTGCGACCGCTCCGCTGTTTTTAAGAATATAGTCTATTCGCTCCTGCGGATAATCGGGATCTATAGGCAGATATGCATTACCGCCGCGGATTATGCCGTAGATAGCGGCATACATTTCCGGCGAACGTTCGGCGATTACCGCGATTACGGATTTTTCCATTTTAGTAATCTTACGGATTTTTGCGTCGATACTTCCCGAAATGCGCCTTATCTCACCGAAGTAAAGCTCTCTTTCTGCTGTTCGGATACAAATTTTGCTTTCATTTTCTTTTGCTGTTTTTTCGAAGAGGCTGTATATGGTAGAGTTTTCCGTAATATGATAACTATATGCTGTATTATTAAAATCATAAAGTATTTTCTGCTTTTCATTGACAGAAAGCATTTCGAGGTCTGTAATTTTCTTGTCGGGATTCGCAAGAGCATCTTCGATTATGGCGATAAAGGAATTCATCATAGTCCGAATTTCCTTTTCCGTAAACATAGCAGTTCTGTACCGGATTTTCAGATTGTGCTTTTCATCACCGAAGGACTGCATATGGATTTCCAAGGGAACAGAAAGACTGTTACTGTAAATAAATTCAAATTCATAGTCATCATTTTTTTCGAACTCCTGATAATCCGCAACTATATCAAACAGTGAATTTATCGGTGTGCCATTCTCCTTCAGCATCTCCTTTATGTCGTATTGCGTAAACTTCTGATGTCTGAACAGAGTTAGCTGAGAGTCTTCTGTAGCTATCGCATTATCTGCAAATGAAGCGTTTTTAATGTTGATAAACAGCGGAAGAATGTGCATGTACAGACCGATAGTATTTAACTCCGCTTGAGTCGTTCTGTTTAATACCGGTACACCTATGGTAAAACGATCAAGACACAAGCCCCTGTAAATATATGTTGCATAAACAGTATTAAAAAAAGTCGGTACAGATATATCCCTTGAACTGCAGAAGCTTTTTATCTTACCGAAAAGACTGTTTGACACATCAAAATTAACCTCGTCTGATTTATTATCAAACCAAGATTTCTTTTCTTCAAAGATACAAAAGGCAGCATCAGCAGAAAACTGTTCCAACCAAAATTTCCTGTCCGCACTGTACCGATGCGAGTCTTTATATTTTTCAGCACATTCTACATACCGCTCAAAAGCAACTGTTTCCTCTTGTTCATAAGCCTGAGAACCAATATTTTTATCAAAAAAATTTGCCATTATCTGAGTGCTGAAGCCGTCTATAATCAAATGATGGGCACATATAATAAACCCGGATTTATTATGAGTCTGAAAAATATAATTTCTGAAAAGACATTTTCTGATATCAAAAGGTTCGGATATAATCCTTTTTGATTCAACAAATAATTCTTCTTCGGATTCAAAATTCAGAAGAGGATACAATACATATTCAAAATCATTTATTTTAACTTGAAAATCGTTCTCTTTTTTTTCAAAAGTAAGTCTCAGCCATTCATAAGAACGTATAAGATTATTGAAAACCTCATTTAATTGCTCATAACTGTATATTTTGTCATAACAAAAAACAACACCTTGATTCCACAATGTGTTTGTAACTGAAAGATAATTATTATAAAAATTTTTCTGTGATGATGTAGGTGAAAAAATTTTCATTTTTTTATTCCTTACTTTAATTTACCTTAGAGAAAAATCATTCGTTTTTTCTTATTTAGTGTTGCTGTTGTCATAAGGCTTTGATGTTAAACTTATATTGTAGCCTCTTTCTTCTGAAATATGCTTACAAAAAAAAGTAAAAATCCTGTTAAACTTATTTGCTTCTTTCTCCGTTAAATATTCACTTCCGTTAAAATCGTACGCTTCCTCAAAGAAAAAGGTACCGCCGTTTTTTACAAAGCATTCGCCCATCCGACGAAAAGAATCCTGCATCTCCTTGAACTCAACATTTTTAATAAACCTGGAATTTATACCGTAGCTGAGAATTCCGCTGAAGCGGCTTTCAAAACAAGAAGGAATCGTTTCCAGATAGTTTTCACAGAATACTCTTTGACAGGCCTCAGGAAATCCACTTTGCACTATAAAAGAAATATTTTTGTTGCAGATATTTTTTTGATTAATTGAAAGCACTTCTAAAAACTCTTTCATAAGTCCCGGAATTGTAGCCGCATAAACCGGAAGAGCAAAAACTATGTTTTCATTTGCTTCTATAGCTTTTATAATATTATCCCACTGACTTCTCTGAGACAAACAATAGCTTTCATAAGTACTGCCGGCAACAGTGATCCCCTTTTCGAAATGCTTCAACAACATAGCAGTATTGCTTGATTCTTTATTATGAGGAGAGGAATTTATTAAAACGAAATGCATTTTCTTATCTCCTTTGCACAATTAACAGGATAAATACCTAATGACGTGCTGCTGAAATGCTCGATAAATTTATCAAACCAAGGATATAATATACTTTTATCCGGGTTACCCTTATATAAAAAGCCAATACGGAACTCTTTTTCGTATCGCGGGATATGAAGAATTTTTCCTTTTTCAAAAACAGAAAAAACAGTGACCAGAGGAAACATTCTCTGAATAACATTGATAGATTTATGACTTATAAAATTCAAAGATGAATCCGAAAGAAAAATAATATTTGTATAGTCAAAATAAAGCTGAAAAATCTCTGAATAGTCATCTTTGACAGTACAGATGCCGGGAGTTTTTAACATACAATCACAACAACCCCTGCAATGAGAAATGCTCATGTTGTATGCATTTATAACCTTATATCCTGAAACATTTTCAGTCAACACCTTAATCGCTTCAACTGCATCGCCATCATCTTCCGGCAAAGTATTTATTATAAGCAAACTCATATAAAAATCCTTCTCAAAAAAATATTAACCTATCGTTCTTTCAAGATATTCCGCAACATCCTTTACGGTCTTGAATTTTTTCATATCAGCATTTGATACTTCAATATCATATTCATCTTCAATAGCGCAGATAAGCTGAACCATTCCCAGAGACGAAAGCGGCAAATCTTTCATTTTTGTTTTCAATGTCAATTCTATATCTTCACGACCTACGACATCATTAAATAATTTCTGAAGTTCTTCAAGCATAGTTATTACTTCCCTTCACCGTTTATTTCTTTTTCCAAAGATAAATAGTTTATCTTGCCCATATTAGTAACAGGCAGCTCATCTCTGAAAATAATTTCGTGAGGCAGAGAATATTCTGACAGGTTATTTCTGCAACATTCCATTATCTTTTTCTGCACCGCATCTTTGTCTGCAGCTTTATTATTTAAAACAACAAATGCGACTATTTTTTGTCCGTAAACTCTGTCTTTTAAACCTACGACACAGCTCTGTGCCACCGCAGGACAAGAGCATATTACATCTTCAATCTGAGTAGCATACACATTATAGCCACCACAGATAATCATCCTTGAATTGCGCTGACGGAAATATATAAATCCATCCTTATCTTTTGAGAACATATCTCCCGTGTGAAGCCACAGCTTACCGTCGCTATGGAGCTGAAGAGCTTTAGATGTAGCTTCTTCGTTTTTATAGTAACCCTTCATTACGAGCGGTCCCGAAACACAAAGCTCACCGTCTTCACCGTCAGGTAACTCTTCCTGAGTATCCGGCTTGACAATTTTAAAATACACATCGGGATAAGCAATGCCGGCACTGCCGATCCTTGTATCAAATTTCGGATTTATCGAGCAGCCGGCTACACATTCGGTCTGACCGTAAGCTTCTCTCAGTACAACATCCGCCCCGCCCTTTTTTAGCAGTTTATTAACTCTCATCTGTAATTTTTCGGGTAATTTATCTCCACCGCAAACAAGAAGCTCCATAAAGGACAAATCCTTTTTATCTATATACTCACTTCTTATCAACGCCTCGTATAACCCGGGCACACCGTATATACAGTTGATTTTTTTCTTGAAAATAAGCTTACTGCACTCGTTAAAATCATACTTTGGTAATAAATATACGTGAAAGCCCAAAGAGAGCATAGCATGTACACAGATAACCAAACCGAAGCCATGAAAAAGCGGCATCACAGCGAGAGATTTTTTACCGATAACATCCTCTATTCCACCGATATCATATGTATGCATAGCCAAGCTATTGATATTAAGATTAGTTATCATAACGCCCTTCGGAGTACCGGAGGAACCGCCACTGTAGAGAATAACCGCTAAATCGTCCGCTTTTCCATCATCGGCAGGCAATGAAGGATTTAACTTTTTGCCTTCATTGATAAAATCGTTCCAGTAAATCACATCATGTAAAGGATTGAATTCAAGCTTCAATTTATTTTTTACGGTATAAACAGTCTTGGCATACCAGGGCAAAGCATCCGCTATTTTCGCAAGAATCATTTTGGGCGCTTTTGTTGTTTTCCAGTTAATCTTTGCAAATTTAGGATAAATCATATCTAATGTGAGAATTGCGACACTATCAGTATTTTCTACAAAATGCTGTATTTCATTTGCTGAAAGCAAGGGGTGAATCATATTTGCAACAGCACCTATTCGGTTGAGTGCATAAATCATAAACAGTGCCTGAGGCGTATTGGGTGTTATTATTGAAACTATATCACCTTTTTTTATGCCGTAAGCAACAAGAGAAGCTGCTGCTTCTTCAATGTTCCGTATCAACTGAGCATAAGTATATTTTTTCCCTTGAAATTCGACCGCTGTTAATTGGGGATATTTTTCAGAATTGGTTTTCATATGTTTATAAAAAGAATACTCCGGATACTCATCAATCCACCTGTCAGCATTCTGATGTTCATACCAAACGGTTTTTATTCTTTTCATTCACATCACTACCTTTCATTGTATAATTTTATCATATTATTATTCTATTTTCAAGATTTCTGCAATAATTTATAAGAACCCCGTTAATCCCTAGCTAATACGAATTCGATATCGAGATTCCTGACTCTCAAATCAAAAAATTCAAAACTGTTAAGGATGTAATAAGCTTTATCGAAAAGGAAACTAAATAAGCTTAACTGAACTAACCGGGGCTGTAAAAATGAAAATTAAGGCAAAAAATTGTTCGATATACTGTGGTGGAGACGGAGAGGATCGAACTCTTGACCTCCCCCATGCCATTCAAGCGCTCTGACGATACACGCAAAAACGCACCCAACAATTTCTAAACAACAAGGGGCTGTTGCACTAAGGCAGCCCCTAAAAAAAAAGAATAAAG
>JAZUOC010000150.1:0-3504 GCA_045604465.1 Acutalibacteraceae bacterium
TGGCCTCCGACTTGTGAGGTTCACGGTATGAGCCAGAGAGGCGGCAGTGTTGTCACTTATGTAAGATACGGCGAAAAGGTTTACTCTCCCGTAATCGAAAAAGGCGAAGCAGATATTATTATTTCCTTCGAGCAGCTTGAAAGCGCAAGATGGCTGCCCTGGCTTAAAAAGGACGGCGTTCTTATTTCAAGCACACAAAAAATTGATCCTATGCCCGTAATTATGGGTAAGGCTGAGTATCCCGAAAACATCTTGGGCAAGATAGCTGACAAGGGCGTAAGGCTTGTAAGCGTGGATGCTCTGGAAAAGGCTCTCGAGGCAGGCACTGCCAAGTGTGCAAATATCGTTCTTCTCGGTGCGGCTGCACGTTTCCTCGGAACAGACAAGGAAATGTGGCTTGATATTATCAAATCCACTGTTCCTCCTAAGACAGTAGAAACCAATCTCAAGGCCTTCGAATCAGGCTATAACGGATAATTACAGATTTTATAGAGGAAATAACTGATATTAGAAAAGGGACTGCAAGAAAGCGGTCCTTTTTGTTTTGGATTCTTAAAGGACACACTTCTGTGACACTGCAGCTCGGATGCAGTAGAATTCAAAGGCTTACTAAAATTAAACCATTAAACTACACCTTCATACCGTCACCATATCCGTATTATCGTCAAATACATCTGTAATATATTCTCTTTTATATACCCTTATCTTTTTTCCTTACCTTAATCTTGACTTAAACTCTCTGATGTAATATAATATATTATCAAATTTAAAAGATAACATAAAGAAAAGAGGATGATAGCAGTGAGTAATTATAAAATTGCTACTAAATGTATCCATTCAGGATATACCCCTAAAAACGGTGAACCCAGACAGATTCCTATCTGTCAGAGCACTACATACAAATACGATTCAAGCGTCGAAATGGGTAAGCTTTTCGATCTGGAGGCTTCGGGTTATTTCTACACCCGTCTTCAGAACCCTACCAACGATGCAGTAGCCGCGAGAATAGCTGACCTCGAAGGCGGTGTAGCCGCAGTGCTTACATCCTCCGGTCAGGCCGCTAACTTCTTCGCTATTTTCAATATCTGCTCGGCAGGTGACCATGTGGTGGCATCTACTGCTATCTACGGTGGAACCTTCAATCTTTTCAATGTTACAATGAGAAAGCTCGGCATCGAGTTTACCTTCGTAACACCTGACTGTACCGAGGAAGAGCTTAATGCCGCATTCAGGGAAAACACAAAGGCTGTTTTCGGTGAAACCCTTTCCAACCCCTCACTCCAGGTACTCGACATCGAAAAGTTCGCCAATGCTGCTCACGCTCACGGCGTACCCCTTATCGTGGATAACACCTTCCCTACACCTATCAAATGTCAGGCATTTAACTACGGAGTAGACATCATCACTCACTCCACCACCAAATATATGGACGGCCACGCTACACAGGTAGGCGGCGTAATCGTAGACAGCGGTAACTTCGACTGGACACAGAATGACAAGTATCCCGGTCTCACTACTCCCGACGACTCCTATCACGGCATCACCTACACCGAACGCTTCGGTAAGGGTGCTTATATCACCAAGTGTGTAGTTCAGCTTATGCGTGACCTCGGCTCTATTCCCGGTCCTCAGAACGCCTTCCTTTTGGGTCTCGGTCTCGAAACTCTCGCCCTCAGAATGGAAAGGCACTGCGAAAACGCACTCAAGGTAGCAAAGTATCTCGAAAAGAGTGAGCTTGTTTCATGGGTGTCCTATCCCGGTCTTGAGAGCGATCCCCAGTATGAATTAGCTAAAAAGTATATGCCCGACGGCACCTGCGGCGTTATTTCCTTCGGTGTCAAGGGTGGCAGAGAGGCCGCTACTAAGTTTATGGACTCTCTCCGTCTCGCATCCATCGTAACCCACGTGGCTGACAGTAAGACCTGCGTTCTTCATCCTGCCTCCACCACTCACCGTCAGCTTACGGACAAGCAGTTAGAGGAAGCAGGCGTAAAGAGCGATCTTATCCGCCTTTCAGTGGGTATCGAGGATGCAGAGGATATTATCGCAGACATCGAGCAGGCTCTTATTTCAGCTACCGCTGAATAAACCTCTCAGTTACTTCGTGACAGTTATCCTGTCAGGAGAGCTGGCAGCCGAGAGGCTGACGGAGAGGTGTTATTAAAAAATAAACAAAAATTCAATGAGGTTTTAAATATGAAACTTGGTATAGTAGGCTTACCCAACGTAGGTAAAAGTACACTTTTCAACGCAATCACCAATGCAGGTGCCCAGAGTGCCAACTACGCATTCTGTACCATCGAGCCCAATGTGGGTGTGGTTGCCGTTCCCGATTACAGACTCGACAAATTAAGAGAGATGTATAACCCCGTGAAATTCACTCCTGCCACCATCGAATTCGTGGACATCGCAGGTCTCGTAAGAGGAGCTTCAAAGGGTGAAGGTCTCGGAAACAAGTTCCTTTCACATATCCGTGAGGTCGATGCGGTTATCCACGTGGTACGCTGCTTCGAGGATGATGACATTATCCATG
The DNA here is from genome assembly GCA_045604465.1 of Acutalibacteraceae bacterium. GTDB lineage: Bacteria > Bacillota > Clostridia > Oscillospirales > Acutalibacteraceae > UBA6857. The sequence goes on from JAZUOC010000150.1 coordinate 2,534, forward strand.
TCGACGGCTCCGTAGATGCTAAGAGAGATATGGAAACCATAAATTTAGAGCTTATTCTCTCCGACCTCGAAATGATCGACAGACGAATCGACCGTGTTTCCAAGGCTATGAAGGGTGATAAGAGTCTCGCCTCAGAGCTTGATTTTCTCAAGAGAATCAAGGAGGCTCTCGAAAACGAACAGCCTGCGAGAAGTGTGGAATGTAATGACGAGGAAAAAGCTATCCTTGACAATGCGGCGCTTCTTACCTCTAAGCCTGTTATTTACGCCTGTAATATGAGTGAGGCAGACTTCGTTTCGGGCATCGACACCAACGAAAATTACAAGGCTGTCTGCGAGGTAGCCAAGGCAGAGGGCAGTGAGGTGCTTCCCATCTGTGCAGGACTCGAGGCTGAGATTTCCTCTCTTTCTGATGAGGATAAGGAGATGTTCCTGGCCGATCTCGGTGTAGAAACCAGTGGTCTTGATCTTCTCATTCAGAGAAGCTATAACCTTTTAGGTCTTATTTCCTATCTTACTGCAGGTCAGCCTGAGGTAAGAGCCTGGACCATCAAAAAGGGTACCAAGGCTCCCCAGGCAGCAGGCAAGATTCACTCGGACTTCGAGCGCGGCTTCATCCGTGCCGAGGTGGTTTCCTTCGATACTCTTATGGAGCTCGGCTCTCTCGCTGCGGCGAAGGAAAAGGGCTTAGTCAAGAGTGAAGGTAAGGAATATGTGATGAAGGACGGCGACATCGTTCACTTCCTTTTCAATGTTTAAAAATGGCTCTTTGTCAATAGTTGGGGTAAAGAGTAAAAAAGGCAAGAAGTATTATGTTAAGCTTCGAGCCTATAAGACAGTAGACGGAAAGAAGATTTACGGTGCATACAGTAAGGTTAAAACGGTAAAGGTCAAATAAACACTAAAGGGGCTGTTGCACGAAAGTGTGACAGCCCTCACTTCATAACCCAAACCGAATATGGAAATGTTAAA